>NZ_CAHJWH010000110.1 GCF_903642205.1 Caulobacter sp. S45 | reverse complement strand
GACGTCGACACCCTGCTGCTGGACAAGACCGGCACCATCACCTTCGGCAACCGCATGGCGACCGAAGTCATCCCGGCGCCCGGCGTGCCGGAGGCCGCAGCGCTGCGCGCCGCGCTGATGGCGAGCCTGGCCGACGAGACGCCGGAAGGCCGCTCAATCCTGGAGCTCGCCCGGGAGAAGGGGCTTCAGGTCGAGACACCTGCCGGCGCCACCGCCATCGCCTTCACCGCCGTCACCCGCCCCTCCGGCCTGGAGGTCGGCGGCCAGTCCTGGCGCAAGGGCGCGGTGGATGCGGTGATCCGCTACCTGAAGATCGATCGATCGCTGGTTTCCAAGGAGATCGATGCGGCGGTGGACCGCATCGCCCGCTCCGGCGGCACGCCGCTGGCGGTGGCGGAGGGCGACCGGCTGGTGGGCGTCATCCATCTGAAGGACGTCGTCAAACCGGGCGTGAAGGAGCGCTTCGCCGACCTCCGCCGCATGGGCGTGCGCACGGTGATGATCACCGGCGACAACCCCGTCACAGCCGCGTCCATCGCGTCCGAGGCCGGGGTGGACGACTTCCTCGCCGAGGCGACGCCGGAGGACAAGCTGCGCATGATCCGGGACGAGCAGGGCAAGGGCCGCCTGGTGGCCATGTGTGGCGACGGCGCCAACGACGCTCCGGCCCTGGCCCAGGCCGACGTAGGCGTGGCCATGCAGACCGGCACCCAGGCGGCGCGCGAGGCCGGCAACATGGTCGACCTCGACAGCGATCCCACCAAGGTCATCGAGATCGTGGAGGTCGGCAAGCAATTGCTGATCACCCGCGGCGCGCTGACCACCTTCTCCATCGCCAACGACGTGGCGAAGTACTTCGCCATCATCCCGGCTTTGTTCGTGGTGTCGCTGCCGGCGCTGAAGGCGCTCAACGTCATGGGCCTGCATAGTCCCCAGAGCGCAATCCTGTCGGCGGTGATCTTCAACGCCCTGATCATCGTGGCGCTGATCCCGCTGGCTTTGCGCGGCGTGAAGTACCGCGCCATCGGGGCTCAGGCGCTGCTGACCCGCAACCTCCTGGTCTATGGTCTCGGCGGCCTCGTCGCGCCGTTCGTCGGCATCAAGGTCATCGACCTGATCGTCTCAACCGTTCATCTGGCCTGAGGAGCTTCCATGCTGTCTCGCCTTCGTGCGGCGGTCGCCACGGTCGCCCTCTTCATCCTGCTCCTGGGCGTGGGATATCCGCTGGCGGTCACCGGCGCGGCCCAGCTCGTCCTGCCTCGCCAGGCGAATGGCAGCCTGCTGACCGGCGCGGGCGGACGGGTGGTCGGCTCCGCCCTGATCGCCCAGGGCTTCGCTCGGCCGGAATATCTTCATCCCCGCGGCTCGTCGGCGGGCTCCAACGGCTACGACGCCACCAACTCGTCGGGCTCCAACCTCGGTCCCATGGACCCCAAGCTTGCCGCCTCCGTCGGGAGCACGGCGACTGCGCTGCGGAAGGAAAACCCTTCCGCCGCCATCCCCGCCGACGCAGTGACCAACTCCGGTTCAGGCCTCGATCCGGATATCTCGCCCGAGAACGCCGCTTTCCAGGCGCAGCGCATAGCCCAGGCGCGGAGCCTGCCGGTCTCCGTCGTTCAGGCCGAGATCGCGAAAAGTACGGAGCAGCCGATCCTGGGCTTCATAGGGCAGCCGCACGTCAATGTGCTGGTCACCAACCGGGCCTTGGACGATCAGCATCCGCTCGCGTCCACCCGACCCTGAGTCCCACCAGAACTAGCAACTAAATCAAAATCAAAAGGTCACTGAAGATGAATTCGCGTCTCCTCGCGTCCGTCGCCATGGGCGCGGCGCTCGCCGTAAGCGTAGGAGCGGTGGCGTTCGCCGAGTCCGACGCCGACCTCGCCGTCCTGGCTGCGGCTGCAGGCCCCCCCACCAGCGCGACACCCACGTCAGCGGCCACCGCCCCTGGCGGCGGCTATGACGCCTCGCAAATTCCGACCGGCGGCAACATGCTGTCGCGCATGATCGACTACTACAAGCTGGAGTGGGGCCAGGCCGGGCCGCCGGCCGATCCTAACGCCCTGCCCGGCCGCCGGACCGACTATCCGCCCCAGCCTGTCACCCAGCCCCCCTATCCCTTTACCGAGTGGCCCTACGGCGGCGCGACCTTGCTCGGCGCCTCCCGCCCCAATGCGGTGGACAGTCCGCTGATGGTCGCCCTGGCGCCTACGGGGCTCGGCAAGCTGATGCAGGACGCCCACATCCAGGCCTACGGGTGGGTGGAGGTCGGCGCCAACCTCAGCACCAGCCACGTCCAGGGCGGCAACGCCCCGGCGGGCTACGACTACAACCCCAACACCATCCAGATGGACCAGACCGTGCTCTACGTGGAGCGGGTGCCCGACACCGTCCAGCGGGACCACATCGACTGGGGTTTCCGCATCTCAGGCATCTACGGGGTGGACTACCGCTACACCATCTCCGACGGCTTCGGCAGCGACCAGCTGACCAAGTCCAACAACAACTCCGGCTACGACTTTCCGATGCTGTACGCCGAAGTGTATGTCCCCCAAGTCGCCAAGGGTCTGCTGATCCGCGCTGGCCGCTTCATTTCCGTGCCGGACATCGAGGCGCAGCTGGCCCCGAACAACTATATGTACTCCCACTCGATGACCTACACCTTCGACAACTTCACCAATACGGGCGTGCTGGGAACATTGGCGGTGACCAAGAACCTGTTCCTCCAGGCCGGGGTCGTCATCGGCACCGACACGTTCGCCGGCAACGACGGGGTCCACAAGACCAACCCGTTCCCCAATCCCATCTACCCGAACGCCACCTTCCTGAAGGACCCCGGCGCACGCCCGTCCTTCACCGGCTGCATCCGCTACCAGAGCGACAGCGCCCGCGACGACCTCTATGTCTGCATGAATGGCATCAACAGCGGCGAATGGGGCTATAACAACCTTCAATGGAAGGGCTTCACCTATTACCATAAGTTCACTGACAAGTTCCACTTGGCGATGGAGGTCTATAACGTCCATGAAAGTGGCGTGCCGAACGTCAACAACCCGGAAGTCCAGACGATCAACGCCAACGGCGGCACGCCCTTCTCCGGCCCGTCGTTCCGCTTCAACGCGCCCGACGAAGCGCAATGCAAGGACCACAACACCTTGACCTGCCGCGCCAACGTCCAGGCGGAGCTGGCCTACTGGAACTATCAGTTCTCACCGCTGGACAACCTATCCCTGCGCACCGAGTACTTCAACGACTACCAGGGTCAACGCACCGGCGTGGCGACGGCCTATGAAGGCGTGGCGCTGGGCGTCCAGCACTGGCTGTCGCCCCAGATCGAGCTTCGCCCTGAGATCGCCTACTATCGCGCCGACTCAGGCGACGCCTTCAACGGCAACGGCAACCACGGCAACGCGCCCAACCGCCAGCAGGAGACGGTCCTGTCCGGCGACATCATCGCCCACTTCTAACCCGGGAAAAGGCTTGGCCACTTTCGAGGACCCGCGACGCCCCGATCCCGACGCCCTCCTGGCCCGCACGCGGGCGGAGGGGCGGGGCGAGCTGCGCGTCTTCCTCGGCATGGCGCCGGGTGTAGGCAAGACCTACGAGATGCTGAGCTCCGCCGCGCGGAGACGGGAGGAGGGCGCCGACGTCGTCGTCGGCGTGGTGGAGACACACGGCCGAAGGGAGACCGAGGCCCTGACCGAGGGCCTGGAGACCCTCGCACGTCAACCGATCGAGCACCGCGGCCGGATGCTCCTGGAGTTCGACCTCGACGCCGCGCTGGTCCGCCGGCCGGGCCTGCTCCTGGTCGACGAGTACGCCCACTCCAACGCGCCGGGCTCGCGCCATCCCAAGCGCTGGCAGGACGTGGAGGAGCTGCTCGCCGCCGGGATCGACGTGTGGACCACGCTGAACGTCCAGCACCTCGAAAGCCTGGTGGACGTGGTCTGGCGCATCACCGGCGTGCGCGTGCGCGAGACCGTGCCGGACTCGGCCCTGTCCCGGGCCGACGAGATCGAGGTGATCGACCTCACCCCTGATGAACTGCGCAAGCGTCTGGCGGAGGGCAAGGTCTACGTGCCCGAGACCGCGCGGCTGGCGGCCGACCGCTTCTTCAAGCCGGAGAACCTGACGGCGCTGCGCGAGATGGCGCTCCGCCGCGCGGCTCAGACGGTGGACGACAAGCTCGTCGGCCAGATGCGCGCTCAGGGCATCGAGGGACCCTGGGCGGCGGGCGAACGCATCCTGGTGCTGGTCGGGGGCGAACCGTTCGCGGGCGCTCTGGTCCGCGCGGGCAAGCGGCTGTCTGACCTGATGATGGACGCGCCCTGGACCGTCCTCCACGTCGAGCGGCCGAACCGGCCTCCACACCCGGACGCCGTCCGTCAGACCGCGTCCGCCCTGAAGCTCGCCGAGCAGCTCGGCGGCGGCGGCGTGACCCTCAGCGCCGACGACCTGCCCTCGACCGTCCTCCAGTACGCCCGTCGCAACAACGTCACCCAGATCGTCATCGGGCGGGCGAGCCGGACGCATGGGATGCGGGACAAGATGCGGATCTTGTTCGGACGATCGCTGACCCACACGCTCGTGGAGCAGACCCGCGGCGCCGCACTACATGTGGTCACCGATACCCTGAGCGACGAGGGAGCCATCCAGCCGGAGCCAACCGCGACGGCTCAACGGCGGGTCGACTGGGTGAGCTATGCGGCGGCGCTTGGTCTGGTGACGCTGGCGGGTTTGGTCGCGACCGCGGCGGACCGCTACATGGCCAACGCCAACCTGGCGATGATCTTCCTGGCCAGCGTTTTGGTCTCAGGGGCCGCTTTCGGATTTGGGCCAGGCCTGCTCGCCGCGGCGCTGGCGGCGGTGAGCTATAACTTCTTCTTCCTTGAACCCCGCTTGAGCTTCCGCATCGGCCATGCCGCCGACCTGATCACCTTCGCGGTCTTCTTCGCGGTGGCAATGACCACGGGCCTGCTGACCGGCCGCGTGCGGGACCAGGCGCGCCAGAGCTCCCGCCGGGCGTCCATCGTCGCCTCGCTGCTGGCGGCCAGCCGGCGGCTGTCGGCGGTGTCCACCCGCGAAGAGGCCGCCCAGGCGCTCGCCGAGCAGGCCTCCGGCGCGGCGGCCGCGGCGGCCGTCGTGCTTCTGCCGGAGGCGGCCGAGATCCGTCCTGCGGCCGCCTCGCCGAACGCCGCCGACCTCAGCACCGCAGCCATGACCGCCGCTCGCTGGGCCTGGGAGAAGGGGGAGCCGGCCGGCGCGGGCACGGGCACCCTGCCTCAGATCGAATGGACCTTCTGGCCCCTGCAGGGCCTGCGCGCCCGTTCGGGCGTCGCCGGGATCTCCGCCAAGCGCGGCGCCATGGATGCGGGCGAAGAGCGGCTGCTGCTCGCCCTGCTCGACCAGGGTGCGGTGGCCTTGGAGCGCGCCGAACTCGCCTCGGCCACGGTGGAGGCCGAGACGCTGCGCCGTTCCGACCAGCTGCGGGCCGCGCTCCTGAACTCCATCAGCCACGACCTGCGCACCCCGCTCTCCACCGTGCTCGGCTCGGCCACCACGCTCCTCGACTACGGCGCGACTCTGGGGCCGGAGGTCTACCGCGATCTCCTGGAAAGCATCCGGGAGGACGCCCACCGGCTGAACCGCTATGTCGGCGACCTCCTGGACATGACGAGGCTGGAGGGCGGCGGCCTGAATCCGCACGCGGAGTGGACCGATGTCCGAGACGTCCTCGCCGCCGCCATCGAGCGGGTGGAGCGACGGCTCGGCGGCCGCCGGCTCGCCCGCGATTTCCCCGCCGAGCTGAGCCTGGTGAAGACCGACGCCGGCCTCCTCGAGCAGGCGGTCGTAAACGTGCTGGAGAACGCCATCGCCTACAGCTCGGACGACACCGACATCGAGGTCGCGTCCTATGAGGACCGCGGCAACGTCGTGGTCAGCATCGAGGACGAGGGCAAGGGCATCCCGCCAGACGAGCTGGCGCGGGTGTTCGACAAGTTCCGCCGTCTGGAGGAGCCCAGCGACCGCGGCAAGGGCATCGGCCTTGGGCTCTCGATCTCAAAGGGCTTCGTGGAAGCGGTAGGGGGCCGGATCGCCGCCGCCAGCCCCATCCACGGCGACGCCGCGACGGGCTTCCGAGGAACTCGGGTCCTCATCAGCCTGCCCAAACACGTGCCAACTCACTACGAGCTTCTCTGAACCCATGTCCTCCCATCATCGTCGCATCCTCGTCATCGACGACGAGCCCCAGATCCACCGCTTCCTGGGTCCCGCCCTGGAAGCCAACGGGTTCGAGGTCATCTCCGCCGCCACCGGGGCCGAAGGGCTCGCGGCCATCGCCATGCGGCCGCCGGACGCGGTCGTCCTCGACCTCGGCCTGCCCGACATGGATGGTCAGGACGTGCTGGTGAAGGCGCGAGAAATATACCCCGGGCCCATCGTCATCCTCTCGGCTCGGGACCGGGAAGCCGAAAAGATCAAGGCGCTCGACAACGATGCAGACGACTATGTGGAGAAGCCGTTCGGAGTGGGCGAGCTTCTGGCCCGGCTCCGGGCCGCGCTACGCAATCGCATCATCAGGAGCGGCGCGACGCCTGTGGTCCGCGTCGGCGACATCCAGATCGATCTGGTCAAACGACTCGTCACGCGCGCTGGCGAGTTCGTGAAGCTCTCGCCTCGGGAGTATGCCTTGCTGTCCGAGCTCGTGCTCGGTGGGGGCAAGGTCATGACCCACAGCCACCTGCTCAAGGCCGTCTGGGGCGACGACCAGTCAGAGGAGGTTCAGTACCTGCGCGTGTTCGTCGGCCATCTGCGCCAGAAGCTCGAGGCCGACCCGTCCCAGCCCAGGATCATCCTGACCGTTCCCGCCGTGGGCTACCGATTCATGACGGACGGCGCGGCCGGGTGACGGGCTGCCGACGCCCAAAGCGAAAGGTCCGTCCTGATCTTCAGCCTGGATCACAGCTGGTGATCTTCTGATCGGCTTGGCCGGCGACGCCTTCCCGGGTTGCCTGCTGAAGCAGCAGTCCGGACCTGCAGACCACGAAGAATAATGCAAGTCTTTATGCGCACCCAAGGGGCCGCGAATGGACCGTTTATGGAGTGACAAGCTATGTTCGCGTAGCGGCCAGTGGGCCATTAAGCTTTGAGAGTCGACAATGTCCTACTTGGGCTTAGGCTCGGAATATGTTCAAGCTAATGATAGCTGCCCCGGCTGTATAACGGCGGATGGTGGCCGCAGCCTGGATGTCGCCCCCCTCCTACAGCTATCTAGGGCGCGGAAGACGGACCTGATTTCCGTTTCGGGCCCGAGCGGTCTGGAGCTGCTCAGCGCCCTTTTCAGGTCGGGCTTCGAGCAGGTCGTATGCGTACCGTGCGAGTTCCCGGCAGCCTATGAGCAGGTCGACGCCATCCTTATGGCGGGCCACCGCGACCTCGAAACCATGACGCGGGTCTTACGGCGGCTCGCTCCACATTTGAAGGAAGGCGGGGTGCTCGCCTGTCAACTGCCCGCGTTTGAGGACGACCGTCAGGTCGAGCTCTGCCTCAACGCCTTAGGCTTGTCGGTCGAAAGTACGGTCTTCGACCTTCGGAGTGCGGTCCTGGTTCGCCACACCGTCGGCCACCAGGCTTGCATGCTGAGAGCGGCCTGATGACCCAATTCGATCCTGCATCGGGTTGCGTCGCGAGAAGCGCGGCGCGGCCTCTGCCCTCAACCTCCTCCAAGCTCTTTCACGACGGGCCGTCATCTGCAGGTAGGACGGGCGCTAGGGCGGCCAAGCTTTCCGACCTGTTGTGCTCGCGCCCGCTTGCCTCCCCGCGGCTCGGGACGCTGTTGATCGTCAACGGGCTGACGGAGGATGCGGAGCCCCTTATGCGTGCAGGTGTCGAGGTGGCGAACCGCCTGGGCGCTCATCTGCTTTGCCTCAGCTACAGCCCGTATACGGGTGGAGAAGCGGCCGGCTCAGCCGAAGAAAGGGCGGCGCGACGGCTCCTCGAGGTCGACGGCGAGAAGTTTGAAGCCGTAAGCGCGTCTGTGAGGGGCGGCAGAACATGGCTCTCGAGCGCGCGAGCCATGCTGCCGTCGCTTAGCGCCCTGTCTTGGTGGGCAGACTTGTTAATGCTGAATGCCGATGAACTGGGTGGGGAACAAGGCGCATGGAAGCGGTTGAGCGTCCTCTCCCATGCGTTAAACACGCCGATCTTGGTGCGCCCCACAGGTGGAGAGGCGCCTGAGTGCGACTCCTTCGTCCTGGTCAGCGAGGCCTCCGCTGTGTCCCAGGAGAGCATCAGGCGCGCCTTGCCGTTGATCCTCAAGGCCCGCCACGTGCTTATCCTTACCAATGACAGGTCTGGCGACATCCTGAGGTCGGGGTTGCTGGCGCGCGGTATGAAGGCGTCATGCCTCGAGGTCGAGCGTACCGGAGCTCTTGGGCAGGCGGAGACGATACTCGGTCGAGAGGCGGGGCACGTCGTCGTCCACGGCGGCGCCGTGGCACGGAATGCGGGGTTTGCGTTCAGCGCCCATCGCCGGCCGCCTGTGACCAGATGCCAAAGCGCTCTGCTCGTATAGTCTACCACTGCCGTTAACCGACGGCTGACTACGCAACTTACTCGCTCTGTGGGAGCCTGCCGACCGCCGAGGACGTGGCCGAGAGCCACGCGGCCTCTGGAAGCTGGTGGAGCACGGTTGGAGACGCTATTTCCTGTATCTAGCGGCTGCGGGCCGGCGGAGACCCTTGCCTGATGTCTATGCTCCGGGGCCTGCAGGACATCGGCCTTTTCCTTTCAGCCTTGGTGGGAATGGAGGGTGTGGCCTGGGCGACGCACCGCTTCCTTATGCACGGTCCCCTTTGGATCCTGCACCGCTCGCACCATGAACCCCGAAGGGGAAGGTTCGAGCTGAACGACCTTTTCGCCCTGTACTTCTCGCTGCCCTCGATGGGCTTGATCCTATGGGGCAGCTTGGACTCGGGACCAGCCAGGTGGCTGGGGTGGGGCATGGCGGCCTACGGCCTGATCTATGCTCTGTTCCACGATGGCCTGGTGCATGGCCGATTCCACTCGCCGCTGCCACTGCGGCTCATCAAGCGGCAGGTGCAAGCGCACCGCATGCATCATGCGGTTGCGACCAAGCGGGGATGCGTGTCTTACGGCTTCCTCTGGGCGCCGACGGTGACGAGGCTCAAGCGCCAGCTGCAGGCTAACCAAGCCCGGGCCACGGCCCAGCTGGCGGAGGGTACGGCGGCGGCTCCGGCGCCGGCCGGACAGACCACCTTGTCGTCAGCCCATTATGCGAACGTAACCGCGCCAGCCTACCGCACGCGACCGCCGACCATCGCGGATATCGCGCGTTCGGCCAATCTTCCATAGGGTGGCCGCAGGAGCCTGGCGCCAGACAAGGGTGACTGCAGGAACACGGAGCGGCGATGGGTGAAGGCGTCGAAGCCCGCCCGGCCGTGATAGGCGCCTACACCGGATTCGCCCAGGCCGCCGAACGGCAGGCCCTCGACCGCGACCTGCAGCACCGTATCGTTTACGGCGACGCCGCCGGATCGGGTGCGGGCCAGGACTGTAGTCAAGCGGCTCCGGTCCCGACCGAACCAGTACAGGGCAAGCGGCGCGGGACGCAGGTTCAGGTGGTCAAACACCTCCTCCGGGTCGTCGTAGGGCACGAGCGGCAGCACCGGGCCGAAAATCTCCTCGCTCATGAGCTCGCCGTCCTGCGGCGGGTCGATCACCAGGCAGGGCGACGTTCCGCGCGGTTCGGCGGTCGGGAGGAGCGGGACAAGGTCGAGCCCGGCGACCAGCCGCTTCAGCCGCTCGCGGTCGGCGGAGCGGCACACGGCGGTGGCGTCCGATCCGGATGGATCGGGCCGCATCCGCGCCGCCGCCGCCTTCGCCGCCTCCACGAAGGCGGGCATGGTGGCGCGCGGCAGCAGCACGTAGTCGGGCGCCACACAGGTCTGGCCGGCGTTGAGCAGCTTGCCGGCGACGATGTCGGCCGCAGCCCGCTTCAAGTCCGCCGAAGGGTCGATGATGGCGGGCGACTTGCCGCCGAGCTCCAGAACCACGGGCGTCAGGGTGTCGGCCGCGGCCCGCAGCACGCGGCGGCCCGTGGCGGACGATCCGGTGAACAGCAGCTTGTCGAAGGCGAGGCCGGACATCTCCGCCGCCAGTTCGGGGCCGCCCGCCACGGCGGCGACAAGGTCGCGATCGAGGTGGCGCGCCACGGCGGCGCAGATCGCCTCGGCGGTCCGGGGCGTGTGCTCGGAGGGCTTGAGCACCACGCGGCAACCCGCGGCCAGGGCGCCGACCAGCGGCGAAAGGGCAAGCTGGACGGGATAGTTCCAGGGCGCGATGACGCCCACTATGCCGAGCGGCTGCTTGAGCACCAATGCCCGCGCGGGCCAGAAGCGCCAGCCCACGAAGACGCGCTCGGGCCGGCTCCAGCGATGGAGGCGCGCTAAGGCGTGGTCGATGGCGGCCACCACCACGCCGACCTCGCTGATCATGGTCTCGTGCCAGGACCTCCCGCCGAAATCCTCGGAGATGGCGGCGGCGAAGCCCTCAGCCTCCGCTGTCACCAGCCGGCGCAGAGACAGCAGCGCCTCGCGCCGACGCTCCAACGATGGGGAGCCGTCGCGGGCCTGGGCCTCGCGCAGCCGCCTCAGGGCCGCGGCCGCCGCGCCTTCAGTCAACATCAGCCCTGACCTCCCGCCGGATAGCTGCGCCCGCGCCACGTCTCCGGCCGGTCGCTGAACCTGCGCAGGAGGGCGCGCCATTGCAAGGTGAGCAGCAGGACGAAGGCGAGCGGGTTCAGCGGCACGGACCGGAGCGGCTCGCGGCAGCAGACCGCCTGGAGGAGGCGCGCCCCGAGCGGCCCCGCGCAGGCCAGGGCCGCCATCACGGCGGGGCCACGCCGCCC
>NZ_CAHJWH010000109.1 GCF_903642205.1 Caulobacter sp. S45 | reverse complement strand
AGGGCTCCCATGAATCAGACATCACCCCGCGCCGAAATCCCCCCAGCCGTTCAAGCGATCACCGTGGAGGCGCTTGCGGAAGGCGCGGGCAGCCGAGTCGCGGTCCAGCAGGGAGGCGGCGCCGTTCAGGCTAGCCACCTCTCCGACCTTGCCCGGGCGGTCGCGGTTCAGCGATCGGACCAGCTTCAGCAGGCTGGGCAGGGCGCTTCGGTCCACGCCCACTGCGGCGCAGGCCAGCGCCAGCGTCTCGCCGGAGTCGGCGTCCAGGGCCTGGCGCACCTCGTCGATGGAGAAGTCGCCGAGCTCGGCGAGCGCGATGGTGAACAGGGTCAGCTTGCCGTCGCGCAGCGCCCGCATCAGCAGGCCCGGTCGGAGCTGGCCGCCGCCCTTCAGCTTGGCGATCACGCGACGGTCCATGCCGGCGCGCTCGTCGGTCTCAGGGCTCGCGCCGTCGCCGGGGCCGCCGCGGGCCTCGGCCACCGCCGAAGACACGGCCGCGTCAAAGGCCGGCCCCTCCACCGCAAACCTGGCGCTGAGCGTCTGGCGCAAAGTCTCGCCTACCCAGGCATAGAGCACGGCGCCCAGGTCGAGCGTCAGCGCCGGATGGCGCGACAGGGGCGCGCGGAGCGCCGCCACGGTCTGGGACAGGCTGACCAGCCGCTCCATGCCCAGGGGCGTCACCTCCGCGCTGGTGTTGCCGGCGAGCGCGGTCAGCACCTCAGGCGAAGCCTGGTCGAGGATGGCGGTGACCACCGGGGCGCCTAGCTGCGGCCTGCGGGCGACCTCCACCTGGTGGTCCACCGAGGCCTCCACCAGCAGGTGGATAAGGTCCTGGTCGCCCAGCACCGGACTGGCGGCGATCAGCGGGCGGGCGATCTCGATCTCGCTGCGGACCAGCAGCAGCACCAGCTCCGGTGGCGCCCATCTGGCATGGGCGAGCTTCCAGGCCAGGCGGACGCGGATGTCGTGCTCGACGCGCCCGACCAACCCCATGAAGACGTCGCGCACCAGGGGCTGGGTCTGCGGCTCCTCGCACCCGCCACCCTCGCACAGGTCGGCCAGCGCCAGCAGCAGTCTGTCGCGATCGCCCGGCGACGGCGAGCGCGCCAGCTCGAGCATCAGGTCTCGGCGATCTGTGGCGGGCGTCGGCAGGTCCAGATCTCGCGAAGCTCGCGCACCAGCATGACTCTGGCCCTGTGAAGATGGACTTAAGCGGATGAAAGGAAAACCGCCGATTGACCGGTCAGCCGACGATCTCACATGGGGCCGCCGCTGCTGGCGACCTTCAGATAAGCTATCAGGTCGCGGCGGTCCTCGTCATCGGGGATGCCGTAGAAGCTCATCTTGGTTCCTGGCACATAGGTGCGGGGCGACTGCAGCCAGCCGTTCAAATGTTCGGCGTCCCAGCGCCAGTCCTTGGCCGACAAGGCGGCCGAATAGCCGTACCCGGCCTTGATCGCCACCTTGCGCCCGAACACGCCGTAGAGGTTGGGGCCAGTCATGTTCGGGCCGCCCGGCGTCACGGTGTGGCAGGCACGGCAGAGATTGAAGTGCAACCGCCCGTTCTCCAGGTCCGCCTGGTGGTAGGCGGCCGGCAGCTCGTCCAGCAGCCTCTGCGCGGCGGCCGAAGGCGTGACGCGAGCAGGCAGGGGGCCGACCGAGGGCGCTTCGGGCGCGGCACGGTTACAGGCGGCGAGACCAGGCAGGAGGACGGCTGCGAGGGCTAGGCGTGCGGGCGTCAAGGTCTCTCCTGCATGGCCGCTGGCGACTCTCCGGCCGCCTCCGCCTATATGGGCCTTCGACCACGAGAGGCCGCATGGCGCGCATACTGATCACTTCGGCCCTGCCCTACATCAACGGGGTCAAGCACCTGGGCAACCTGGCCGGCTCCATGCTGCCGGCGGACGCCTATGCCCGCTTCCAAAGGGCGCGCGGCCACGAGGTGCTCTACGTCTGCGCCACCGACGAGCACGGCACGCCCGCCGAGCTCGCCGCCGCCGCCGCGGGGCAGGACGTGGCTGCCTACTGCGTGGAGCAGCACGCCGCCCAGAAGGCGATCAGCGACGCCTACGCCCTCTCATTCGACTGGTTCGGCCGCTCCTCCAGCCCGCAGAACTGCGAGCTGACCCAGCACTTCGCCCACGTGCTGGAGCAGAACGGCTACATCGAGGAGCGCACCGACCGCATGGTCTATTCGCCCGACGACGGGCGCTTCCTGCCGGACCGCTATGTGGAGGGGACCTGCCCGGTCTGCGCCTTCACGAAAGCGCGCGGCGACCAGTGCGACAACTGCGGCAGCCTGCTCGATCCCGTGGAGCTGATCGAACCCTACTCCACCATCTCCGGCTCGCGTGACCTGGAGGTCCGCGACACCAACCACCTCTACGTCCGCCAGTCGGCTCTGGCCGACGACATCCGCGCCTGGGTGGACAGCAAGGCCGACTGGCCGATGCTGACCCGCTCCATCGCCTACAAGCACCTGGACGAGGGCCTGATCGACCGCGGCATCACCCGCGACCTCGCCTGGGGCGTTCCTGTCGCCCACAACGGGATGGCGCGACCCGGCTTCGGGCACAAAGTCTTCTACGTCTGGTTCGACGCGCCGATCGAATACATCGGCGCGACGCGCGAGTGGGCCGACGCCACGGGCGCGGACTGGAAGCGCTGGTGGCGGCTGGACGAGGGCGCGGCCGACGTCCGCTACGTCCAGTTCATGGGCAAGGACAACGTCGCCTTCCACAGCGTCAACTTCCCAGCGACGATCCTCGGCTCGCGCGAGCCCTGGAAGACGGTGGATATGCTGAAGAGCTTCAACTGGCTGAACTGGTACGGCGGCAAGTTCTCGACCTCGCAGGGCCGCGGCGTGTTCATGGACCAGGCCCTGGAGCTGCTGCCGTCCGACGCCTGGCGCTGGTATCTGCTCGCCAACTGCCCGGAGGGGTCCGACACCGCCTTCACCTGGGAGCAGTTCGCGACCGCTGTGAACAAGGACCTGGCCGACGTGCTCGGCAACTTCGTTAACCGCATACTCAAGTTCTGCGAGACCCGCTTCGACGGCGTGACGCCTGAGGGCGGCGAGGACAGCCCGCTGGAGGCCAGGCTCCACGCCGAGCTCGGCGCGCGGATGGCGGAGCTGACGGCCAGTTTCGAGGCCATCGAGATCAGGAAGTCCGCCCAGGCGCTCCGCGCCATCTGGGTGCTCGGCAACGAGTACCTGGCCGAGGCCGCCCCCTGGACGGCGGTGAAGACCGACCGGGCGCGCGCGGGCGCGGTGGTGCGCACCGCCCTGAACCTGGCCGCCCTGTTCGCCCGCCTGTCCGCGCCTTTCATCCCCACCAGCGCCAGGATCATCGCGCAGGCCCTGGGCCAGGGCGAGCCTGCCGTCTGGCCGGGGGACGACGTGGTGGCGGAGCTGTCGCACGTCAGAGCGGGCGTCGCCGTCCGTGCGCCCGAGGTGCTGTTCCGCAAGGTCGATGACGCCCAGCTCGCCGAGTGGGCGCTGCGCTTTGGCGGCGGCTGAGACGCGCGACGATGGTGCGGCAGGGGGCGGCGGGCGCCCCTAGAGCCCGTCAGGCCAGGGTGCATGCGCTCACATCCGCCTCATGATGAGGTAGGATGACCCATACTGGCCATCTTCGAAGCTAAGCTCCGCCGCCGCCGCCGCCGCCGCCGCCGCCGCCGCCGCCGCCGCCTTAAGCTTCGGTAAGCATTCCCGGCGCACAAGAGGGCTGTTCTCGTCGGGGCGCGCACGCGGTGACGATCGGCATCTCCTCCAGCGTGCTGCTGTCCTACCTGCAGGTGAGAACCGGGCAGACGGGGACGAACGCCACCGCCTCAACGTCCGCCGCCCTGGCGTCCAAGGCGCCGACGGCGCCGTGGAACGCAACGACGACCAGCACCACCGCCTCGACCTCGGCGCTCGGCGGCTCGACCGCCAGCAGTTCCGTCAATACCCTGGTGGAGCAGATCCTGGCTGGTAAGAGCGTGGTAGATCCCACGACGGCCAAGCTGTCCCAGACCACCTCCAGCACAGAGGCCAACACCGACTACCAGAACCTGTTCGCCCTCTACCAGGGTCTGACCACGCTGCAGAGCCTGACCACCGCGGCGGCGGCCACCACCACGACCTCCGCCCAGCTCGCCCTGATCCAGAAGGCCTTCACCAGCGGACTCGGCCAGGTGCGGTCCTTCGTGGCGGGCGACCCGTTCAAGGAGTTCGCGGTCTCCGACGGTTCGGTCAGCGCCAGCGACACCACCAGCGTGGGCGTGCAGCAGTCCAGCGACACCTACGACACCAAGGCCCTGGTGACCGGCTCGGCCGGCGACCTCGTTCCCGCCCTGCAGGGCGAGGTGGCCTTCAGCATGAGCGCGGCCAACCTTCAGGGCCAGGCCACCACGGTGGACTTCAACCTGGCCGACATGGGCTCCACGCCACGCACCATGAGCAACGTGGTGAGCTACCTGAACGGCCAGCTGGCCGCAGCAGGCCTGAAGACCCGCTTCGCCGACAACCTGATCCCGGGCACGCCCGCGGTGACCACCATCAGCGCAGGCGTGACCACCACCGTCGCCGCCGCCACTCCCGACCAATACGGGCTGCAGATCGACGGCACGCCCAACGAGATGCTGTCCTTCTCCGCAGGCGCCACCACGCCCGGCGTCTACATCGCCCAGACCTCCTACGACCCGGCCGCCACCTCCGCGACTTCCACCACCACGAGCACGACGACCTCGACCACCACCAGCGGAACGTCGAGCACCGCCGCCACCACGACCTCGCAGTTCATCAAGCTGGACCAGCCTGGGGCGAGCGGCGATCCCACCGTGCGGGGCTTCACCGACAGCCTGCCCGCCGGCTCGACCGTGAAGGCCACCGCCACCGCGCCGGACGGCTCGGTCTACGTGCTCGCCAACGTCACCTCGGCCACCGACGGCCAGACCCTGCAGGGCGGCCAGGATGCGGCCCTGTTCAAGTACGACGGCGCGGGCCAGCTGATCTATACCCGCACCCTGGGCTCGGCCGACACCGTGAACGCCACAGCGCTGGCGGTCTCGGCCGACGGCTCGCAGGTGGCCATAGCGGGCTCGGTCACCGGCGGCGCGCTCGATCCCACCGACACCAGCCAGGACGGCTCCACCACCCAGCAGAGCTTCGTGTCGGTCTACAGTGGCGGCGGCGACCAGCTATGGGAGAACACCGAAGACGGCGGGGCCGACAACCAGGCCAACGCCGTCAGCTTCGGGGCGGGCAACACCGTCTATGTGGCGGGCTCCACCAGCGGCCGGCTGCCCGGCGCCACCTCGTCAGGCGGCCAGGACGGCTACGTGCAGGGCTTTGTGGTCACCGCGACCACCGACCCGCTGAGCAAGGCGGTCAGCTACACCGCCAAATCGTCCTTCACCCAGGAGTTCGGCACCTCAGGCGTGGACCGGGCGACCGGCGTGGCCGTCAGCGGCTCGTCGGTCTACGTGTCAAGCGTGGAGAACGGCGACGCGGTGGTGCGCCAGTTCGCCGTCACCAGCACCACCACGACCGGCACGGCCGCCACCCCCGACGGCGCCGGCGCGACCACCACCACGACCCAGACCGCCTCGCTGGCCGCCAAGCAGGACCTGGGCGCGCTCATCGGCGGCAACGTCTCAGGGATCGCTGTGGCGGCGGACGGCGCGGTGCTGGTCACCGGCTCCACCCACAACGCCGCCCTGAACGCCGGCGCGATCACCGACGCCTACAGCGGGAACGGCGACGCCTTCGTGGCCAGGCTGGACGCCAACCTGGACCCTGCGGGATCGGAGAGCCTCGCCTACTACAACACCGGCCAGCCCACGACTTCCACGGCCATCGCAGTCTCCGGAAACACCGCCTACATCACCGGCCAGATCAACGGACAGAGCACCACCACGCCGGCGCTCGGCTACGCCGCCGCCATCGATCCCACCACGGGCCAGGTGAGCTGGTCGTCCACCTTCAGCGGCGACAACGGCTCGGCCGCGCCCAGCTCCATCGCCGTATCGAGCACCGGCTCGTCCGTGCTCGACCTGCTGGGGCTGCCGCAGGGCCGGCTGGCCGTGCAGAACCAGCCGTCCCAATTGCTGGTGGCCAACACCTCCGTGCAGGCCGGCGACAAGTTCTACGTCCAGACCGGCACGGGCGCGGCCCAGGCGGTGACTGTCGACGCCGACGACACCTATGCGACGCTCGCCCGCAAGATCGAGGTGGCGTCCGGCTACAACGCCACCGCGACGACCCTGACCGTGAACGGCCAGCAGCAGCTCAGGATAGCGCCCGCCAACACCTCCTCCAGCATCCGCATCGAGGCGGGACCCGCAGGCCAGGACGCCCTCGGCTCGCTAGGCCTGAAGGAGGGCCTGGTCTCCAGCACCGCCACGGCCGCAGCGCCGGCCACCCTGAACGGGGTCAAGGTGACCAGCAACGTCCGGTCGCACTACAGCGTCACCGTGCCCGCCTCGCTCTCCCTGGCGACCTCGACCGATGTCGCCGCGGCCCGGACGTCGCTGACCACCGCGATTGCGGAGGTCGAGGCGATCTATTCGGACCTGACCACCGCCAAGCCCACCACCACGGCTGCGGGCGGGACGGGCGGGACCGTCCCGGCCTATCTCACCGCCCAGATCGCCAACTACAAGCTCGCCCTGTCGCGCCTGAGCGGCTAGCAGCGCTCACCCTTCCCCTCGCAGAGCCCCCTCCCGGCCTTCGGTTCTCCAAGTCGCGAGTGGGGGAGATCCGGGGGTCGCCTCATTGCTCACCGCTTCGATGACCACGAAGGCCTGGGCGTAGGGCGGCTCGTCGGTGAGGCTGAGGTGGATGCGCGCGGTGGTCCCCGGCGGCAGCAGCGCCTGCAGCCGCGCCTGCGCCCCGTTGGTCAGCGCAAGGGTGGGCTGGCCGGAGCGCAGGTTCACCACCCCCATGTCGCGCCAGAACACCCCGCGGCGGATGCCGGTGCCCAGCGCCTTGGCGCAGGCCTCCTTGGCGGCGAAGCGCTTGGCGTAGCTGGCGGCGCGGTCGCCCTTGCGCTCGGAGCGGGTGCGCTCGACGTCGGTGAAGATGCGCTGGGTGAAGCGGTCTCCGAACCGCTCCAGCGACTCGGCGATGCGGCGGATGTCGGTGAGGTCGGAACCGATCCCGACGATCATGCCGCTTCAAGCCGCGCGGCGTCCATCAGGGTGCGCATCTGGGCGATGGCGGCCTGCAGGCCGACGAAGACGGCCTCGCCGATCAAGAAGTGGCCGATGTTAAGCTCCGCCACCTGGGCGATGGCCGCCACTGGCTTCACGGTCGCGTAGTCGATGCCGTGCCCGGCGTGGACCTCCAGGCCCAGTCCCAGGGCCTGCACCGCCGCCGTCTTCAGCCGTTCCAGCTCGCGCCCGGCGCGCGCGTCGTCGCCATGGCGCACGGCCTCGCAGTAGGCGCCGGTGTGCAGCTCGATCACCGCGGCGCCCGCGTCGGCGCAGGCTGAGATCTGCCCATGGCTGGCCTCCACGAACAGCGAGACCCGGGCGCCGGCCTCGCGCAGCCGATGCGTCGCAGCCGAGACGGCCGGGAAGCCCTTAATCACGTCCAGGCCGCCCTCGGTGGTCACCTCCTCGCGCCGCTCGGGCACCAGGCAGGCGGCGTGGGGGCGGCGAGCCACGGCGATGTCGACCATCTCCGGCGTCACCGCCAGCTCCAGGTTCAGCGGGCGCCCGCGCCGGCGGCAGAGGTCCGCAAGCGCTACGATGTCGGCGTCCGAGATGTGGCGGCGATCCTCGCGCAGGTGTGCGGTGATGCCGTCCGCTCCCGCTGCGATCGCCAGCTCGGCCGCGCGCAACGGCTCGGGATAGTCCTCGCCGCGGGCGTTCCGGATCGTGGCCACATGGTCGATGTTGACGCCTAGCCGCAGGCGCGGGGCAGGGGCGGTCATAGGACCTGCTTGCAGCTGCGTGCGTCCTTCGAGACGCGGACCAAGGTCCGCTCCTCAGGAAGACGAACGAAATGGAACGCATTTACCTTCGTCATGCTGAGGAGCGCGCCACCGGCGCGCGTCTCGAAGCACGCAGGTGCGCGGCCGTTCATGCCGTGAGCCGCCGGCTGCCCGGCTCCTCCACCGGCAGGGCGGCGAGTTCGGGCGGCAGCTGGTCGGCGGGGTAGGCCGGCACCTTGAGGCTGGCCAGCGACACCAGCGGCGCGCCGACCTCCGCCTCGCCGCCGGACCGGTCCACCACGCAGGCGGCCACCACCACATCGCCTCCCGCCGCCCGGATGGCGGCGATGCACTCGCGCGAGGAGAGCCCGGTGGTGACGATGTCCTCCACCATGGCGACCCGGACGCCGGGCTCGAGATGGAAGCCGCGGCGGAACTTGAACTGACCGGCCTCGCGCTCGACGTACATCGCCGGGACCTTCAGCCAGCGCGCCGTCTCATAGCCCGGAATGATGCCGCCCACAGCCGGCGAGACCACCACGTCCACCTGGCCCACCAGCGCTGTGATCTTCTCCGCCATGGCGCGGCAGAGGCGTTCCGCGCGGTCAGCGTGCATGAAGACCAGGTTCTTCTGCAGGAAGACCCCGCTGTGCAGGCCCGAGGACAGGACGAAGTGGCCTTCGCGCAGCGCGCCCGCCGCCCGGAACTCCTCCATCACCGCGTCCCGATCCATGGCCGTGCTCCTGCGACTCCACCGCGGTTTAGAACGATCCGGCGAGCAAGGGGAGGCTCACGACCAACGAACTTGAAGCCTTCCCCCTCGAAGGGGGAAGGGCAGGGATGGGGGTGAGTGCAGGACGGCCGTGGAAGGGTGTTAGAGGCGCCTCCCGCACCCTTCCGTCACCCGCAGCGCATACACCCCCACCCCTGCCCCTTCCAGGGGGAGGGGAAACCCGGCGTCATTCCACCGCCGTCAGCGCCCCCCAGATCAGCACCGCCCAGCCCGCGATCATCAGCAGGCCGCCGATCGGCGTCACCGCGCCCCAGAGCTTCACTTCGCTCAGCGCCAGCAGGTAGAGCGAGCCGCCGAACACCAGCCCGCCCACCCCGAACAGCCACCCGGCGATCCCTGCCTGGCGCGCCATCACCCGCAGCAGCGAGAAGCAGCCTAGCGCCGCGGCCGCGTGCACCAGCTGGTACTGCGCCCCGGTCTGCAGCCAGCCCTTCACCTGCGGATCGGCTACACCGTGCGAGCCAAAGGCCCCGGCGCACACCGCCATGAGCCCGTTTAGCGCCGCCAGCGCGAGCCAGAGGCGCCCGCTCGCCATCCGCCTAGCCGGGCTTCCGGAAGCGCAGGGTCATGCGGTCGCTCTCGCCGATGGCGTCGTACTTGGCACGGTCGTAGCCGAAGGCTGGCGCCTCCCCGGCCTTGGGTCCCTGGCGGGTGGGGGGGAGGGTCCAGACGCCATAGGGATAGTCCTTGGTGTCCTTGGGATTGGCGTTGATCTCCGAGGCGCCGTCGAGCTTGAAGCCGGCCTTGGTGGCCGCCGTCATGGCCACGTCGGTGGAGACGTAGCCGTTGGAGGCGCCCTTCAGCATCGGCTTGGGATCGGCCCGGTGCTCCTCGATGGCCAGCACGCCGCCGGGCTTCAGGGCGGCATAGGCCTGGGCCATAGCCCGGTCCATGTAGCCGCCGTCGATCCAGTTGTGCAGCTCGCGCGAGGTCAGCACGAAGTCCACGCTGGCGGGCGCGGCGAAGGGCGGGCTGGCGCCGTCGAAGGTGACGTACTTGACGATGCCGAAGCGGGCCTTGTCGCTGTACTTGCCCTCGAAACCAGGGCGGCTCTTCTCCGAGCCCGCAGCGGTGTAGGTCCCGTGGGTGGCGAGCGCATAGGGGGCCAGGATCTGGGTCCAGTAGCCGCCGCCCGGCTGCAGGTCGACCACGGCCATGCCGGGCCTGAGCCCCCAGAACATCAGGCTCTTCTCGGGATGGCGGTAGAGGTCGCGGGCGCGGTCGGCGTCAGGACGTGAACCGCTCTCCACCGCGGCGTGAAGCGCCGGGTCGGCCTTCTCGCTGGTGGCGACGTAGGGGGTGGCCTCCGTCGGCGGGGGCGGCAGGTCCTTCCTGGCGCCGGGCGGAAGGGCGAGGGCCGGCGCCGCGGCGGCGCCGAGCAGTGCGGAGAGGAGGAGGGCGCGCGGGAGCGGCATGGAGGTCCTTGGTCGTGGCTGCGGACACGCTAGCGGGTGGAGGGGCAAGGCTCAACGCAGAAGGCGACCTTCTCCTCCCCTGTGCAGTGGTGGAGGCGAAGATCAGCGTTGCCCCAGCTTCCGATCCCATCCCGCAACGGCCGCGACCCAGAAGCCCGGCCCCACAACATCACGGCGCCTCGCCGGACTGGCCCTTGGGGATGGATCCTTCCGGTCGTGGAGCGGCAACGGCCTGGTTCCGCTCCGATTGCCAGCCGCGGAGGAGTCCGCTAAGTCCCCGTGGCTTATGGTGACGTGGCCGAGAGGCTGAAGGCAACGGTTTGCTAAATCGTCATACCTGAAAGGGTATCGTGGGTTCGAATCCCACCGTCACCGCCACGTGCACCTGCTGTGCCTTTTCCGGGGCGAGGTTTCCAACCGGTGCCACCCGTCCGCCTCAGCTTCAGCCCCGACAGGTAGGGCGGGCTGGTCAGAACCGGCTTGGACGCAGTAAGTCTGAACGACCTGCATCTCGGAGCGGCGGCCAACCTTCCAAGGACGAAGTGGAGGCGCTGAAACTCAGGTGGTGCGGGGCCATACCCGCACAATGTCCCGAGGACCGGAACTGATGGATGGGTTACTTGGTGGGGCCCTCAATTCAAGGGACGGCCCCAATGACCGAGTTCAGTGCCGCAAGCCTTACATATCCAGCCGCCCCAAATCCCGAGACCTTGCGACCGAGGTGGCCGCCAACGCACCAGAGGCTTATCGCACCTTGGGCACCTCTTTGGAGGAAATAGATTAATCCCCCAGGAAGTCTTCCCTACTGTGCCGTAAACAACCACCAGGGCGGCAATTGCTGCGATGACAACCCACAAGGCGTCGACCTTCATCTGACGAAATGGCTAAGCGCTTTTCCGTAAGGCCCGCTTATGCGGGTTTGCGGCTAGCACGCACTGATAGCCTTCGCAATGTCTCTCCGCCGGGTAGGTCCTCAGGTCCAATTCGGCGCGCGCTCAGCTGGCGTGACTGACGGCCAGACTGTCTGCCAGGGAAGTCGAGCATGAAGAGGGTAAGCCCCTGCTCATACCAGCCGCCTGAAGCCCTGACTCCCGGCAGGGATTCCCAAGGAGCGCGGAACGTGAGTCGATGAGGGCTCA
>NZ_CAHJWH010000108.1 GCF_903642205.1 Caulobacter sp. S45 | reverse complement strand
TGGCCGGCGAAGCTGAAGCCGGCGATGCAGAAGACCGCGTTCACCGCCGACTTCTCGTTCACCAGGAACTCGTGCTCGACCGCCTTCTCCGCGTCCAGCGTGCGCGACAGCACAGCGCCCGGCGGCGTCTGCACCAGCACGAAGGCCACGCCCTGGTCCTCGTCGGGGAGGAAGCCCGTGGGCAGGTGCAGGAACAGCACGGCCATCGCCGCCACGATGGCCAGGTAGACGACGGCGAAGGGGATCCAGGACTTGGTGATGAACTTCAGCGCGCCTTCGTAGTCCTTCACGCCGCGGTCGAAGTTGCGGTTGAACCAGCCGAAGAAGCCCCGTTTCGTCGCATGGCCCTTGCGGGGCTTCAGCAGGGTGGCGCAGAGCGCGGGCGTCAGGATCAGGGCGGTCAGGATCGACAGCACCATGGCCGAGACGATGGTCACCGAGAACTGGCGGTAGATCACCCCCGTCGAGCCGCCGAAGAAGGCCATGGGCAGGAAGACCGCGGTCAGCACCAGGACGATGCCGACCAGCGCGCCGGTGATCTCCTGCATCGACTTGCGGGTGGCGTCGAGCGGGGACAGCCCCTCCTCGTCCATGATCCGCTCGACGTTCTCCACCACCACGATGGCGTCGTCCACGAGCAGGCCGATGGCCAGCACCATGGCGAACATGGTCAGGGTGTTGATGGAATAGTGCAGCAGCGCCAGCACCCCGAAGGTGCCGAGCAGCACCACCGGCACCGCGATCGTCGGGATCAGGGTGGCGCGCCAGTTCTGCAGGAAGACGAACATGACCACGAAGACCAGGATCACGGCCTCGATCAGGGTGCGGACCACGTCCTCGATGGACAGCTGGACGAAGGGCGTGGTGTCGTAGGGGAAGGCGACCTTCACGTCCGGCGGGAAGCCGGCGGCGATCTGGTAGACCTTGGCCTTCACCGCCTTCGCCGTGCTCAGCGCGTTGGCGCCTGGAGACAGCTGGATGCCCATCCCGCCGGCCGGATGGCCGTTGAAGCGGGCGGTGAGGGTGTAGCTGTCCTGGCCCATCTCCACCCGGCCGACGTCGTGCATGTAGACGCTGGAGCCGTCGGGGTTGGTCTTCAGCACGATGTCGGCGAATTGTTTGGGCGTCTGCAGGCGCGACTGGCTGGTGACCACCGCGTTCAGCTGCTGGTCGCCGGCCACGGGCAGCTGGCCGATCTGGCCCGAGGCGATCTGGGCGTTCTGGGCCAGGATCTGGGTCTTCACGTCGCCGACGGTCAGGCCGTAGTTGTTGAGCTTGTAGGGATCGAGCCAGATCCGCATGGCGTACTGCGCGCCGAACAGCTGGGTGTTGCCCACCCCCGTCACCCGGCTGAGCGGGTCCAGCAGCTTGCTGTTCACCAGGTCGGCCAGGTCGGAGGAGTTGTGCTCGCCCGTCGTCGAATAGACCGCCATCCCGAGCAGGAAGTTCTTGCTGGCCTTGGCCACCACGACGCCCTGCTGCTGCACCTCGGTGGGCAGGACCGGGGTGGCGAGCTGCAGCTTGTTCTGCACCTGCACCTGGGCGATGTCGGGATCGGTCCCCTGCGCGAAGGTCAGGGTGATGGTGGAGGTGCCCGAGGTGTCGCCAGTGGAGGAGATGTACTCCAGGTGGTCCAGCCCCTTCATCTGCTGCTCGATGGGCTGGGTGACGGTGCTGGTCACCGTGTCGGCGTCGGCGCCGGGATAGGTCGCGGTGACCGAGACCGAGGGCGGCGCGATGCTGGGATACTGCGCGATGGGCAGGCTGAAGATCGACAGCGCCCCGGCCAGCATCAGGATGATGGCGATGACCCAGGCGAAGATCGGCCGGTCGATGAAGAAGCGTGACATGGCGCCTGAGCCTCAACCGCCGCTCGTCGACGCCGCGGTCGACCCGCCCGTGGCCGACCCGGCGGTCGCGGCCCCCGGCGCCGAAGAGCCCGGCGTCGCAGATCCGGGCGATCCGCCGCCCGATCCAGCGGGGACGGCGTTCACCCTCGCGCCGGGCTGGACCTTCAGCAGGCCCTCCACGATCAGCTTGTCGCCAGGGTGCAGCCCGTCGGTGACAAGCCACTTGTCGCCGATCGCCTCCGCCGTGGTCAGGGTGCGGGGCTGAGCCTTGCCGTCAGCGCCGACCACGAAGGCGCTGGCCGCTCCCTTGGGGTCGTGGGACACGCCCTGCTGGGGCGCCAGGATGCCGTTCTGATAGACGCCTTCGTTCAGCTCCGCGCGCACGAACATCCCGGGCAGGAGGACCTTGCTCGGGTTCGGGAACACGGCCCGGAGCGTCACCGAGCCCGTGCTCTGGTCCACCGTCACCTCGGAGAACTTCAGCACGCCTTCCTGCGCGTAGGGCGTGCCGTCCGACAGCACCAGCTTCACCCTGGCGCTCGACGGCGCGTTCGCGAGCTGGCCGCCGGACAGCGCCTGGCGCAGCCTGAGCAGGTCGTCGGCGGACTGGGTCACGTCCACATAGATCGGGCTCAGCGCCTGGATGGTGGAGAGCGCGGTGGTCTGGTCCGCGGTCACCAGGGCGCCGGGCGTCACCGACGAGCGGCCGATACGGCCGGAGATCGGCGCGCGCACCTTGGTGTAGCCGAGGTTGATCGCCGCCGACTCCACCGCCGCCCGGTCGGCCTGCACGGTGGCCAGGGCCTGGAGGTAGGTGGCCTGGCTGTTGTCGTTGTCCTGCTTGCTGACCGCGTTGATTTTCACCAGGTCCGCATAGCGCTGCGCCTGCAGCCGGGTGGTGACGAGGTTGGCCTCGGCGTTGGCCAGCGTGCCCTTGGCCTGGTCCAGCGTGGCCTGGTAGGGCGCGGGATCGATCTGGTAGAGCACCTGGCCGGCCGTCACGTCGCCGCCCTCCACGAACAGCCGCGCCTTGATCAGCCCGTTCACCTGCGGCCGCACGTCCGAGGACAGGGTCGGAGAGGTCCGGCCCGGCAGCTCCGTCGTGCGAGTCACGGGCTCGGCCTTGATGGTGACGTAGCCCACCTGCGGCGGCCCTTGGGGCGGCGGCGCGGGCTTTTTGGCGCAGGCGGAGGCGAGCGCGAGGACGCCCACGGCGGCGGAGAGGCGGACGGCCGCGCGCGAAGGAACCGGCATGGCTCGGGTCATGATGAAAGGGGAGCCGGACGCCCCCGCCCCAATTGAAATTGAACGTTCATTCTCACTTGCTGGCGTGTTATTCCCTTTACCAGTTCCACGTCAAGAGCGCCGTTGAGCGCCGCAACAGGAGGATTGGACCTTGGCCGCCGTAGAAAATCTGTATGCGGAGCGCCCGTCCGCGCCTCGGCGCGTCAAGCAGGTGATGGAGGCGGCGGAGACCTGCTTCCGCCTGCACGGCTTCCACGGGACCAGCATGGCCCAGATCGCCGCCTCCGCGAAGATGAGCGTGGGCCACATCTACCGCTACTTCCCGGCCAAGGACGACATTATCGCCGCCATCGTGGAGCGGGACGTCGCCGCCGCCATGGCCGACTTCGACGCGGTGGAGGGCGACGAGGCCGGCGTCTTCCCCGCCTTCTTCCGTCACTGGCGCGCAAAGATCGAACGCATGAGCGAGCGCGGTTGCAGCATCCTGTGGCTGGAGATCATGTCGGAAGCCGCCCGCAATCCGCGGGCGGCCCGGGTGATGGCCGACTTCCGCGCCAGCGTGGCGGAGCGGCTCTGCGCCCTGGTCCAGGCCGGCGCGCCCGGCCGCTGGACACCCGAGGCGGCGGCGGAGAAGGTCGAGCTGCTCATGCTGCTGACCGATGCAGTGGCCTTCAAGGCCATCAGCGAGCCGCACTACGACGCCCAGCGCACCGCCGACACCTTCGTCAGCTACGCCCGCTGCATCTTCGAGCAGGCCTAGCGCCGTCAGAGGGGCAAGGTGCGCCCCTGCTCGCCCGCCAGATCGCGGATGAACTGGAACGCCGCCCGGCCTGACCGCCCCCCGCGAAGCTGCGCCCATTGCAGCGCCCGCCTGTCCAGTTCCGGCGACTCCAGCCTGAACCGCTCGGCATAGGCCCGCACCGTCGCCAGATAGGTCGGCTGGTCCATGGGCGGGAAGCCTAGCCACAGGCCGAAGCGGTCCGACGCCGAGATCATCTCCTCGCTGTCCTCCGCCGCCGCCATCCGGTCGGCCTCCTCGTGACTGCGGGGCATCAGGTGACGGCGGTTTGAGGTGGCCACGAACACCACGTTGGCCGGTGGGCCGAACACGCCCCCCTCCAGCGCCGACTTCAGCGACTTGGCCGCTCCCGCGCCCTCCTCGAAGGACAGGTCATCGCACAGGACCACGAACCGCTCGGGCCGGTTTCGCAAAGTTGCGAAGAGGTTTGGCAGGGAGTTCACAACCTCCCGCTCGATCTCCACCAGCTTCAGCAAGGGTGCGCCCCGGGCCAGCGCAGTGACCGCCGACTTGACCAGCGAACTCTTGCCCGTGCCCCGTGCGCCCCACAGCAGGACGTTGTTGGCCGGCAGCCCTTTGGTGAACCGGCGCAGGGTCTCCACCAGCCGGGCCTTCTGGGTGTCGACGCCTAGCAAAAGGTCGAGCGGCAAAGGGAAGTCTGCTGCAGCTGCGAAGCTCTGGGTGGCGGCGTCGAAGCGGTGCAGCATCGCACCTGCGAAGTCTGGATCGGCCGGCGGAGCGGGGGCCAGGCGCTCCAGGGCGCAGGCGATCCGCTCCAGCAGGACATTTAACTCAACGATGTTTTCGAGGCTCAAGGGCGGCTCCTGGGCGGCCGGCCCTTGATGAACGGGCCGGGGAAAGCTAGCAATGTTGCAAATGTCGGCACGGCGCTGCGGGGGTGCGTCCTCGCGCCCAGCCTTAGGCCCTGGGAGAGCGCCCATGACCCTCACCACCACCCTCGGCGCCCTGGACCAGGCCCCGACCCAGAACCGCAAGCTGCTGGCCTGGGTGCGCGAGATCGCCGCCCTGACCGAGCCGGAGCAGGTCTACTGGTGCGACGGCTCCGACGAGGAATGGCGCTTCCTGACCGAAGCGCTGGTGAACGCCGGCACCCTGAAGCCGCTGAACCCTGACAAGCGCCCGAACAGCTTCTACGCCGCCTCGGACCCCAAGGACGTGGCGCGGGTGGAGAGCCGCACCTTCATCTGCTCTCATGAAGAGATCGAGGCCGGCCCCACCAACAACTGGGCCGATCCAGTGGAGATGCGCGCCACCCTGGACGGCCTGTTCAAGGGCTCCATGCGCGGGCGCACCATGTATGTCGTGCCCTTCTGCATGGGCCCGCTCGGCTCCAAGATCAGCGCCTACGGCGTGGAGATCACCGATAGCGCCTACGTCGCGGTAAGCATGCGGGTGATGACCCGCATGGGCCAGGCGGCGCTAGACGCCATCGGCGAGGACGGCTTCTTCGTTCCCGCGGTCCACACCCTGGGCGCCCCGCTCGCGCCCGGCCAGAAAGACGTGCCCTGGCCCTGCAACGAAACCAAGTACATCGTCCACTTCCCCGAGACCCGGGAGATCTGGTCCTACGGCTCCGGCTACGGCGGCAACGCCTTGCTGGGCAAGAAGTGCTACGCGCTACGTATCGCCTCGATCATGGCCCGGGACGAGGGCTGGCTGGCCGAACACATGCTGATCCTGAAGCTCACCTCGCCAGAGCAGAAGGTGCACTACATCGCCGCGGCCTTCCCCAGCGCCTGCGGCAAGACGAACCTCGCCATGCTCCAGCCGACCCTCCCGGGGTGGAAGGCCGAGACGGTGGGCGACGACATCGCCTGGATGCGCTTCGGCGACGACGGGCGGCTGTACGCCATCAACCCGGAGTACGGCTTCTTCGGCGTGGCGCCGGGCACCGGCGAGGCCACCAACAAGAACGCCATCGACACCCTGAAGGCCAACTGCATCTACACCAACGTGGCGCTCACCGACGACGGCGACGTGTGGTGGGAGGGCCTGACCCAGGACCCGCCGGCCCACCTCACCGACTGGCGCGGCCGCAGTTGGACGCCGGAGTCCAAGGAGCCCGCCGCCCACCCGAACTCGCGCTTCGCGGTGCCCGCCGGCCAGTGCCCGACGATCGCTGCGGAATGGGAGGACCCCCGCGGCGTCCCGATCAGCGCCATCCTGTTCGGCGGCCGGCGCGCCACCGCCGTGCCGCTGGTGACCGAGGCTTTCGATTGGAAGCACGGGGTGTTCCTGGCCTCCAATGTGGCGTCCGAGGGGACGGCGGCGGCGGAGAACAAGCTGGGCGCCCTGCGGCGCGACCCCTTCGCCATGCTGCCCTTCTGCGGCTACAACATGGGCGACTACTTCGCCCACTGGCTGGCGATGGGCGAGAAGACGACGCCCGACAAGCTGCCCGGCGTCTACTTCGTCAACTGGTTCCGCAAGGACGAGCACGGGAAGTTCGTCTGGCCCGGCTACGGCGACAACGCCCGGGTGCTGAAGTGGATCGTGGAGCGATTGGAGGGGACGGCCGAGGCCCAGGACAGCCCCATCGGCCGCCATCCGACGCCCGCTTCGCTCGACACCTCCGGCCTGAGCCTCACCGACAATCAGCTCCACCTGTTGCTGAACGTCGATCGCTCGGTTTGGAAGGAAGAGGCCGCCACCATCCCTGGGGCCTACGAACAGTTCGGCGACCGCCTGCCGGCCGCGCTCTGGGCGGAGCACGAAGCGTTGATCCGGCGGTTGGAGGCTTAGGGTCTCGATCCTCCCCCACCGGGGGAGGGGGACCAAGCGCAGCTTGGTGGAGGGGGCGCGCCGCCGCATCGCGCCGGCCCCCTCAGTCGCTTCGCCGACGGCTCCGCCACCGGGGGAGCATCTAAGGTTGGGATGGTCTAGGACGCCTCATCCTGTCCGCCCTTCCCGGCGGCCTCGCTCTCCTCCGCCCCCCGCGCCCATTGCGTCCACCACCAGAAGGCCACGCCCGCGCCCGTCGCAAGCAGCAGGGCTGGAGCCACCTGCGCCTTGCGGGAGCGGCCGAGCGCCTGCAGCGACGCCTCCATGGGATCGACGGCCTTGCTGGCGAGCGCCCGGCCCAGCTCGGCGGGCTTCGACTTCCGCTTCGGCAGGAGGCGAGAGAGGGTCTTGATCATGGCGGGGTCCTCGACAGCAGAACGGCCGCCCACGGCTCAGGTTGCCGCGCCGGCCAGCCGCTCGACTCGCACACCGCCGCCGGGGCCGCCCAGCTGCGCCGCCACCCAGCCGCAGACCGCGCGGGCCTCCGCCTCCACGTCCGGCGCATCCACCAGAACCACGGCGCAGCCGTTCATCCGCATGGGGTCGTCCAGCGGCCGCAGGCGCGCCTGGGCGACCACCAGGCTCGCGGGTCCCGCGCGTTCCAGGCTGTCCAAGAAGGCGTCGAAGGTCTCCAAGTCCTTCAACGGCGTCCAGATCAGCGCCGGCTGGCGAGCCGGATCAGGACGGCCGGCGATCAGCTCGGCGACGCGGGCATAGTCGTCGGCGCGCTCGAACGGCGGGTCGATGAGCAGCAGGGTGCGCCCGCGGCCCTGCGCCAGCCGCTGGGCGGCGACGGCGTAGCCGTCCGCCTGCAGCAGCTCGACCTTGGCGCCGCCTCTGAGGGGCGCGAGATTGGCCGTGAGTTCATGGTGGTCGTCCGGCCGGATTTCGCAGCCGACATAGGCGTCGCCGCGACGAAGTGCGCGCATCGCCAGCCAAGGCGAGCCCGGATAGACCTGCACCTCGCCGATCGGATTGCACTCGCGCACGGCCGCGATCAGGGGCGTCAGCACCGCAGGCGCGCCTCCCTCGTCCGCCAGAAGCCGCGCCACTCCCGCCTGCGCCTCGCCTGACCGGCGCGCGGCTTCATCCTGCAGGCTGTAGAGCCCTGCGCCGGCATGGGTGTCGATCACCGTCAGCGGCTCGGCCCCGCGCGTCAGCCGGTCAAGCACGGCGAGCAGCAGGGCGTGCTTGACGAGGTCAGCGAAGTTGCCGGCGTGGAAAGCGTGGCGATAGTTCAGCGGTGACGTCCAACTGCGCCAGCCCGGGCGCGTTCGCACGCTTAAAGCTTAGCCCAGCGGGCCGGGGAAGACGTCATGAGCGGTCCAGCGGGCAAGCCGACCGGGAAGCGTCCAGTCCGGACGGCCTCATCCACCTGATCCTGGCCGGTGGCGGCGCCGCGCCCGCGCCGTCCCGACCGACCTGATCTCCAGGCCGAGCTTCGCCTGGAAGCTGGGTGACCAGCAGACCGCCGACCTGGCCACCTACATCCGCAACAGCTGGGAGTCGCGTGCGCCGTCGGTTGACGCTGGGCATGTGGCCTCGATGCGCCGCGAACTCGCCCTGAGACCTCGTGCCTGACGGGGAACTCGGGCGATCACTTCTGAAGGCGGTTGGTCCGGAACCGGAGCACCGCGCCTCCGTTGCCCCGCTGGGCTGACGAGGTGGCGAGGCGTGGCGTACGACGACGAGGCGGATGACGGCGAGACCTCCAACGAGGCCGTGGCCGAAGCCGCCGGCCTGATCTACGTGCACGACGACGATCCTGGCCTCACCCGCGTGAAGACCGAGGCGGGCTTCGACTATCTCGACGCAAAGCAGTGCCCCATCACCGACCCCAAGGTCATCGACCGCATCAACGCCCTGGCCATCCCGCCCGCCTACAAAAACGTCTGGATCAGCAAGTCGCCGCGGGGCCACATCCAGGCCACAGGCCGCGACGAGCGCGGCCGCAAGCAGTACCGCTACCACGAGCTGTGGAGCGCGGCGCGCGCGGAGACCAAGTTCGCCCGCATGGCCGCCTTCGGCCGCGTTTTGCCGGCGCTCCGCGACAGGATCGACCACGACCTGAACAAGCGCGGCCTGCCTCGGGAGAAGGTGGTGGCGACCGTGGTGCGCCTGCTGGAGACGACCATGATCCGGGTGGGCAACGACCAGTACGCCAAGGAGAACAAGAGCTTCGGCCTCACCACCCTGCGCTCGCGCCACCTGCACCTGCACGGCTCGGAGGTGGAGTTCGAGTTCAAGGGCAAGAGCGGGGTGCAGCACAAGACCTCGGTGCAGGACCGCCGCCTGGCCCGGGTGATCAGGTCGATTCAGGAACTGCCGGGCCAGCGCCTGTTCCAGTACGTGGACAGCGATGGGGTGCGCCACGCCGTGGGGTCCGACGACGTCAACGCCTACCTGCACGAGGCGATGGGCGAGCACTTCACCGCCAAGGACTTCCGCACCTGGTCCGGCACGCTCGCCGCGGCCAAGGCGCTCTCCATGCATCCCGCGCCCCAGACCGAGCGGGAGGCCAAGAAGACCGTCACCCTGTGCGTCAAGGCCACCGCGGGCCTGCTCGGCAACACGCCTGCGGTCTGCCGGTCGGCCTACATCCACCCCGAGGTGCTGCGCGCCTTCGTCGACCAGCGCCTGCCCCAGGCCTTCGCCGAGGTGGACGGCGACGAGTTCGAGCAGGCCGTGCTGAAGTGGCTCGACGCACTCGCCGAGGAGGTGGAGGCGGAGACCGGCCAGTCCAAGGCCGCGCAGATGAAAGCGTCCAGGCCCTAGATCGGCTCAGGCCGCACGGGCCGCCAGCGCGCTCCGTCCCAGGATCATGTCGCTGGCCTTCTCCGCGATCATGATCACCGGCGCATTGGTGTTGCCGCTGATCAGGCGCGGCATGACCGAGGCGTCCACGACCCGCAGGCCCTCCACCCCATGCACCCGCAGCTGCGGGTCGACCACAGCCATCGGGCCATGGCCCATCGGGCAGGCGCCCACCGGATGGTAGATGGTGGTGCCGGCCATGCGGGCGTAGGCGAGCAGCGCCTGGTCATCCTGGAGCGCCGGACCCGGGTTCATCTCGTGGTCGATGAAGGGCGCCAGGGCCGGCTGGGCGGCGATCCTGCGGCCGAGGCGGAGCGACGCCACCGCCGCCTGCTGGTCCAGCGGGTCGGCCAGATAGTTGGTCACGATGGCCGGGTGCACGGCGGGATCGCGCGACCTGATGCGGATGTGGCCGCGGCTCTCCGGGCGAAGCTGGCAGGGCGCGATGGTCAGGCCCGGCTGAGTCTCCAGCACCATGGCCTGCGCGTTGGTCAGCTTCTCCATGTCCATGGTGGCGGGCAGGATATGGAACTGGATATCCGGCCCCGCGAGGTCGGGCCGCGACTTGGCGAAGGCCGCGATGTGCGCCGCCGACAGGGCCAGAAGCCCTCGCCGCTGGAAGGCGTAGCGCCCGATCTCCTTCAGGAACGGCAGGCCCCGCGTCAGCTCGTTCACCGAGCTGACGCCCGGCTTCAGCCGATAGCGCATGCCGATGACATAGTGGTCCTGCAGGTTCTCGCCGACGCCTTGGAGGTCGTGTACGACCTCGACGCCGAAACGCTGCAGCAGCTCGCCCGCCCCGATGCCCGAGAGCTGCAGCAGCTGGGGCGTGTTCACCGTACCTCCCGCCAGGATCACCTCGGCCGAGGCGCGGGCGACGCGCCGCTCGCCTCCCTGGTCGAAGACGACGCCGATCGCGCGGCGCCCCTCCATGAGGACACGCGCGGCGAGGGCGTTCGTCTCCACCCGCAGGTTCGCCCGCTTCATCGCCGGATGCAGGTAGGCGACCGCGGCCGAGTGGCGCGCGCCGTTCTTCATGGTCACCTGGAACCAGGTCGCGCCTTCCTGCTGCGCCCCGTTCAGGTCGGCGATGCGCGGGATGCCCGCCTGGTCGCAGGCCTCGATGGCGGCTTCCGAAATCGGGTGGCTGTCGCGCATGTCCGACACGTTCAACGGGCCGCCGACCGCATGGTGGTCGTCGGCCCCGCGCTCCTGGTGCTGGGCGCGATGGAAGTAGGGCGCCACGTCGTCCCAGCCCCAGCCCTCGCAGCCGAGCTGGCGCCAGCCGTCGTAGTCGGCCGGCTGGCCGCGCACATAGAGCATGGCGTTCAAGGAGGAGGAGCCGCCCAGCACCTTCCCCCGCGGCCACTTGTGCGAGCGGCCTCCGGTGCCGGGGTCCGGCTCGGTGGTGTAGAGCCAGTTGACCTTGGGATCGGTCAGGTTGGCGGCGTAGCCGACGGGCACGTGGATCATCAGGTTGGCCATGAACTGGCCGAGGTTTCGGGTCGGCCGGTCGTCGCCGCCCGCCTCCAGCAGCAGCACGCGGTGGCGCCCATCGGCGCTCAGCCGGTCGGCCAGCACGCAGCCAGCGCTGCCGGCGCCCACGATGATGTAGTCGGCCTGCAGGTCTGCAGTCACGGACGCCTCACGCTCCTTTTGCGCATCAAGGCTTGTCCGGCGGAGAGATGCAACCTCGATCCTCCCCCTTCCGGGCAGAGCTATCACATATGGAGTCGGAGCGATCCCTCTCCCCCGATGGGGGAGGGGCAGGGGTGGGGCGTACGCGCTGCGGGTGACGCAGAAGGCTTGGGAGGCGCCTCCAAAGCCCCTCCGCGGACGTCGTGCACTCACCCCGTCCCCGACCCTTCCCCCATCGAGGGGAAAGGGCGTTCATATGCGATAGCCCTGCCCTCTTGGGAGGGAGACCAAGCGCAGCTTGGTGGAGAGGGC
>NZ_CAHJWH010000107.1 GCF_903642205.1 Caulobacter sp. S45 | reverse complement strand
GGTTCCCCTCACCCTGCCCTCTCCCCGAGGGGGAGAGGGTTCAAGGCCGGCGGGACACCTGGGGCGGATCAACCCTCTCCCCTGTGGGGAGAGGTCAGGGTGAGGGGAACCGCCGCCGCTCACGTCAAGCCGCATAGGCGCCTTGCGGAGCCGGCACGGGCACGCCGCTCTCGGTGTACTCCTTCAGCTTGTTCCTCAGCGTGCGGATGGAGATGCCCAGGATGTTGGCCGCGTGGGTGCGGTTGCCGAAGCAGTGCACCAGCGTGTCCAGGATCAGCTGCTGCTCCACCTGGGCCACGGTCTGGCCGACGAAGGCTCTAGCGGCGGTCTCGGCCATCTGGGCCGCTCTGTCGGCGGTGCGCTGGCCGGGGTCGATCATGGCGGGGCCGGCGAGCGGCTGGCCGTCGGGCAGGCGGATGGCGCTCTCCTCGATCTCGGGACCGACGGAGAGCAGAACCGCGCGGTGCATGGCGTTCTCCAGCTCGCGCACGTTGCCGGGCCAACGGTGGACGCCCAGGCGGCGGCGCGCCTCGATGGAGAGCGGGCGGACGGGGACGGCGTTGGCGGCCGCATATTTCCTGATGAAGTGCTCGGCCAGCGCCAGCACGTCGCCCGGCCGGTCGCGCAACGGCGGCAGGCGCAGGTTCACCACGTTCAGCCGGTAGAGCAGGTCCTCGCGGAAGGTCCCGGCCTTCACCGCAGCCGCCAGGTCGCGGTTGGAGGTGGCGAGGATGCGGATGTTGACCTTCACGGGCTTTGAGCCGCCCACCCGGTCGATCTCGCGCTCCTGGATGGCGCGGAGCAGCTTGGCCTGCAGCCGGGCGTCCATCTCGCTGATCTCGTCGAGCAGCAGGGTGCCGCCGTCGGCCTCCTCGAACTTGCCGATCCGGCGCGCCACGGCGCCGGTGAAGGCGCCCTTCTCGTGGCCGAACAGCTCCGACTCCAGCAGGTTCTCCGGGATCGCGGCGCAGTTGACCGAGATGAAGGGCCTGTCGGCCCGGCGGGACTTCTTGTGGACGTAGCGGGCCATCACCTCCTTGCCGACGCCGCTCTCGCCGGTGATCAGGATGGAGGCCTCCGAGGCGGCCACCTGGTCGGCCAGGGTCATGACCAGCTGCATGCAGGGATCGCGCGTCACCAGCGGCCGGTCGTCGTCGGACACCGCCGCCAGCACCGCGGCGATCAGCTCCGCCTCGGGCGGCAGGGGGATGAACTCCTTGGCGCCGGCGCGGATGGCGTCGGCGGCCTTGCGGGCGTCGCCGCCTATGCCGCAGGCGACCACCGGGACCCGAATGCGCTCGGCCTCGTTGGCGGCGATCAGCCCGCCGATGTCGAGCTCGTAGTCCACCAGCAGCAGGTCCGCCCCCTGCCCCGACCGGAGCGCATGCGTCGCCGCCGCCGCGCTCTCCACATGGGAGACCTTGGCGCCCGCGTTCATCGCCATCTTCACCGCCAGGGCCAGCTGTCCGTTCAGCCGTCCGACCACCAGAAGCCGCATGGTTCAGTTCCTTACAGTGCAGGGGTGCGCGGGACGTGAGCGGGTCATATCACCTGGTCCCCGTCCTTGATGATCTCGGTCATGGTGACGCCGAGCCGCTCGTCCACGACCACGACCTCGCCGCGGGCGACCAAGCGGTTGTTGACATAGATGTCGATGGCCTCGCCGACCTTGCGGTCCAGCTCCAGCACGCTGCCGGCGCTGAGCTTGAGCAGCTGGGCGACGCTCATGTGCGCCTTGCCGAGGACGGCGGAGATGTTGACCGGCACGTCGAACACCGGCGCCAGGTCGCCGGCGGACTTCTCCTCGCCCTCCGCCCCGTAGGGCGTGAGCGCGGTGGAAACGTCGAACTCGGGCAGGTTCAGATCGCTCATGGTTCAAGCCTCCGCACTCAGGACGACAGGTTCGGCGTGCAGGCCCTCGGCGGCGAGCGCGGTCTCGAGCGCCGCCTCGACCCGAGCCGAGGCTGCGGTGGGATCGAACGCCGCCCGGCCCTCGCCCCAATCGAAGCTGAAGGCGGCAGGGGGCAGGCTCGGGTCGGCCTTGACCACCACAAGCCCCGCGAAGCCCACGCTCTCCGCGGCGGCGTTCAGGGCTGTGGTCAGGCGCTCGACGTTGGCGGGGCTGGCGCGGACCAGCAGGCGCGGCTGGGCGTCCAGCTCGCGCGACAGCGCCTCGAGCGCGGCCAGGGCCGGCTGCTCGGGGAACTGGTCGAGCGCGGCGTCGGCGATTTTGCGGGCGCAGGCCAGGGCCAGGCGCGCGCTGTCGGTGCGATGGCTGTGGGCGACCTCGGCCAGGTGGGCGAAAGCGGTGCGCAGGGCGCCCGCCACTTCGCGCAGGGCCTGCGCGCCTTGCGCCTCCGCCTGGGCGACCACAGAGCGCTGGCCCTGGGCGTAGGCGTCGGCGCGAGCGGCCTCCAGCTCTTCGGGCGTGAAGCTGCGCCTGGGCTTGGCCGGCGTGATCACCCGCTCGCCGTCGAACACGGTGTCGAAGGTGAACTTGCGGGGGGCGGAGGGTTGAGGGTTCATCAGTAGATCAGCTCGTCGTCGCCGCTGGAGCCGGCGAGCATGATCTCGCCCTTGGCGGCGAGGGTCTTGGCGATGACCACCATGGCCTGCTGGGCCTGGTCGACATCCTTCAGACGGACGGGACCCATGGAGTTCATGTCCTCGCGCATGATCTTGGCGGCGCGCTCGCTCATGTTGGAGAAGAACAGCTCGCGCAGGGTGTCGGACGCGCCCTTGAGGGCTATGCCGAGCTGGTCCTTGGCCACGGCGCGGAGCAGGGTCTGGATGCCGCCGGGATCGAGCTTGCCGAGGTCCTCGAACACGAACATCAGCGCGCGGATGCGCTCGGCCGCGTCGCGGTTGCGCTCCTCCAGCGCGTTCAGGAAACGACTTTCGGTCTGGCGGTCGAAGTTGTTGAACACCTCGGCCATCATCTCGTGGCTGTCGCGCTTCGAGGTGCGGGCGAGATTGCTCATGAACTCGGTGCGCAGCGTCTGCTCGATCTTGTCGAGGATGTCGCGCTGAACCGGCTCCATGCGCAGCATCCGCTGCACGCATTCCAGCGCAAAGTCTTCCGGAAGCGCAGACAAGACGCGCGCGGCGTGCTCGCCCTTGATCTTGGAGAGCACCACGGCAACCGTCTGGGGGTACTCGTTCTTGAGATAGTTGGCGAGCACCGCCTCGTTCACGTTGGCGAGCTTGTCCCACATGGTCCGGCCCGCGGGCCCACGGATCTCGTCCATGAGCGAATCCACCTTGTCCGGCGGGAGGAAGGCGGCGAGCAGGCGCTGGGTCTGCTCGAAGGAGCCCATGATCGCGCCGGTGGAACTCATGCCGGACACGAACTCCATCAGCAGCCCCTCGACCGCCGCGGAGGAGACCGTGCCGATGCCGGACATGATCTGGGAGATCTCCCGGATCTCCTCCTCGTCCAGCGCCTCCCACAGGCGCGTATGGTCTTCGCCGAGCGCCAGCATGACCACGGCGGCCTTCTCAGGCCCGCTCAGCCGCGTGGCGTCGTCCACGGCGGGGCGCTTGGCGAGGGCCATCAGCTTTCGTGCAGCCAGCTGCGCAGGATCGCCACCGACTCCTCGGGATGGCGGTCCACGAATTCCGAGACGCGCTTGACCGAGGAGACCTTCACCTGGCCCTCGATCTTGGCGATGTCGATGCGCTCGTCCGGCCCCGGCAGCGCCAGCTGACCGCCTTCGTAGGCCAGGGCGCCGGGCACGGGCTGGCCGTCGGGTCCGATCCGCGGCGTTGCGGTCAACGCTGTCACCATCGGCCGGCCACCCCCCGCCGACACCTTCAGCATCGGCTTGACCACGAAGAAGATGATCAGCCCCGCCACCCCGGCCAGCACCAGCAGCTCGGCGCCGCGCATGACGTCGTTCTTGTCGAAGCTGAAGGCGGAGGCGACGCTTGAGCCCTCCCCGTCCAGGTCGCGGTTGAACGGGACGTTGACCACGCTGACCTGGTCGCCGCGCTTGTCGTCGTACCCCATGGCCGAGCGCACCAGCTGGTCGATCCGCTTCATGTCCTCGGCCGAGCGCGGCGTGTAGGGGCCGGGCTTGCCGCGGGCCGCGGGGCCGGTGGTCCCGTCCACGGCCACGGCCACCGACAGGCGCTTTATCTGGCCGGGCTGCTGCACCTCGGTGGTGGTGGTCTTGCTGATCTCGTAGTTGGTGGTCTCGTCCTGCTTGCCGGTGTTGGAGCTGTCGGGGTTGGCGCCCGGGCTGGCCGCCGCGCCCGGCACATTCTGTGAAGCGGTGGTGGCTCCCGACGAGCTGGCCTTGTTCTCCGCCGACTTCTCGTCCGAGGTCTGGGTGGAGCGGACCACCTGGCCGTCGGGATCGAAGTGCTCCGACTGGGTGGTGTGGCTGGACATGTCGAGGTCGGCGGAGACCTGCACCCGGGCGTGGCCGGGGCCGACGATCCCCTCCACCATGTCCTTCACGGTGCGGCGGATACGCTCCTCAACCTGGTTGCGCTCGCCGCCGCCGGTCCCGTCCACCGCCCCGTCGCCCTCGGCGGCGAGCAGTTCGCCCTGCTGGTCGGTGATGCTGACGCGCTCCGGCTTCAGCTCGGGCACCGCGCCCGCGACCAGGTTGCGGATGGATCGCACCTGCTCGGCGCCGATGCGCCCGCCGCCCGTGGCGATCAGGATGGAGGCCGACGGCTGCTCGGCGTCCTCCTCGAACAGCTGGTGCTTGGGCATGACCAGGTGCACGCGCACGAAGCTTATGCCCTGGATGGAGCGGATGGTGCGAGCCAGCTCGCCCTCCAGCGCCCGCTGGCGGTTCAGGGTCTGGACGAAGTCGGTCTGGCCCATGGCCGGCGCGTTGTCGAAGATCTCGTAGCCGACCGAGCCTGAGGTCGGCAGGCCCTTGCCGGAGAGCATCAGGCGGGTGGAGGCGACCTTGTCGCGGTCCACGAAGAGGGTCGAGCCGTCGCCCTTCACCTCGTACTTGACGCCGGACTGGTCGAGCTGGGCGGTGATCTGGCCCGCCTCCTTCAGGTCGAGGTTGGCGTAGAGCAGGCTCATGGGCGCGCCGCCCAGCCGCAGCATCAGGGCGATCAGGATGGCCGCGGCGCCCGCGCCCGCGCCCAGGATCGCGGCCAGCCGCCCGATCCCGAACCCCTGCAGCGCTCTGATCACCTGATCCAAGCCGGACTCCGACACTGGGCCGACCCTCCAGAACGGCTCTGGAGAGGGCTAGGCAGGAATTACCGGGTGGAGGGTAAAGGAGGGTTAAACACGACTGCAGACGTCCAGGCGCAGGCGCCGCCGCCGCCGGCTCAGCCCGGGCGCTGCAGGGCGCGCCATCCGATGTCGGTGCGATGGAAGCCGCCGGGCAGGCGGATACAGGCTACCGCCGCATAGGCCCGGTCCCGCGCCTGCCCCAGGGTCTCGCCCCGGGCGCAGACGTTGAGCACCCTGCCTCCCGCCGCGACCAGCCGCCCTTCCGCATCGCGGGCCACCCCGGCGTGGAAGACCACGACATCGGGTCCGAAGTCCGCCTCCGCGCCCTCGATCACCGCGCCGGTCCTAGGCGCTTCGGGATAGCCCTCCGCCGCCAGGACCACGCAGATCGCCGCCTCGTCCCGCCACCTCGGCGCCGGCAGGTCTGCGAGGCCGCCCGTGGCCGCCGCGTGCAGGTAGGGCAGCAGGTCGCTCTCCAGCCGCAGCATCAGGACCTGGCATTCCGGGTCGCCGAAGCGGGCGTTGTACTCCACCAGCCGCGGGCCGCCCGCGCCGATCATCAGGCCGGCGTAGAGCACGCCGCGATAGGGCGAGCCCTCCACCGCCATGCCGCGGACCGTGGGCTCCACCATCTGCTCGAACGCCGCCTCCGCCACGGCCGCCGTCAGCACCGGGGCCGGCGAATAGGTCCCCATGCCGCCGGTGTTCAGTCCCGTGTCGCCGTCATGGGCGCGCTTGTGGTCCTGGGCCTGCCCGAAGGGGATGGCGGTAACCCCGTCGCAGAGTGCAAACATGGACGCCTCCTCTCCCTCCATGAAGGCCTCCATCACCACGCGGGCACCAGCTTTGCCGAGAGCGCCACCGAGCATGTTCATGACGGCCGCCCAAGCGTCTGCATCGGTCTCCGAGTCGATGATCTGAACACCCTTGCCTGCGGCCAGACCATCCGCCTTGATCACGTAGGGCGGCTTGAACCGCTTCAAGGCGGGGGTGATTCCCTCCATAGACGTAATAACGACGTACTCGGCGGTAGGCAGGCTCCAGCGGTCGGCGAAGGCCTTGGTGAAGGCCTTGGAGCTCTCCAGCCTCGCCGCCGAGGCGGTGGGTCCGAAACAGGCGATCCCGGCCTCCGCCAGCCGGTCCGCCAGGCCTCGCTCCAGCGCGGCCTCAGGCCCCACCACCACCAGGTCGGCGGCGATCTCGCGGGCGAGCGCCAGCAGGCCCTCCACGTCGTCGGCCCTGACCGGACGCACTTCCGCCAGGGCGCCTATCCCGGGATTGCCGGGGGCGACGACCAGGCGGGTCAGCGTCGGCGACTGGACGATCTTCCAGGCCAGGGCGTGCTCGCGGCCGCCTGAGCCGACGAGAAGGACGATCATGCGGCGAGCCGGGCGGTCAGGGTCATGGGCCGCCTTATAGGCGCCCCAGCGGCCCGTAGGGAGGTGGGTCGCTCACGGGTCGCGGTGGCCGACCGCGGCGCGGAGCGCGGCGTGCAGGGCGGCGCGGTCCTGCGGGAAGTCGCTGGCGATCCACCAGGCCTCCACCTCGCGCCGCACCCGGCCGATCCCGGGACCCTGCGCCACGCCTGCGGCCTTGATCTCCTCACCGCTAAGGGGGAAGGCCGGAGCCGTCCACGCCTCGGCCAGGGCCAGCAGCGGCCGCGCCGCCTCCGCCTCGTCCGCGTCGAGCCGAAGCAGCAGCCGGTCCCTGAACGCCACCCGTCCCAACTCGTAGAGCCGGCGCCGGCCGAGCTGCTGGGTCATCCCGGCGGGGCCTTCCAGCGCGCCGTCCGCTGCGGCTAGACGATCGCGCAGGCTGTTGGACAGCCGCAGACGGACCGCCAGTTCCGACACGTCCCCGCTCGACAGGGCGGCCAGCCTCAGGGCCGGATCCGCCTGGACGTCGAGCGCACGCTCGACACGCAGCAAGGCCGCCAGCCGATCCAGGTCGGCCTGGAGCGGGAGACGCGCCAGCACCCCGGTCACCGCCATGGCCGTAAGCGCCGGCAGCGGGTCGAGCGCGGCCAGCAGCTTCAGCAGCTCCTTGGCGACGCGCTCCGCCGACAGCCCCCCGATCCCCTCCGCCAGGGCCGCACAGGCCGCGAGCCCTGCCACATCCGGCTCGCCCCGGCCGTACCAGGCCTGAAAGCGGAAGAAGCGCAGGATGCGCAGGTAGTCCTCGGCGATGCGCGTGGCCGCGTCGCCCACGAACACTATCCGGCCGGCCAGCGCGTCGGCGATCCCGCCGCCCGTGGGGTCGTGCAGCCGGCCGTCCGGCTCGGCGTACAGCGCGTTCAGGCGGAAGTCGCGGCGCGCGGCGTCCTGCGCCCAGTCGTCGGTGAAGGCCACGACGGCATAACGGCCGTCCGTCTCGACGTCGCGTCGAAGGGTGGTGATCTCGTAGGGCCGCCCTCGGCTGATCGCGGTGACCGTGCCGTGCGCGATGCCGGTGGGGACGGCCTTCAGCCCGGCCCGCTCCAGGGCGGCGAGGACCCGCGGCGGCGGCAGCGAGGTGGCGATGTCGATGTCCAGGGAGGTCTCGGCCGCCGGGTCGAGCGCCGCCGGGAGCCGCAGCAGGGTGTCGCGGACGCTGCCGCCGACATAGCGCGCGACGCCTGCGCCGCCCTCCGCTTCCAGCGCCGCGACAACCGCCCCAGTCGCGGGCGCGTGAAGCCAATCCGCAGCGGGCAGGTGGTCAGGCGGGGAAAGTTCACCGGCCGGCGGTTCACCCGTCATGGGCGGGACGCCCCCGGCCGGACTTCACCGTCGCGCGGTGGCTCTTGCCCTCCAGCCGGCGCTCCTTGGACGCGTGGGTGGGGCGGGTCGGGCGGCGGGGCTTGGGTCGCACGGCGGCCTGGCGGATCAGCTCCACCAGCCGCTCCAGGGCGTCGCGCCGGTTGGCCTCCTGGGTGCGGTGGGACTGGGCCAGCAGCACCACGACGCCCTCCGCCGTCAGGCGCGATCCCGCCAGCCGCTGCAGCCGCACGCTGACGTCGTCGGGGAGCGAGGGCGAGCGCCGCGCGTCGAAGCGCAGCTCCACCGCGGTGGAGACCTTGTTGACGTTCTGGCCGCCGGGACCGGCGGAGCGCACGAAGCGGAGCGTGATCTCGTCCTCCTCGATGGCGAGCGCGTCGGTGATGGGCAGGAGCGCCATGGCCACAGGATAGTCCCGCCCGGCCGCGCCCTCCACCCCGCCTCGACGCGCGGGAAATCTGCTATGGCGTGGCCATGCTCGACGACGCCCTGCCTGGCCCCACAGCCGCCCTCAAGACCCTGGTCGGCCCGGACGGCTGGTCCGACGATGCGGACCGGCTGGCGCCAAAGCTCCGGGAGTGGCGCGACCGCTGGCGGGGGTCCACGCCGCTGCTGCTGCTGCCGCGCACCACCGCAGAGGTGTCGGCCATCGTGCGCCACTGCGCCGAACACCGGATCGCGGTGACGCCGCAGGGGGGCAATACCGGCCTGGTCGGCGGCCAGATCCCGGCCGGCGAGGTGCTGCTGTCCACCGAGCGGCTGCGCGCCGTCCGCGAGATCGCAGCCCTGGACGACGTGATGGTGGTGGAGGCCGGCGTGCCGCTCGCCACCGTCCAGGAGGCCGCGCGCGACGCCGGGCGGTTCTTCCCGCTCAGCCTGGCTTCGGAAGGCAGCGCCACGATCGGCGGGCTGATCTCCACCAACGCCGGGGGCACCGCGGTGCTGCGCTACGGGACCATGCGCGAGCTGGTGCTGGGGATCGAGGCGGTGCTGCCGGACGGGCAGGTGTTCAGTGGGCTCAAGCGGCTGCGCAAGGACAACACCGGCTATGACCTCAAGCAGCTCCTGATCGGCGGCGAGGGGACGCTGGGCGTGGTCACAGCCGCGGCCTTGAAGCTGTTCCCCATCCTGCACTCGCGCACGGTGGCGGTGGTCGGCCTGGCCTCGCCCGAGGCCGCCCTCCACCTGCTGGCCCGCGCCAAGGACGAGAGCGGCGGGGCGGTGGAGGCCTTCGAGCTGATCAGCCGCCGCGGGGTGGAGCTGGCCTGCAAGAACATCCCCGACGTGCGTGATCCCCTGGGCGCGTCCTACCCCTGGATCGTGCTGGTGGAGATCGCCAGCCGCGAGGGCGGACATGCTGAGGCGGCCATGGAGCGGCTGCTCGCCTCGGCCCTGGAGGACGGGACGATCGAGGATGCGGCGCTGGCCCAGAACCAGGCCCAGGCCAAGGCCTTCTGGCGGCTGCGCGAGGAGCAGTCCGCCGCCCAGAAGCCCGAGGGCGTCACCTGGAAGCACGACGTCTCCGTGCCCATTTCCTCGGTGCCGCAGTTCCTGGCCCGGGCCACGGAGACGGCGGAGGCGATGGCCCCTGGCTCCCGCGTCGTCGCCTTCGGCCACGTCGGCGACGGCAACATCCACTACGACGTGCTCCAGCCGCAGCACGGCGATGGCGCAGCCCATGTGGCGATGCGCGAGGAGGGCTCCCAGGCCATCCACGACATCGTCGACGAGCTGGGCGGGTCGATCTCCGCCGAGCACGGGCTGGGCGTCATGAAGTCCGCCGAAGCGCTCCGCTACAAGGACGCGCACACGGTGGAGTTGATGCGCCGCGTGCGCGCCGCCTTCGACCCGCACCGGATCATGAACCCGCGGGTGCTGTTCTGACCCTTGGCGATCAACCCTGGCCGGTCAGCTCGCGGCCGAGCTTGGCGCTGTCGAAATAGGTGCGGAAGGCGGTGACCTTGTCGCCCGCCTCCAGGATGCTCACGCCCTCGTAGGCGAACGGCCGGCCCTTGGCGGCGCCGGTGCTGCGCCACTCCAGGGCGATTTGCCCGCCCTGCTCCAGGATGGTGGAGAACTCCGAGCGGATGTCGTCGAAGCTCTTGCGGTAGGCGCCCCAGAACGCCGCTGGGCCCTCCTCGCCCTGGTTCTCCACCAGCGGATTGGAGATGACCGCGTCCGGAGCGAACAGAGCGGCGATCCCGTCCACGTCGCGCTCGCCCTCCAGCCGGTGCAGGGCGTCGATGAAGCTCTGGGCGGTCACGGTCATGGCTGGACAACCGAGGCCGGCGACGCCTGTTCCCTCAGCTCTCCAGCTCTTCGGTGGGAACGTCGTAGGCGTTCAGCGTGATGGAGACGAGCGCGTAGAGCCCCACGATCTGGATCAGCTCGTTCAGCGCGCCCTGACCCAGCTCGTCGCGCGCGGCGTCGTAGGTCGGGCCCGGCAGCACGCCGCCGTCCAGCAGGGCCATGGCGACGTTGAAGGCGGTGGCCTCCTCGCGGGTCATGTCGGTGGGCTTCTGGCCGGCGCAGACCGCCGCCATCTTGTCCGCCGACAGCCCGTCGCGGCCGCCCACCGCGGCGTGGGCGTACATCTCGTAGGCGGCCTTGAAGCGGGAGCCGACGGCCAGGATGGCGATCTGCTTCACCTCGTCGGACAGCCGCCCCATGGTGGAGATGGCGTCCAGGAACACCCGGGTGGCCTCGCCGACCTTGGGCTCCTGGATCCAGACGCTCCAGGGGCCGAGCAGGGCGCCGTCCTCGCGCATCGTCTTGAAGCCGGTGAAGCCTCCGTCGATCTGGCCCTTGAACGCCTCGTAGAGCGGCGTCTGCTCGGCGCTCAGCTTGTCGGGCGGGATGAGGGGCAGGCGCATGGGACGTCCTCGGCGGTTGCGCCCGCTCAATGCCTCGCCAGGGCCTGCGTTCCCGCTTTAGGCGAACAGCTCCGGCCGGCGCAGCCTCAGCGCCTGGATCAGGACCAGCAGCTTCATGTCGCCGACCCGCCCCGCCTCAAGCTCTGCCCCCAGCTCCGCCAGCGGGCGTTCGAGGACGGTGATGTTCTCGTGCTCGCCCTCGGCCCCGCCGCCTGCCGACACCCGGTCCGCCGCCGCATAGGGCGCGAGGTACAGGCTCATCCGCTCGGTGGAGATGCCGGGCGTGGTCCAGACCTCGCCCACGAACTCCAGGGCGTCGAGCCGCACGCCGGCCTCTTCCATGGCCTCTCGCCGCGCCGCGACCTTGGCGGTCTCGCCCTCGTCGATGATCCCGGCGATCGCCTCCACCATCAGCCCCGACCCGCCGGCATAGAGCCCGGGGGCGCGGAACAGCTGCACCAACAGGCCGGTGCGGCGTTGCGGGTCGTAGGGCAGCACCACGGCGGCGCGCCCGTGGTCCTCGATCTGACGCCAGACCACCGTGCCGTCGTCCAGCCGGACCTCGGCGCGCAGGAAGGTGGCCCAGCTGTCGTCCTTCACCTCGGTGCGCAGGATCGTGGCCATGTCTCTTCCCTCATCACGTTGCAGGCCCATTATGGGGA
>NZ_CAHJWH010000106.1 GCF_903642205.1 Caulobacter sp. S45 | reverse complement strand
CGCCGAGCTCGCGGTCGTCGGCGACTTCGATGCCGCCGCGCTCGGCCCGCAGGTCGAGAAGCTGTTCGCCGGCTGGATGTTCGGCTCGGCCATCGTCTTGGGCCTGGTCTGCCTGCCGATGCTGCTGGGATCCCGCCAGGCGGCCATGCGGCTCATCCAGGTCTGGGCGCGCGGGGTGTTCTGGGGGCTGCGGGTGTTCGTGGGCGCGCACGTGGAGGTGCGCGGGCGCGAACACCTTCCTGGAGGCGGGGAGGGGGGCGGCGGCTACCTGATCGCCGCCAAGCACCAGAGCATGCTCGACACCCTGGTGGCCACGACCCTGACGCCCTGGCCCTGCATCGTGCTGAAGCGCGAGCTGATGTTCATCCCGATCTTCGGCTGGTACGCCTGGAAGAGCGGCATGATCGCCATCGACCGCCGCGGCGGCCCCGGCGACGTCCGCCAGCTCCTCGCCGCCGCCCGCCGAGCGCTGGCCGACGGTCGCCAGGTGGTGATCTACCCGGAAGGCACCCGCCGCGCCCCGGGCGCCCCCCCTGCCTACAAGGGCGGCATCGGCCTGCTCTACAAGGAACTGGGCGTCGCATGCGTCCCCTGCGCCACCGACGGCGGCCGAGTCTGGCCGGCGCATGGGCTGCTGAAGCACCCGGGCGTGGCCGTGTTCGAGGTGCTGCCCGCGCTGGCGCCTGGGCTGGCGCGCAAGGGGTTCATGGCGCGGCTGGAGGCGGAGGTGGAGGGAGCGGCGAGGTGCCTGGAAGCGGACTCGGAGACCGGCTCCTAGGGCTGGGAAGCGGCCTTGGCTGTGCCGACCCGAGCTACAGTCCCAGCGAGCCGGGATTAGCGAGAACAGAATACCCTACGTCACACCATGCCAAAGGGAAATCGTCCGGGCCAACCAACCTGAAAGTCACGTCATTACCACCTCTTTCATCACGCCAGGATCACGTGCTATAGATAGTAGACACGTATTGTTCATACGGCTGGCCATAGCTAGACGCTATAACCGATTGGACGAGCGCGCATTTGGGCCGGTCTGGTTGTTGCAACGTAACTTCTGCAAGACCTGATGAACCAAAAAATATCAGTCGTGCTTTGAAGTTCAAGCCCAACGCCCGATAAGGTGTATCCAGCTCAACTTGCTCCGGTCGCCTGTTTTCTGCGATTGTCAATACGAGCGCTTTCGATGTAGCGGCGGATCGCACTTCCGCTGGAGTCATATGCCACCGAGTCCACTGCCAATCTGCATGGGCCTGCACAGGCACGCCTAGAAACGCGACCATAGCCAGTGTGGACGCCAGCTTCACGTCAAGACCCCTTTTCGTGCGCGATCACGCTGCCACTGCTCGGCCATAGGCCATCCGCGCCGTTTATCTCACCAACCACAGCGAGTCAGCTATGGGTGGAATCTGCAGCGATCCTTCTCCCCGCAAGCGGACGTACCCAGGTCGCAGGCCAGGTTGGTTAACCGTCGCGTAAGCTCGTCTGGATCATGGCCCGCTCATCACGCCGCCTCCAGAGCCTCCACCCGCGCCAGCAGGGCCTCCATGCCCGCGTCGCGCTCCCCGGCCTCCGCGAGGTGGGTGACCAGGTCGCGCAGGTAGTCGACGTTGCGCCCTGACAGACCCGTGGCGCCGGCGATCAGGGCGGCCTGGCGCTCAGGGACCAGGTCGCCGGCCCATTGCGGGTGGGCGGGGTCGGAGAGGAAGACCAGGGCGCGGACGATCCGCCCGTCGTCCAGGAGCAGGGGGGCGGTCGCCTCCTCGTAGGTCTCAGTCGGCTGCTCGCGCTCCAGCAGGTAGGCGTAGGTCGCCTCCCAGTCCACCTCCGCCACCCGGTATGCGATCCCGCGCACGCCCGGCCCCGGCGCCAGGCCCAGCACCAGGCCCGGCCGGGTGGGCGTGCCCCGGTGGTGGACGGAGTAGATGCAGAAGGCGCGCGCGAAGCCCTCGAGCCTTGCATGCACGCGCTCCGCATGGGGGAACTGCGGCCGCCACATCAGCGAGCCATAGCCGAACACCCAGCCCACGCCTGCGCCGACCCCGCGCCCCCGCAAGATGTCCGCCCTCATCGCGGCGCGCTCCTTCAAACGCGTCCATCCTAGACCGTGGGGAACGCGCCTTGAAGCCGCTCCGGTTGGCGCGCTATCTGCGCTCCACGCCAGAAGGCGGGGAGCAACGTCTGATGAGCGACATCCTGGACCGGGCGCCCAAGGTCTCCGCGCCCTTTGCCGAGGCGGGGCCGCGCCCCAAGCCCGGCATCCTGGACATCGCCCCCTATGTCGGCGGCAAGGCCAGGGCGAACGGCTTCGCCCACCCGCTGAAACTGTCCTCCAACGAGAACATCCTGGGCTGCAGCCCGCGTGCGCGGGCGGGCTATACCGAGGCGGCGGACGGGCTTCAGCTCTACCCGGACGGCCGTTCGGACGGGCTTCGCGCCGCCGTCGCGAGCCACTTCGACCTGGAGCCGGAGCGGCTGATCTTCGGCTGCGGGTCGGACGAGGTCTTCACCCTGCTGGCTCAGGTCTATTGCGAGCCGGGCGACAACGTGGTCCAGGGCCAATACGGTTTCCAAGCCTATCGCATCGCCGGCCGCGCCGCCCAGGCGGAAGTGCGATTTGCGCCCGAGCCCCGCTTCAAGCTCGACGTGGACGAGGTGCTTCGCAAGGTGGATGCGCGCACCCGGATCGTGTTCGTCGCCAATCCGGCGAACCCGACCGGCACTTGGAACACCCGCGCGGAGATCGCGCGCCTGCACCGCAGTCTGCCGTCCCATGTCGTGCTCTGCCTGGACGGCGCCTATGCCGAATTTGTGGAGGACCCGGACTGGTGCGACGGGCTGGACATGGCCCGGGGCGCGCAGAACATCATCGCCACCCGCACCTTCTCCAAGGCCTACGGGCTGGCGGGCCTGCGGGTGGGCTGGGGCTATGCGCCCGTGGCGATGATCGACGCCATGGACCGCATCCGCGCGCCGTTCAACGTCAATGTTCCAGCTCAGGCGGCCGCGCTGGCGGCGCTGGACGACGAAGCCTTCCTGGAGCGCTCGCGCGCCCTCGTGCGTGAAGAGCGGCCCCGCCTGGCCTCGGCGCTGGATGTGCTGGGGCTGGTTACCGAGCCCTCCCAGGCCAACTTCGTCTTCGCTCGCTTCCCGTCCGAACCCGGCCGCAACGCCGCCGAGGCGGAGGCCGCCCTGGCGGACGAGGGCGTCCTGGTGCGCGGCCTGAAGACCTACGGCATCGGCGACGGGATGCGCATCACCGTGGGCCTGCCGGAGCATAACGCCCAGGTCATAGACATCCTGACCGCCTTCCTCGCTAGCTGCTGATGTTCGACCGGCGCGAGCTGCTGATCGGGGCCACCGCCGGCATCGCCCAGCTCGGCCAGCGGGTGGTGCCGCGCATCACCCTGCCGGCGCTGCTGAGCGAGAGCCGCACGCCGGCGCTCGGCGGCGCGGTGATCACCTCCAAGGGCGAGCCGGGGGTGCAGGTGGAGGGCCGCCGGCGCAGCGGCCAGCGCGTGGCGGTGCAGCGTGACGACGTCTGGCTGATCGGGTCGAACACGCAAGCCATGACGGCGCTGCTCTACGGCCGGCTGGCGGAGTTCGGCAAGACCCGCTTCGGCGCCAAGGTGGCCGACGTCTTCCCCGACTTCACCCTCGACGACGGCTGGCGGGGCGTCGCCCTGGACGAGTTGATGGCCCACGTGGCTGGCGTCAGCGACGCGCCTTTTGCGACGCCGGAAAGCCTGCACAAGTGGCTGACCGACACCCGCCCGCTCAGCGTCCAGCGCCAGGCCTTCGCCAAAGCGGTGCTGGCGGCCCCGCCTCAGGGACGGCGCGGCGACTACGCCTTCTCCAACGCCGGCTACGTCGTGGTGGGGGCGGCCATCGAGCGGGCCAGCAGGCTGACCTGGGAGGCCTGCATGTCGGCGGAGCTGTTCAGCCCGCTGACGCTGGACAGCGCGGGCTTCGGCGCGCCCGAGGGGGCCGAACCCTGGGGCCACGCCCGGCTCGACGCCACCCATACGATCCAGGTCAATCCGAGGGCGGAGGCCGACGATCCCGCAGTGTTCGGCCCCGCCAGCCGGGTGCACCTGTCGCTGGCCGACTACGCCAAGTTCGTGCGCCTTTTCCTGACCGGAGGCGGCGACTACGTCGATCCGAAGACCATCGCGCACCTGGTCACGCCGATCAGCGGGGAGGCGGCGGGGCCGGCGCTCGGCTGGCTGGTCTCGCCCTCCCGGGGCTGGTCCAACGGGCCGGTGCTGCAGGCCACGACCTCCAGCGGCTACTGGTCCGCCGATGTCCAGGTCGGGCCGGCCCGGGACTTGGCCGTGATCGCGGTGAGCAACGCCGGCGGCGCCGATTTTGGCGGCTCGGCGGTCCAGCGGCTGGCGCTGAGCCTCATCCAGAGCCACGTGCGCCTCGGCGGATAAAACCTAATATAGATTGACGAATCAAGCCTTGGGGCGCGTGGCGCATTGTTGCTGGAGTTGAGCTTGGCAGTGAGCGTCGATGCGCAAGGGGGCGACGCTCGAGGATCTTGGCTGTGAAGTCGTGGGGCCTTTCGCCCGGGTCGGCCACGCCCTGGAAGCGCTGGAGGGCGTGTTGGCGCCGCGGTGCTCGACGTCAACCTGCGCGGCGAGATGATCTTCCCCGTCGCCGAGAAGCTGAAGGCGCTGGGCGTGCTGACGGTGTTCTGCACCGGCTACGCTGACCTGCGCCATATCCCCGAGCCGCTGCGCGATGAGGTGCGGCTCAGCAAGCCCTGCGCGGCCGCGAGCGTGGAGGCAGCGCTCCGCACCCAAATGGCCGAGTCCGGCCTAGGGCTGATCAGGCGGGTCTGGTCAGGCGGGGACCGGCAGGCCCGTGCGGGGGTCGCGCAGACGGCGTCGGTAGTCTTCGCCTAAGAACATGAACACGTCCCGAAAGTGGCGTGGGTCCGTCCAGACCTTCCAGGCGCCGAGCGGGCGCACGTGGATGAAGTCGCGCATCGCCTCCTGGCGATAGGCGCCCCCGATGTCGACGAACAGGACGCGGCGGCCGTCCTTCAGGGGGGAGGCGGTCTCCGCCTCGTTGCCGGGGCGGCTTTCGCGCACCCACATGGTCAGCGCGGGCGCCCCAGCCGGCCAGTCGTCGCGACCGTAATAGGCCAGGGCATTGAAGGTGAAGCGGTCGTCCACCGCGATCGCCGACAGGCTGGACGGGCCGAGGCGGCGCGCCGCCCCTTTCGCCAGGGCGTCCACCGCCTCCCAGCCCCGCGCCCGCTTGAAGCTGTTGGCCATGTGCATGGCGTCAGCCGCGCGAGGCGAGACGGCGGCGGCCAGGAAGACCGCCATCATCGCCGCCTCGCTCCCCGCCGTGAGCCAGAGCCACAGCCCAGCGCGCCAGCGCAGCAGCCAGGCGGCGACCAGGAGGGCTGCGGGTACGTAGGCCACCGCCGCCCAGTTGGCGTTGGCCCGGGCGATGAGCGACTCCAGCAGGATCAGCACGAGCGCCGGTGCGGTGAGGCAGCCCAGCGCCCCGTCCGCCGACCACCCGGGCGCGGCCGCCTCGGTGCGCCGTCTACGGGTGGCAAGCGCTGCGCCCACGACGAGCGCGACGAAGGGGATCGGACCAAACACCCCAAGCTGGGCGAGCAGGAAGCCGGGCGCCGCGCGGGCGGTGATGAGGGAAGCGTGCGCCTTGGGCGACCGGACCGAGGCGGTGTCGGTCGCCTCGTTCCAGTCTGCGCTGTGGGCGGTGTGGGCCACCGTCTGGAACCCGTGCGCGGCGTTCCAGAGCAGGTTCGGCGACAGCGCCGCGACGGCCACGCCTGCGGCCACCGCGACCTCCCGCCCGCGCCATCGGCGCCGCACCGCCGGCGACAGCACGGCGTGCAGGCCGAGGCCGAGCGCGATGTAGACGATGGCGTACTTGGCCAGGGCACCCAGGCCGAGGGAGACGCCGAGCCCCGCCGCCCAGCCGAGCCGCCCCTCCGCCCCCTCGCTGGTCAGCCAGCCGGCGTAGCTCAGCACCGCCAGCGCCGAGCAGGCCATCACCAGGCAGTCGGTGGCGATCACCGCCGAGGACAGCTGCACCCCTGGCGCCAGGCTGTAGAGCACAGCGCCCCAGAGCCCCGTCCAGCCGTCATAGAGCCGCCGCCCTGCGGCGGCCATGGCCAGGGCGGCGACTCCGTGGGCCAGCGGTGCGGTGAGCCGCACCCACGCCTCGCCGCCGCCGAAGTGCGTCGTCGCGGCGATCGCCCAGGCGATCATGGGCGGCTTGGAGAAGTAGCCGAACGCCAGGTGGCGCGACCATAGCCAGTACTGCGCCTCCTCAGGGTAGAGCTCCACCGGGCTGGCGAACAGCCCCGCCACCCGCACCGCGGTGATCAGGCCGATCAGGGCGAGGGTCCACATCCAGGCCCGGCGCGCGGTGACCGCGCCGGGCCCCAGGGCCGCATCATCCAAGTCCAAGAGCCGAAGTCTCCTTGTCGCTCCAGCCCTTAGCGAGGCGGGGGCGACGGAAGCAAGCGGCGCGCACGGAGGCGGCGGGACTGCGTCCTTTCCGCCTCGCACCTTGGTCGCCGCGTCTTGACGGCGGAGCGGGCCGGCCGCAGTCAGGCGCGGCCGCCTGCAGAGCCCATATTGCGCCCATGAGCCTGATACAGCCCGCCGAATGGTCTCCCCACCGCGCCATGTGGGTGGGCTTCCCCAGCCACGAGGACCTGTGGGTCGACGACCTCGCCGCCGCCCAGGCCGAGGTGGCGGCGCTAGCCCTAGCCCTGGCCGGCCCGGGCGCGGAGCGGGTGCGCCTGCTGGTCCGAGGCGACGCGGCCGTGGGCGCCGCCTGCGCCCTCCTCGGCGAACGCTCGGGTGTGGAGATCGTGCGGGCCCAGTTCGGTGACGTGTGGCTGCGCGACACCGGGCCGATCTTCGTCAAGCGCGGGGAGGAGACGGTGGCCGGCGCCTTCCGCTTCAACGGCTGGGGCGGCAAGTACGTGCTGGATGACGACGACCTGGTGGCCGAGCAGATCGCGGCCGCCGCCGGCTCGCCAAGAGTGGAGCACGACTTCGTGCTGGAGGGTGGCGCCATCGACGCCGATGGCCTGGGCGCGCTGCTCACCACCCGCCAGTGCCTGACCAATCCCAACCGGAACCCCGGCTGGACCCCCGCCAAGGCCGGGTCAGCCCTCGGCGAAGCGCTGGGCGCGCAGAAGGTGGTCTGGCTCGGCGAGGGACTGGCCAACGACCACACCGACGGCCACGTGGACAACCTGGCCCGCTTCGTGGCGCCCGGCGTGGTCGCCTGCCCGGTCGGCTTCGGTCGCGACGACCCCAACACCGCCGTCTATGGCGAGGCCGCCGCCTGCCTGGCGAAGTCGAGCGACGCCCGGGGCGTGGAGCTGCAGGTCATGCGCCTGCCGTCGCCCGGCCGCATCCTGGACGAGGACGGCGAGGTGGTCCCCGCCAGCCACATGAACTTCCTCATCGCTAACGAGGCGGTGATCATGCCGGTCTACGAGGATCGCGCCAGCCCGCTTGCGCTCGACGCGCTCGCCGCCATGTTCCCCGAGCGCGAGGTGATCGGGCTGTCCTCGCGGGCGCTGCTGACCGGCGGCGGCAGCTTCCACTGCATCACCCAGCAGGAGCCCGCCTAATGGCCCGCAGTCTCACCCTGGCTGCAATCCAGACCGCCTACGGCCTGGACATGGCCGCCAACATCTCAGCCACCGCCGAGCTGGTGCGCGAGGCGGCGGCGAAGGGCGCCCAGGTCATCCTGCCGTCCGAGCTGTTCCAGGGACCCTATTTCTGCGTCACCCAGGAGGAGCGCTGGTTCGCCACCGCCCATCCCTGGCGCGAGCACCCCTGCGTCACCGCCCTGGCGCCACTGGCGGCCGAACTCGGCGTGGTGATCCCCATCTCCATCTTCGAGCGCGAGGGGCCGCACTATTACAACAGCCTGGTGATGGCGGACGCGGACGGGTCGCTGCTGGGGGTCTACCGCAAGAGCCACATCCCCGATGGCCCCGGCTATCAGGAGAAGTACTACTTCCGCCCCGGCGATACCGGCTTCAAGGTCTGGGAGACGCGGCATGGCCGCATCGGCGCGGGGATATGCTGGGACCAGTGGTATCCCGAGGCCGCCCGCGCCATGACCCTGATGGGGGCCGAGGTGCTGCTCTACCCCACCGCGATCGGAGCTGAGCCCCACGACGCCAGCCTGGACACCCGCGACCCCTGGCGGCGCGTGATGCAGGGCCATGCGGTGGCCAATGTCATCCCGGTCGTCGCCGCCAACCGCATCGGGACCGAGCCCGGCCCAGGCGCCGCCTCCGGCCAGAGCTTCTACGGCTCCTCCTTCATCGCCGACCACCGCGGCGACCTGATCGCTGAATTCGATCGGGAAGAGCAGGGCGTGCTGACCGCCACCGTCGACCTTGACTTCCTGCACACCCACCGCGCCGCCTGGGGCTTCTTCCGCGACCGGCGGACGGACCTCTACGAGGTCGTCGGACCGCAAAAGGTGTTTGAAGGACGCTGAGCGCGCCAGGCCTGGGCGGCGTCCTGCGGGGCGAGCTTGGGGCTGAGCGACCCCGCGGCCGAGGGCTTCCCCAGCAGAGCGGGGCGCGGCTGCGATTTCAGGGCCTGGTAACCCTGAGCGTGGAAGCGTGGATCCTCAACGACGAGGAGCTCGTCCTTGCCGCAATCCCGGCTCACCGACGCCCGGTCCACGACCCGTCTCTTGCCGACGGCGCTTGTGGTCTGGGTCCTGGTGGCGGGTTATCTGCTGCTGCGCGAGCACCTCTCTGTCGACCGCGGCTTCGGCGATTCCGACGACGCCACCCGCATGACGATGGTGCGCGACCTGCTGCATGGGCGGGGCTGGTACGACCAGAGGCTGACCCGCTTCCAGCCTCCGTACGGCGTCTACATGCACTGGTCGCGCCTGCTCGATGGCGCGCTGGCGATGGTGGAGCGCACCTTCGCCCTGGGCTTTGGCGAAGCGCGGGCGGAGCTGCTCACGCGACTGCTGTGGCCCCTGGCCCTGATCGGTCCCGCCGTCGCCGCGGGGCTGTGCATCACCCGCCGCCTCGCCGGAGACCCGCCTATCCAGCGCGTGGCCATGCTGGCGGCCGCGGCGGGCTGCGTCGCCAGCCTTCCGCTCTACGCCCAGTTCCACCCGGGCCGCATCGACCACCACAACGTGCAGCTGCTGCTCTGGCTGACCGCCTATGCAGGCGCGGCGTCACGGGGACCCGGAATCGGTGGAGCGGTCGCCGCCGGCGCAGCCATGGGCGTCGGCCTCGCCATCGGCCTTGAAGCCCTGCCCTTCTACGCCGTCATCGGCGGCTTCATGGCGTCGCGCTTCATCCTCAGGGCGGAGGAGGCGACGCGTTTAGGCGCCTTCGGCCTGGCGCTGTTCGGCTCAACCGCTGCGGCCTTCCTCGTTCAGACGCCGCCGGCGAGATGGGGAGCGCCGGCTTGCGACGCCCTGGCCATCAACCTGGCCGCAGCCGTGTGCGTGGCGTCGGCGGGCCTGGCGGCGGCGAGCGCGACGCACGGCATGCGGCTGACGGCGAGACTTGGTGCGATGGGTATCGTGGCCCTGCTTGCGGCCCTGACCTATGTCGGCCTGGATCCGCAGTGTCTGCACGGCCCTTTCGCGGAGGTCGACGGCCGCATCCGGCCGATCTGGCTCAGCGGGGTGCAGGAGATGACGCCCCTGCCCGTCCTCCTCCAGAAGGACCTGCCCACAGGCCTCACCGTGGCCGTGGCGATGGTCGCGAGCGCCCTCGCCTGGGCGGCTGTCGGCCTTTCCGCGGCGCGTCGGCGCTCCCCGACCTTCTGGCTCGCAGGCCTGATGCTCGGCCTGGCCATCGCCTCCAGCTGGGCCATGCTGAGGATGTCCAGCTACCTGTTCTGGAGTGCCCTGGCGCCCATCGCGACAGCGACAGCGATGCTCGTCATGGGCCGGTCCCCCGGACGGCAGGCCGATCCGGTGCGCGTGGTGGCCGTGGGACTGGCGCTCACGCCCGCGGTCCTGGCCAGCCTCATGCTGTTCTGCCTGAGGATCTGGACGCCCGCGCACGCCAGCCCGGCCGCACCCGCTTCCACACTCGTCCAGCCGGGCGCTGACCGGTGCTTCGAGGCGGGCAGCTACGACCAGCTCGCCCGTCTCGCGCCCGGCACGGTGCTGGCCGAGCCCGACCTCGGCCCCTTCGTGGTGGCGCACACCTCCAGCTCGGCGGTGAGCGCGCCCTATCACCGGATGGCGTTCGGCCTGCTCGCCGGACACGCCGCCCTCGCAGCCCCGGCCTCTGGCGGGGCCGCGGCCATGACGCGGGCGCTGCATGTCCGTTACGTGCTGGAGTGCCGCGCCCATGCGGCCGCAGGCGATCGGATCCGGGCGGCCGGCAGCCTCCAGGCTGCATTGGACGCAGGCCGTCCGCCCGACTGGCTGGAGCGCCTGTCGCCGTCCGCAGCCCCGCTGCAGGTCTACCGGGTGCGGCCGTCGCTGACCACGTCGGGTCCGTCTCGCCAGATCGGGGAGTGAGGGCGAGGCGCCGAGAGCGACGCCTCCTCCTGCTCGGCTGCGCCGGCCAGCTGGTGCACCGCCCAGGCCGCCGCCTCGCGCACCACCTTGCAAGGATCGTCCAGTCGCGCGCACGCCGCGTCAGCCAGGCCGGCGTCGCCTGAGTTGCCGATGGCGTACATCACGTTGCGCACGAAGCGGTCGCGCCCGATGCGCAGGACCGGGGACTTCCGGAACAGGCTGCGGAACGCCGGCTCGTCCAGCGCCGCCAGCTCCGCCAGCCCCGGCGCGCGCAACGCGTCGCGGGCCTGCACGCGCATCTCCTGTGCAGCCTGGGCGAACTTGTTCCAGGGGCAGGCGGCCAGGCAGTCGTCGCAGCCGTAGATGCGGTTGCCGAGCGCCTCGCGGAACTCCAGCGGGATCGGGCCCTCATGCTCGATGGTCAGATAGGAGATGCAACGCCGGGCGTCGATCTGGAACGGGGCGGGGAAGGCGTCGGTGGGGCAGGCGTCGAGGCAGGCGCGGCAGGAGCCGCAGGCCTGCACTCCGCCCTCCGGCGCATCGGGCGGCAGGTCCAGGGTGGTCAGGACCACGCCCAGGAACAGCCAGGAGCCAAACTCGCGACTGACCAGGTTGGTGTGCTTGCCCTGCCAGCCCAGCCCCGCCGCCTGGGCCAGGGGCTTCTCCATCAGCGGCGCGGTGTCCACGAACACCTTCACCTCGCCGCCGAAGCGCGCCTTCACCCAGGCGGCGAGCGTCTTCAGCCGGCCCTTGATCAGCTGGTGGTAGTCGTCGCCCTGGGCATAGGCCGAGATGGCGCCCAGGCCGGGCTCCGCCTGCAGGGCGCGCGGATCGCGGTCCGGGCCGTAGTTCAGGCCGAGCACGAGGGCCGAGCGGGCCTCGGGCCAGAGCGAGCGGGGATGGGCGCGGCGCTCCAGCGTTGTCTCCATCCAGTCCATGGCCCCGTGGCGGCCGGCTTCCACGAACTGCTGCAGCCGCGCGCCGGCCGCCCAGGGCGCCGCGGCGTCGGCTACGCCCATG
>NZ_CAHJWH010000105.1 GCF_903642205.1 Caulobacter sp. S45 | reverse complement strand
GCGGGAGGCCGGTCGCGCAGAGGTCGCGCCGGTGGTGAAGGCCGACGCCTATGGGCTGGGCCTCGGGCCCGTGGCGCGGCGGCTGTGGAGCGAAGGTGCACGCCGCTTCTTCACCGCCCGGCTGTCCGAAGGCGTGGCGCTGCGCGCCGCGCTCGGCCCGGCGCGGCCGGCGGCGATCTGCGTTCTGGACGGCTGCACCGACGATGACGCGCCGCATATGGTCGCCCACGAGCTCACGCCCGTGCTGAACAGCCTGCCTCAGGTGCGGGAATGGACCGCTCATGCCCGCACTCTCGGGCGCACTCTGTCGGGCGTCCTGCACGTCGACACCGGCCTGAACCGTCTCGGCCTGCGTCCGGAGGAGGCGCGCGCCCTGTCCCAGACCAGCGACGGCTTGCGAGGCGTCGAGCTGGAGGTGGTGATGAGCCACCTCGCCTGCGCCGACCCCGAGGTCGCGGCCATGGACGTCGAGCAGGCGGCGCGGTTCGAAGCGATCACCGCTCTGTTCCCGCAGGCGCGCACGAGCCTGGGCGCGTCGGCCGGACTTTTCCTGGGACCGCGGTTCCGCGGCCAAGTGGTGCGTCCGGGTATCGCGCTGTACGGCGGCGGGCCGTTCCAAATGCCGGACTCGCGCCTACGTCCGGTGGCCACCCTGGACGCGCCGATCCTGCAGGTCCGCAGCGTCGCGCCGGGCGAGAGCGTCGGCTACGGCGCCGCCTATCGCGCCGAGCGGGCCCTGCGCGTGGCGGTGGTGGGTCTGGGCTATGCCGACGGCGTCTTGCGCGCCTCGGAACGGCCACGCTATGGATGGTTCGCGGGCGCTAAGCGCGCCGTCCTCGGCCGGATATCTATGGACCTGATCGCCTTGGACGTCACCGGGTGCGAGGCGTGGCCCGGCGCGCGGGTCGAGCTGTTCGGTCCGAACCTGCCGGTGGACGAGGCCGCCGCCGACGCGGGCACCATCGCCTTCGAGCTGTTGTCCAACGTCGCGCCCCGGGTTCAACGGGTTCATCTGGGCGCGCAGGGATGAACCCGATCCGCGCCATCGGGGCGTCCAGCTTCGACCTGCTTCAGTCCGCGGGCCGATTGGCCATTTTCGCCGTCCGCGGGGTGACGGCCGCCGTCACGCCCCCCTTCTTCGGCCGCCAGCTGGTCCGCCAGCTCTACGCCATCGGCTACTTCTCCCTGCCGGTGGTCGGCCTGACGGCGGTGTTCACCGGCGCCGCCCTGGCGCTCAACATCTACACTGGCGGAGCGCGCTTCAACGCCGAGCAGATCATGCCCCAGATCGTGGCGCTGGGCATCACCCGCGAGCTGGGCCCCGTGCTCGCCGCCCTGATGCTGGCCGGCCGCGTCTCCGCCGCCATCGCCGCAGAGATTGGCGCCATGCGCGCCACCGAGCAGATCGACGCGCTGCAGACCTTGTCCACCGATCCTTACCGCTACCTGATCGGGCCGCGCCTGACCGCAGGCGTGCTGACCTTGCCGCTGCTGACGCTCACAGGTGACATCATCGGCATCGCTGGCGGGTGGCTGGTCGCGGTGGCGTCGCTGAAGTTCAACGGCACGATCTACATCGCCAACACCTGGAATTTCCTCCAGCCCTGGGACGTGATCTCGGGCCTGGTCAAGTCGGCGGTGTTCGGCTTCATCGTGGCGCTGATGGGCTGCTACCACGGTTTCAACAGTCATGGAGGCGCCCGAGGCGTAGGCCGCGCCACCACCAACGCCGTGGTCTCGGCGGCCGTGCTGGTGTTCGCCACCGACTACATCATGACGAGCCTGCTCAGGTGAGCCCCGTCTCGACCGCCGCACCCAAGCTGGAGCTGCGCGGCGTCACCAAGACCTTCGAGGGCCGGCGCGTGCTCGACGGTGTGGACATCGCGATCCAGCCCGGCCGCTCCCTGGTGATCATCGGCGCGTCCGGCCAGGGAAAATCTGTCACCCTGAAGATAGCGGTGGGCCTGATGCGGCCGGACGCCGGCCAGGTGTTCATGGACGGCGACGACATGACCGAGCTGACCACCGCCGAGCGCTCGCGCCTGCACGGCAAGCTGGGCATGCTGTTCCAGGGCTCCGCGCTGTTCGACAGCCTGAAGGTCTGGCAGAACGTCGGCTTCCGCCTGGCCAACGCCGACAGGCTGCCCCGCAAGGAGGCCCGCGACCGCGCCATCGAGGCCCTGGGCCGCGTCGGCCTGCCGAGCGATGTCGCCGACCGATACCCGGCCGAGATCTCCGGCGGCATGCAGAAGCGGGTGGGGCTGGCCCGCGCGGTCGTCGCGCACCCGGAGATCCTGTTCTTCGACGAGCCGACCACGGGGCTCGATCCCATCACCTCGGACGTCATCAACGACCTGATCATGGAGGAGGTGCGCCGGCTGGGCTGCACCGCCGTCTCCATCACCCACGACATGGCCTCCGCCAGGAAGATCGGCGATGAAATCGCCATGCTCCATGGTGGCAAGATCGTCTGGCGCGGTCCTGCCAGGTCCATCGACGACGCCGACAACGCCTACGTGCAGCAGTTCATCAACGGGCGGGCGCGCGGGCCGATAACCTGCATCTAAGCTCTTCCACCTGAGGGAGGGGAGCCTATCGCAACCGCCTCCGATCGCCCCATATTAGCCGTATGACGCCGCTTTCCGTCCTCGACCTCTCCGCTGTCGCTGAGGGCTCCACCGCCGGCGAAGCGCTGCGGAACTCCATCGAGCTCGCCGTCCACGCCGAGCGCTGCGGCTATCGCCGTTACTGGATGGCGGAGCACCACAACATGGCGGGCATCGCCAGCGCCGCCACCGCCGTGGCGTTGGCGCACGCGGCCGAAGCCACCTCCACCATTCGCATCGGCGCAGGTGGAATCATGCTGCCGAACCACGCGCCCCTGGTGATCGCCGAGCAGTTCGGCACGCTGGCCGCGCTTCATCCCGGCCGCATCGACCTGGGCGTCGGCCGCGCTCCGGGCTCGGACCAGGTCACCGCCCGCGCGCTCCGCCGCACCCTGGCCGGCGACGTGGACGACTTCCCCCAGGACGTGTTGGAGCTGATGGCCTATTTCGAGCCCTCCCAGCCCGGCCAACTGGTTCGCGCAACGCCGGGCGACGGCCTGCGCGTACCGGTCTGGATTCTGGGATCGAGCCTTTACGGCGCTCAGCTGGCGGCGGCGCTCGGCCTGCCCTACGCTTTCGCCAGCCACTTCGCGCCGAACGCCATGATGCAGGCGCTGGACATCTACCGCACCCGCTTCCGGCCCTCCCAGCACCTCGACAAGCCCTACGCCATGCTGGGCCTCAGCGTCATCGCCGCCGACACCGATGCCGAGGCGGCGCGCCTGGCCACCTCGCAGCAGCAGGCGTTCGCCCGCCTGCGCGCCGGTCGCCCCGGCAAGCTCCCGCCGCCGGTGGACGACATCGAGGCGGTGATCACGCCCATGGAGCGCGCCCAGGTCGACCATGCGCTCAGCTGCGCAGTGGTCGGCGGGCCTGAGACGGTGCGCGCCGGGCTGCAGGCCTTCGCCGCCCGCACCGGGGCCGACGAGCTGATGGTGACCGCGCAGATCTTCGATCATTCAGCCCGGCTGCGCTCGTTTGAGATCGCTGCGGAGGCGGCAAAGCTGGACGCCCTGAAGGCCGCCGCGTGAGGAAGAAGGCCGACCTGCCGTCCAAGCCCTGCGCCGCCTGCGGCCGCCCGTTCACCTGGCGGAAGAAGTGGGCCAAGGTGTGGGACGAGGTGCTCTACTGCTCTGATCGCTGCCGCGGGGACGCCAGGCGCGTGCGACACAACCCGCCGCGCCCCGCTGGGGCCAACCCTTGAGGCACTGGGCCTCCGCCGCCGTGCGCGACGGCAACACCGCCCTGGTCGAGGCGAGCGCCTCCGATCAGCTCAGGGCGCTCCGAACGCTGGGCCCCTACCTCTGGCCTAAAGGCGAAGCAGCCCTGCGCGCCCGGGTGGTGCTGGCCCTGGCCCTGGTGCTCGCCGCCAAGCTGTTCAACGTGGCGATCCCGCTCCTGCTGAAGCGCGCGGTGGACGCGCTGTCGCCGCACGGTCACGGCGCCCTGATCGCTGCGCCGCTCGGCCTCGTCGCCGCCTACGGACTGGCGCGGATCGGCAGCCAGGGCTCGGGCGAGCTGCGCGACATGGTGTTCTCGCCGGTGGTGCAGCGGGCGGTGCGCAATACCGCCATCGCCACCCTGAACCGCCTGCACGGCCTGTCGCTCCGCTTCCACCTCGACCGCCAGACCGGCGGCGTCAGCCGGGTGATGGACCGGGGCCTGTCGGCGGTGGAGAGCCTGCTCGGCCTCACCCTGTTCAACATCGCGCCGATCCTGCTGGAGGTGACGCTGGTCAGCGCCATCCTGTGGCGCCTGTTCAATCCCTTGTTCGCCGGCACGGTGATCGCGGTGATCCTTGGCTACGCGACCTTCACCTTCGCGGTCACGGCGCGCAGGGTGGCGCTGCGGCGCGAGATGAACCGGCAGGACAATCTGGCCGGGTCGATCGCCGTCGACAGCCTGATCAACTATGAGACGGTGAAGTATTTCGGCGCCGAGCAGGTGGAGGTCGCCCGCTACGACGCCGCCAAGCGCGACTATGAGCGTTCCTCGGTGCGCAACCAGGCGACGCTGTCCGGCCTGAACGTCGGCCAGAACCTGATCATGTCGGCAGGCCTGGTCGTCGTCATGATGCTGGCGGCGAGCGGCGTGGCGCGTGGCCGAATGACCGTCGGCGACTTCGTCCTGGTCAACGCCTACCTGCTGCAGCTCTATCAGCCCCTGAACGTGCTGGGCGTGGTCTATCGCAGCCTGAAGCAGTCGCTGGTGGACTACGAGCAGATGAACCGCCTGCTGCAGACCCTCCCCGAGGTTCAGGACCGCGCGGGCGCTAAAGCCCTCCGCAATCCTGGCGGCGAGATCGTCTTCCACGACGTGGGCTTCGCCTACGAGCCGCGCCGGACCATTCTGCAGGACGTGTCCTTCCGTGTCGCGCCAGGCCACAAGGTGGCGCTGGTGGGTTCGAGCGGCGCGGGTAAGTCGACCCTCGCGCGGCTGCTGTTCCGGTTCTACGACGTGAGTTCGGGCGGCGTGAGCATCGGCGGCGAAGACCTGCGCGACGTGACCCAGGCCAGCCTGCGCTCGGCCATCGGCGTGGTGCCCCAGGACACGGTGCTGTTCAATGACACCATCCTCTACAACATCGCCTATGGTCGGCCCGACGCCTCGCGGAAGGAGGTGGAAGCCGCCGCCCGCGCCGCGCGCCTGCACGACTTCGTCTCCGCCCTGCCCGACGGTTACGGTACCCGCGTGGGCGAGCGCGGCCTGAAGCTCTCGGGCGGCGAGAAGCAGCGGGTCGCCATCGCCCGGGTGATCCTGAAGCGCCCGAAGATCCTGATTTTCGACGAGGCCACCAGCGCGCTCGACACCCACACTGAACAGGCCATTCAGGAGAGCCTCTCGCGCCTGGCCGAGGGGCACACCAGCCTGGTCATCGCCCACCGCCTGTCGACGGTGACCGACGCCGACGAGATCCTGGTGCTTGAGCACGGCCGGGTCGTGGAGCGCGGGACGCACGAGGGCCTGCTGGCCCGGCGCGGCGCCTACGCCGCCATGTGGTCGCGCCAGCAGAGGGTGGCGGACATCGAGCTGATCGAGGCGTAAGCTGCGTCGCCGAACGTGTGGAGCTGCATCCCAGCCGCCTGATTCAGCCGCCCCCAACCGGTGTTCGAACGGCCTCCGTCTTGCAGGTCCGAGGTCCTGATCTCTTTCGGGGACGAACCCATGAACTTCATCCATGCACTTCAGGACCATGGAAACCCCAACTCCCTCGCCATGCGGTTCCGCCGCGCGAGGTCGGCCAAGGTCCGGCAGCTGATCGAGACGATCCATGCGGAGCGGGGGGCCTGCCGCATCCTCGATCTCGGCGGGGAGCCGGGCTACTGGAGCCTGTTCGATCGCGGCTTCCTGGAGGCCAAGGGCGTCAGCATCCTGTTGGTCAACCCGACCCCGCAGGTCGTGGATGATCCCATGTTCGAGACCCTGACGGCCGATGCCTGTGAGCTTCCGCAGATCGAGTCGGGCCGCTTCGACCTCGTGCATTCCAACTCGGTTATCGAGCACGTGGGCGATTGGCGCCGCTGCGAGGCGTTCGCCGCGGAGGTGCGCCGGCTGGCGCCGAGATACTACATCCAGACGCCGTACTTCTATTTCCCAATAGAACCCCACTTCTCCGAGCCCTTCTTCCACTGGCGCTCCGAGCAGGCCAGGGCCCGCCTGCTGCTCAGGAAGGGGCGAGGCTGGTTCTCGCGCAAGGCGCAGGATCTGGGTGAGGCGATGCGCGTCGTCCAGCACGCCCGCCTGCTGGACAAGACACAGTTCAAGTTCCTCTTTCCTGACGCCGACCACGTGGACGAGAGGGTGATCACGCTCACCAAGTCCCTCATCGCCATCCGCGGGTGACATTGCGGCTCGCCTTGCGCAGCGCGCCGCTTTGACACAGCCGGCGGCCACCGGCGAACCAAGACGGGGAATGGGCGTTGCTCATGCACCTGGCGCTGTAGGAGTTGACTGCCGGGGGGTCATCTTGGAGATATGTTGATGAAGAAGATGATGTTGGGGGCCCTGGTTGCAGGCGCCACCCTGGCTGCAGTGTCGTCGGCCCAGGCCGCCGGAGGCTGTGGTCCCGGCTTCCACCGCGGACCTTATGGCGGCTGCCGCCCGAACTATGGACGTGGACCGCTAATCGTCGCCGGACCGGCCCTGGGCGTATTCTATCCGGGTCGGGGATACTGGGATGGTCGCCGCTATTGGGGCAACCGCTATCGCTACAACGGCGGCTGGCGCTACCGCTGAGTGGACGTTTCGAGCGGAGGCGGCCCAACTCGGCGCCGCACCGCTCGTTTCAGCCCCTCAACCCCAGGCGAAGAGGAACTCCAGCAGGGCCTTCAGCCGATGGCTGCCGACGACGAACATAACCGTCTTGCGGCCCCAGCCGGTCATGCCGCCCAGGGCATAGCCGCCGGTCCGCTGGGCCTCTTCGGCCAGCAGCGCGTTGATCTCCTGAAGGGTGAAGCGGGCGTCTGCGGGACGCACCCTGCGGTCATAAAGATCTAATGGGCAGAACCAGATTGGGTCATGCCGAAAGTTCTCGATCAGCCAGCGATCATACTGGGGATCAAGCCGCCAGACTGGCGTGGACCCGCTCAGGACCGCCGCGGGGCGAACCTTCAAGGCCAGTTCGATGGTCGAGAGCGGACGCAGCGAGTCGTTCGCGGGCCGAAGCAGCATCTCCGCTTGGCCGGTCGTCGTCCTGGGCGTTCGGTCCACCAGGATGGTCTACCGCCTGAGGGTGAGGATTTGACCAACGCGAGTTCCCCCTGTCGGCCATCCTGGAGACCGGCCACGCCATAACCGCCTCGCCTAAACGCTGCGCCTAGTCGGGATCGGACCCCTGCTTCAGGCGCCCCGAGATGCGGCGAGCCGCCTGGCCGATTCCACTGCACCTCCGGTGTGCCTGTAGGGTCAGGCCGCCTTGCGGACCGCGGATACGATCTTTTCGGCTGCGTCGGAGAGATCGTTCGCTGCGATCACGTCCAGGCCGGATTGGTTCAGGATGTCCTTGCCCTGCTGCACGTTTGTGCCTTCCAGGCGCACCACCAGCGGCACTTTCAGACCCACTTCCTTCACCGCGGCGATGACTCCCTCGGCGATGATGTCGCAACGCATGATGCCGCCGAAGATGTTGACCAGGATGCCCTTCACATTGGGATCGGCGGTGATGATCTTGAAGGCCGCCGTCACCTTCTCCTTGTTGGCCCCGCCGCCCACGTCCAGGAAGTTGGCGGGCTCGGCGCCGTACAGCTTGATGATGTCCATGGTGGCCATGGCGAGGCCCGCTCCGTTCACCATGCAGCCGATCTCGCCATCCAGCGCGATGTAGGACAGGTCGTGGCGGGAAGCCTCGATCTCCTTCGCGTCCTCCTCCGACTTGTCGCGGAGTTCCACGATATCCTTTTGACGGAACAAGGCGTTGGCGTCGAAGCTGACCTTGGCGTCGAGCACGCGCAGCTGCTGGTCGCCGGTGATGATCAGCGGGTTGACCTCCAGCATGTCCATGTCCTTGGCCAAGAAGGCCGCGTAGAGCTGGCTGAGCAGCTTTGCGCCCTGCCTGGCCAGGTCGCCCTTCAGGTCCAGGGCCTCGGCCAGGGCGCGGCCGTGGTGCGGGAAGACGCCGGTGGCGGGGTCGATCTGGATGGTGATGATCTTCTCAGGGGTGTGGGCGGCCACCTCCTCGATGTCCATGCCGCCTTCGGTGGAGGCGACCACGGCCACGCGGCTGGTCTCCCGGTCCACCAGCAGCGACAGGTAGAGTTCCTTGGCGATGTCGGCGCCCTCCTCGATGTAGAGGCGGTTGACCTGGCGGCCGTGGGGACCGGTCTGGTGGGTGACGAGCACGCGGCCGAGCATCTCCTCGGCGGATGCGCGCACGTCCTCCACTGACTTCACCACCCGCACGCCGCCCTTGGCCTCGGGGCCGAGACCCTCGAACCTGCCCTTGCCGCGGCCGCCAGCGTGGATCTGCGACTTCACCACGAAGACCGGGCCGCCGAGCTTGCGTGCGGCCTCCTCGGCTTCCTGCGGCGTGAACGCGGCGAAGCCCTGGGGCACAGGCGCGCCAAATTCCTTGAGGACGGCCTTGGCCTGGTGTTCGTGGATATTCATCAGACCCGCTTTAATAGGCTGCCAAAGTCACTGCGCTTATAGGAAGCCGGCCAGACCGACGCAATCCGAAGCGAGCGACCCGCGTTCGGCCGTCTGGCGCCTCACCCAAAGACCGACAAGTCACGACATCGGCTGCGACCAGGAAAAGGTAGTGGAGCCAAGCTGATCCTATAGAGTCCAAAGCGCCCTATTCCGCCGCCATCTGGCTCAAGTCGAACTTCGGCGACAGCTCGCCCGAGGTATAGCGCTTGGCCATGGCAGACAGCGGCAAGGCCTTGATCCGGCTGGCGTGCCCCGCCGTGCCGAACTCCTGGAAGCGCTGCTCCACCACCTTGCGCATGGCCTCCATGGCGGGCTTCAGGTACTTGCGGGGGTCGAACTCGCCGGGGTTCTCGGTGAGCACCTTGCGGATGGCGCCGGTCATGGCCATCCGGTTGTCGGTGTCGATGTTGATCTTGCGCACGCCGTGCTTGATGCCGCGCTGGATCTCCTCCACCGGCACGCCCCAGGTCTGGGGCATCACTCCGCCGAACCTGTTGATCACGTCCTGCAGGTCCTGGGGCACGCTGGAGGAGCCGTGCATGACAAGGTGGGTGTTTGGCAGGCGGCGGTGGATCTCCTCGATCACGCCCATGGCCAGTACGTCGCCATCGGGCTTTCGAGTGAACTTGTAGGCGCCGTGGGAGGTGCCCATGGCGATGGCGAGGGCGTCCACCTCGGTCTCGCGCACGAACTCCACCGCCTGGTCGGGGTCGGTGAGCAGCTGGGCGTGATCGAGCCTGCCCTCGAAGCCGTGGCCGTCCTCGGCCTCGCCCATGCCGGTCTCCAGCGAACCAAGCACGCCGAGCTCGCCCTCCACCGAAGCGCCGACCCAGTGGGCCATCTTCGTCACGTCACGGGTGACGGCGACGTTGTAGTCGTAGCTGGCCGGGGTCTTGGCGTCGGCCTCCAGAGAGCCGTCCATCATCACGCTGGTGAAGCCGTGCTGGATGGCGGTGGCGCAGGTGGCTTCGTCGTTGCCGTGGTCCTGGTGCATGCAGATCGGGATGTGCGGATAGATGTCGATCAGGGCGTCGATCATCTTGGCCAGCATGATGTCGTTGGCGTACTGCCGCGCGCCGCGGCTGGCCTGGATGATCACCGGACTGTCGGTCCTGGCGGCGGCCTCAAGGATCGCCAAGCCCTGTTCCATGTTGTTGATGTTGAAGGCGGGCACGCCGTAGCTGTGCTCGGCCGCATGGTCGAGCAGTTGCCTGAGGGTGATGCGCGCCATGGTCGTCCCTTCGTAAGCGTTTCGGATGGGTTTCCAGCTAGCCTAGCGTGGCGCCGAGGCAAAGGCGATTCCGCCCTGCGGCGAGGACGGTTCAGTAAGCGGGCCGTCGCCTAGGCGGGACGGCGCGCCCTGAGCGCCTGGGCTATGGTGCCGTCGTCGAGCCAGTCGAGTTCGCCGCCCACCGGCACCCCTCGGGCGAGCGAGGTGACCTCCACGTCGGCCCCGCCCAGCCGCTCGTGCAGGTAGTGGGCTGTGGTCTGACCGTCGACGGTGGCCGGCAGCGCCAGGATCACCTCGCGCACGTCCGGATCGCCCGCGCGCGACACCAGCTCGTCCACCCGCAGCGCCTGCGGCCCCACCCCATCGAGCGCCGACAGCAGGCCGCCCAGCACGTGGTAGCGGCCGCGGAACGCCCCGCCGCGCTCCATGGCCCACAGCGCGCCGACCTCCTCCACCACGCAGATCAGCGCGCCGTCGCGCTCGGGGGCGGCGCAGACCGTGCAGGGATCGGCGGTGTCGAGCGCGCCGCAGGTGGAGCAGGGCCTCACCCGGGCCGACGCGTCCGTCATGGCGCGGGCGAGCGGGTCCAGCAGCTGTTCGCGCCGCTTGAGCAGTGCGAGCGCCGCGCGGCGCGCCGAGCGCGGACCCATGCCGGGCAGGCGCCCCAGCAGCTGGATCAGCCGCTCGATCTCGGGGCCGGCCGAGGAGGCCACTAGCCTGCCCGCGCCCGGCCCCGGTCGGGTGGGCTCAAGGCTTGAGGCCCGGGAAGCCTCCCATGCCGCCGGCCAGCCCTGCCAGAGGGCCCATGGCCTCTTGCATCAGGCGCGCCTGTTCGGCGTCGAGCTTGCGCTTGGCGTCGGCATGGGCGGCGACCAGCAGGTCGCAGACCATCTCGGCCTCGCCGGGCGACAGCAGGCTCTCGTCCAGCGCTACGGCGGCGAGGTCGCCCGAGCCCTTCAGGGTGACCTTCACCAGGCCGCCGCCGGCCTGTCCCTGCACCGTCGTCTCCGCCAGCCGGGCCTGGGCGTCCTGCAGCTTCTGCTGCAGGCCCTGGGCCTGCTGCATCATCTGGCCGAAGTCTTTCATGCTGGTTCACTTTCGTTCTGGCTGCGCCTGCAGTGCTAGTTCTCGGTCGGCGCGTCGTCGCCCAGGGCTTCGGGCGCGTCCGCCTCCAGCCGGCGCACGCCGACGATCTCGGCGCCTGGGAAGGCCTCCTTCATGGCCACCACGAACGGGTCGGCCTCCAGGCGGGCGCGTTGCTCGTCGTCCTGGCGGCGCTGGCGGTCGCGCACGCTCTCGGCGCCGCCGACCTTCAGGTCCATCATCCAGCGCTGGCCGGTCCATTCGCGCAGCCGTCCGGAAAGCCGCTGGGACAGGTTGGCGGGCGCGCCCGGCGCGGGCTCGAAGCTGATCACGCCGGGCTTGAAGTCCACCAGCCGCACGAACCGCTCCACGTCGAGCTTCAGGGTCACGTCGCGCTTGGCGTCGATCAGGGCGACCACGTCCTCGAAGGTCTGCAGCAGGGCCGCGCCTTCGGGGTGCGCGACGGGCCGGAGGCTCGCCTGCACCGCGCCGCCGGCCGCGATCGCGCGAGCGCCGCCGCCCCCTCCTGACGGGGTG
>NZ_CAHJWH010000104.1 GCF_903642205.1 Caulobacter sp. S45 | reverse complement strand
GCCCCCGCCGCCACCCCGGTTTCTGCGCCTGTCCCGCCGCCGGCGGCCCAGACCACCCGCCCGGCCAAGCTGACCGGCGCCACCACCTCCTCCGCCAGCCCCGACTCCGGCGGCTGAGCCCATGCAGGACAAGATCTTGATCCTCACCCTCGCCACTCCGGAAAGGGCCTGACGCATATGTCGACCGCGACCTACAGCGCCCACGACGACGCCATCCAAAGCGGCGCCCATGCGGAGCACGACCACAAGCCGTCATTCTTCGTACGGTGGTTCTTCTCCACCAACCACAAGGACATCGGGCTGCTCTACATCATGTTCGCCATCATGGCGGGCCTGATCGGGGGCGCTTTGTCCGGCCTGATCCGGCTGGAGCTGGCCGAGCCCGGCATCCAGATATTCACGGCCGGCTCCTGGCTGTCGAAGATCGGCATCATCGAGGCCTCCAAGCAGGGCTACAACGTGGTGGTCACCGCCCACGCCCTGATCATGATCTTCTTCATGGTCATGCCGGCGATGATCGGCGGCTTCGGCAACTTCTTCGTGCCGATCATGATCGGGGCGCCGGACATGGCCTTTCCGCGCATGAACAATATCAGCTTCTGGCTGCTGGTGGCCTCCTTCTGCGTGCTCGTCACCTCGCTGTTCGTGGACGGCGGGCCGGGCCGCGGCTTCGGCGGCGGCTGGACCATGTATCCGCCGCTCTCCACCATCGGCCACACAGGTCCCGCCTTCGACCTGGTTATCCTGTCGCTGCACCTGGCCGGCGCCAGCTCGATCCTGGGCGCCATCAACTTCATCACCACCATCTTCAACATGCGGGCGCCCGGCATGACGCTGCACCGCATGCCGCTGTTCGTCTGGTCGGTGCTGGTGACGGTGTTCCTGCTGCTGCTGTCCCTGCCCGTGCTGGCCGGCGCCATCACCATGCTGCTCACCGACCGCAACTTCGGCACTTCGTTCTTCAATCCCGCGGGCGGCGGCGATCCGGTGATGTACCAGCACCTGTTCTGGTTCTTCGGCCACCCGGAGGTCTACATCCTGATCCTGCCGGGCTTCGGCATGATCAGCCACGTGGTCGCGACCTTCTCCAGGAAGCCCGTGTTCGGCTACCTCGCCATGGCCTACGCCATGGTGGCTATCGGGGTGGTCGGCTTTGTCGTGTGGGCCCACCACATGTTCACCGTGGGTCTTAACGTGAACCTGCAGGCCTACTTCTCGGCCGCCACCATGATCATCGCGGTGCCGACGGGCATCAAGATCTTCAGCTGGATCGCCACCATGTGGGGCGGCTCGATCGACTTCAAGACGCCCATGCTGTTCGCCATCGGCTTCATCTTCCTGTTCACCGTAGGCGGCGTCACCGGTGTCGTGCTCTCCAACGCCGGCGTCGACTACAGCTTCCAGGACACCTACTACGTGGTGGCGCACTTCCACTATGTGCTGAGCCTGGGTGCGGTGTTCGCCATCTTTGCCGGCTTCTACTACTGGTACGAGAAGATGTGGGGCGTGAAGTACAACGAGTTCCTGGGCGCCACCCACTTCTGGCTGATGTTCGTGGGCGTGAACGTGGTGTTCTTCCCCATGCACTTCCTGGGCGCCCAAGGCATGCCGCGGCGCTACGTCGACTACCCCACCGCCTTCGCCTTCTGGAACCGGGTGTCGACGGACGGCTACATGATCACCGTCGCCGGCATTGCGGTGTTCGTGGTCATGCTGGCGGAGTCGGCGATCCGTAGGCGCAAGGCCGTGGCCAACCCCTGGGGCGACGGCGCCACGACGCTGGAATGGACCCTGTCCTCGCCACCTCCGTACCATCAGTTCAACGACCTCCCGGTCATCGAGGCGGACGCCCACTAAGCCGGTCGCTTGGCCAGCCGCCTCTGGCGGCCGCTTGATCGGCCCCCCAATTAGGCGTTTGAAGGCGCGGGCCATCCGGTTCGCGCCTTCTTCTTTTCTCCTCCAGAGGATGTGATGGCTGAGGCCATGGCGCCCCGCACCGCCAGCCCGGCGGCGCCGCGGGACTATTTTTCGTTGCTGAAGCCCCGGGTCATGTCGCTGGTGGTGTTCACCGCGGCGACCGGACTGGTCTGCGCAGACACCCCGATCCACCCGTTCCTGGCCTTCCTGGCCATCCTTTGCATCGCGGTCGGCGCCGGCGCCTCGGGCGCGCTGAACATGGCCTATGACAGCGACATCGACGCCATGATGCGCCGCACCCGCGGCCGCGCCGTCCCTGCGGGCGTCATCGGCCGGGCGGAGGCGGCGGCCTTCGGCGTGGTGCTGGCTCTCTTCTCCGTCATGCTGATGGGGATTGCGGTGAACTTCGTGGCGGCAGGGTTGCTGGCCTTCACCATCGTTTTCTACGCCCTGGTCTATACGGTGTGGCTGAAGCGCTCCACGCCGCAGAACATCGTCATCGGCGGCGCGGCCGGCGCCCTGCCCCCGGTCGTCGGCTGGGCTGCGGCGACGGGGAGCGTGCCCCTGAACGCCTGGCTGCTGTTCGCCATCATCTTCATGTGGACCCCGCCGCACTTCTGGGCCCTGTCGCTCTACACCAGCGGCGATTACGCCAAGGCGGGCGTGCCGATGATGCCGGTGGTGCGCGGCGCCCGCTCCACCCGCCGCCAGATCTTCGCCTACAGCCTGGTGCTGGCGCCCCTGGCCGTGGTCCCGGTGTTCACCGGTCTCGGCCACCTGCTCTACGCCATCGTCTCGATCGGCGGCGGCGCGATGTTCCTCCTGCTCGCCTCCCGGGTGCTGGTCGGCCACGCCGGGGACACGGCGCAGGCCCCGGCCACCCAGGGCGGCGAGGTACTCTACACCGTGAAGCCTGACGCCAAGGCGGCGCGCGACCTGTTCGCCTTTTCCATCCTCTACCTGCTCGGCCTCTTCGCGGCCCTGTTGGTGGAGCACAGCCTGATGCGGTTCACCCGATGAAGACGCCCACTTCCACCTCCCCGTCCAAAGACCCCTTCGGCGAAGGTCCCGCCGCCGCCAAGGCGCGCCGCATGCGCAGCCTGGGCATAGCGCTGGCGCTCGTCGCCTTCGTGCTGGTGGTGTTCGTCGTCAGCATGATCAAGCTGGCCGGCGGTCATGGCTTCTGACCGCAAGCCGCCCCGCCGGAAGGGCCACGGCCTGATCGCCACCATCTGCGCCGGCGGCGTCTTCTCCATGGTCGGTCTGGCCTATGCGGCGGTGCCCTTCTACCGCGCCTTCTGCCAGGCCACGGGCTTCGACGGCACGGTGCGCCGAGTGGAGCGCGCGCCCGCCCAGGTGATCGACCGCAAAATCACCGTCCGCTTCGACGCGAACGTCCGAGACCTGCCCTGGAGCTTCACTCCCGACCAGGTCGCCCAGACCATCAAGCTCGGCCAGGGTGGCCTCGCCTTCTTCACCGTAACCAACCACGGGACCGCGCCCCTCACCGGCCGCGCCGCCTATAATGTCGCCCCCGAGTCCGCCGGCCCTTACTTTCTGAAGACCCAGTGCTTCTGCTTCAGCAACCAGACCATCCAGCCGGGCCAGACCGAGCGCTTCCCGGTGATCTACTACGTGGAGCCCAAGTTCGCGACCGACCTGAACACCCGCATGTTCCAGGAGATCACCCTCAGCTATACCTTCTTCCCGGTGAGAGGCGGCGCGGCCGCATAGCCCTTGTTCCCTTGCGGGAGAGGGAGATCAGCCCTTGGCTTCCGCGCGAACCCAAGGTTATAGCTCACCCTTGATCCGGGGTGACCGCGTACGCCATCGCGCCGCCCGAAACGCTTAGGGTTGTTGCGCGCACATGGCCGACCACGCCGCCGTTCACCACGACTACCACCTGGTCAAGCCGAGCCCATGGCCCCTGGTCGGCTCCATCTTCGGCGCCATGACCGCCATCGGCCTGGTCATGCTGCTGAAGGGCATCCTGGGCGTGCCGAAGGGTACGCCGTGGGTGCTATGCATGGGCTTGGCCGGCCTGCTGTTCGTCATGGGCGCCTGGTGGGCCGACGTGGTGAAGGAGGCCAACGAGGGCGACCACACGCCCGTGGTGTCGCTCGGCCTGCGCTACGGCATGATCCTGTTCATCGCCTCGGAGATCATGTTCTTCGTGGCGTGGTTCTGGATGTTCTTCGAGATGGCGTTGTTCCACCACGTGCGAACCTTTTCGCCCATCGAGGAGGTCCGCACCGCCTGGGCCGCCTGGCCCCCCAAGGGCGTGGAGACCATCGACCCATGGCACTTCCCCCTGATCAACACCCTGACGCTGCTGCTGTCGGGCACCACCATCACCTGGGCCCACCACGCCCTGCAGCACGGCGACCGCAAGAACGCCCGCACCGGGCTGATCCTGACGGTCATCCTGGGGGCTATGTTCTCCTGCATCCAGGCCTACGAATACCGCGAGATCATTCTCGAGAAGCTGTTCTTCAACGAGACCTCCACCAGCGGCGGCCTCTACGGCTCCAGCTTCTTCATGGCTACGGGCTTCCACGGCTTCCACGTGATGATCGGGACCATCTTCCTGCTGGTGTGCCTGATCCGGCTGCTGAACGGCGCCTTCACGCCCCGCCAGCACTTCGGCTTCGAGGCGGCGGCCTGGTACTGGCACTTCGTGGACGTGGTGTGGCTGTTCCTGTTCGCCTTCATCTACGTGGTGTTCCAGGGCCACGCGGCGACGTAAACGCGTGGCAGGCGCGAACCCGGTCGTCGCGGGGCTCACCTGCCGCTGTCCGAACTGCGGGCGCAGTCCTCTGTTCGCCGGCTTCCTGAAGCTGGCCCGGGGCTGCCCCGCCTGCGGCCAGGACTTCTCGCGGTTGCAAAGTGGAGACGGGCCGGCGGTGTTCATCATCCTGATCGTCGGCTTCCTGTGCTGCTTCGGGGTGCTGTTCACCGACCTGTCCCTGCACCCACCGATCTGGATCACCCTGCTGGTCTGGATGCCGGTGGCGGGGATCGCCTCCGTGGCGCTGATCCGGCCGCTGAAGGGCCTGATGATCTCGCTGCAGTTCCACAACAAAGCCTCCGAAGCGCGTCGTGGCGGGGTCTAGTCCCCGGTTGGCTGGCGCGAGCCGGACCGGGGCCCGGTCCGCACCCCGCTTCCACCTGTTCCCGCTGATCGCCGTCACCGTCTGCGTGGCCATCCTGCTGGGACTCGGCACATGGCAGGTGCAGCGGCTGGCCTGGAAGACCGCCCTGCTGGCCAAGATCGCCGCTCTGCAGTCCGCCCCGCCGGAGCCGCTCGACGTAGTGCTCAACCGGCTGGGGAAGCCCGGCCAACCGGCGCAGGGCGAGGTGGACTTCGTCCGTGTCCAGGCCACGTGCCCTACCCTGCAGCAGACCCCGACGCTTCACCTCTACGCGCTGCTAGACGGGGTGCTGGGCGACCGGCTGATCACGGCCTGCCCCTTGCCGGGCGGCCGCTACAGCACGCTGCTCGTGGACCGCGGCTTTGTGGATCGCGAGCACCTGGACGAGGTGAGCCCCGGGCCCGCCCTGGACGGTCCCATCGTGGGCGTGCTGCGCCGGCCTGAGCCCGCCACCTGGCTCAGTCTGCCGAATACGGCGGCCCGCAACGACTGGCATACCCGCGACATCCCCGCCATGGCCGCAGCCCTCAACGCCCCGGCGCCGGCCCCCGTCGTGCTTATGCTGGAGCGCCCGGCCGCCCCGCCGCCCGGCCCGCGCCCTGCAGCCATTCCCACCGACATCCCCAACAACCACCTTGGCTACGCCCTGACTTGGTTCGGCCTCGCGGCGGGGCTCGCCGGCGTCTACGTGGCCAAGCTGCGCCGCCCCCGGCGGGCCTGAGCGGGACGCCGATGCGCTACGTCTCCACCCGCGGCCGAGCCGCGCCCGCGGACTTCAAGCAGGTCCTGCTCACCGGCTTGGCGCCGGATGGCGGCCTTTACGTGCCTGAAGAGTGGCCGGCCTTCTCACCCGCCGAGATCGCCGCCTTCGCCGGCCAACCTTATGCCCACGTGGCCGCCGAGGTCATCGCGCGCTTCGCCGGCGACGCCTTCCCGCGCGACCAGCTGCAGACGATCGCTGAGGACGCCTACGCCACCTTCGCCCACCCCGCCGTGGCGCCGCTGAAGCAGCTTGGCGACAACCTCTTCCTGCTGGAGCTCTTCCACGGACCGACGCTCGCCTTCAAGGACGTGGCCATGCAGCTGCTCTCGCGGCTTTACGACGCGGCGCTTGCGGGAAGCGAGCGCACCCTGACCATCGTCTGCGCCACCTCCGGCGATACGGGAGGCGCGGCGGTGGAGGCCTTCCGCGGCGCCCGCCATGCCCGCATCGTGGTGCTGTTCCCCCACGACAAGATCAGCGAGGTGCAGCGCCGCTTCATGACCACGACGCGTGACGCCAACGTGCGCGTGGCCGCTGTGGACGGGACCTTCGACGACTGCCAGCACTTGGTGAAGGGGCTGTTCCGCGACGAGGTGTTCAAGACGGACGTGGACCTCTCCGGCGTCAACTCCATCAACTGGGCGCGGGTGGCCGCGCAGTCGGTCTACTACATCACCGCGGCCGTGGCGCTCGGCGCGCCCCACCGCGCGATCGCCTTCGCCACGCCCACGGGCAACTTCGGCGACGCCTTCGCCGGCTACGCCGCGCGCCGCATGGGGCTGGACGTGGCCGGGATCACCGTGGCCACCAACGGCAACGACATACTGGCTCGGGCGCTGGAGACCGGCCGCTACGCCCAGGCCGGAGTGCTGGCCACCCAGAGCCCGGCCATGGACATCCAGGTCGCCTCCAATTTCGAGCGGCTGTACTTCGAGGCCTCCCGCCGGGATGCGGTGGAGACCGCCCGCGCCTTCGAGGCCTTCGCCGTGGAAGGCGCCATCGACCTGGCGCCCTCCACCCTCGCCTATATGCGCGACGGCTTCACCGGCCAGGCGGTCGGCGAGGACGAGACCGCGCGCACCATCCTGTCCACCCTGAACGAGACCGGCGAGCTGGTCGACCCCCACACCGCCGTAGGCCTCGCCGCCGCCAGGCGGGCCACGACAGACGACACGCCCCTGGTCGTGCTTGCCACCGCCCACCCCGCCAAGTTCCCCGACGCCGTGCGCGCGGCCACCGGCGCCGACCCCGCCCTGCACGCCCGCGCTCACGGCCTGTTCGACCGCCACGAACGGATCGACCGCCTGGCTGCGGACGCCAGCGCCGTGAAGGCCTATATACGCCGCTTCGCCGCGGGCTGACTTGCTCCCCGCCCACACAGGACCCTCCGCTTTGAGCCCACGTCTGCACCGCCTCTCCAACGGCGTCCGCATCGTCGCCGATCCCATGGACGGACTGCAGAGCTCAGCGCTTTCGGTGGTGATACGCGGCGGCGCGCGCTGGGAGGATGAGGCGCGCAACGGCTGGTCGCACCTCCTGGAGCACATGGTGTTCAAGGGCGCCGGCGGCCGTAGCAGCCGCGACATCGTCGAGGTCATCGAATCGGCCGGCGGCCAGATCAACGCCGCCACCGGTTATGAACGCACCAGCTTTCAGGTCCGCTGTCTCGCCGGCGGGGTGCCCCTGGCCATGTCGGTCCTGGCCGACCTGGTGCGCCGCCCCACGATGGCGGAGGCTGACCTGACGCAGGAGAAGTCCGTCATCGGCCAGGAAATCGCCGAGGCCGCGGATGCGCCGGATGACAAGGTCTTCGATCTCGCACAGGCCCACGCCTTCCCCGGCCAGGCGCTCGGCCGCCCGATCCTCGGCACCGTGCAGAGCATCGGCCGCGCCACGCCGGCCTCGCTCGGCGACTACCATCGGGCGCTCTACAGTCCCGAGCGGATCGTGGTCTCGGCCGCAGGGGCGCTGGACGAGGACGAGTTGCTGTCCCTGGCCGAAGCCGCCTTCGGCGACGCGCGACGCGGCTCGGACGAGCTGTCCACCCAGCCCGGCCGCTTCGTCGGCGGCGCGGAAGCCGAGACCCGAAAGCTGGAACAGGCTCACCTCGTCTTGCTCATGGAAGGCGTCGGGGCGTCCGATCCGGACTATTTCGCCCTGCGTCTATTCGCCGAGATCCTGGGCGGCGGGATGTCGTCGCGGCTGTTCCAGATCGTGCGCGAACAGATGGGACTGGCCTACGCGATCGACGCCTACTGCGAGAGCTACGAGGACGTGGGTGTGTTCGGCGTCTATGTTGGCAGCGCCGCAGCGGACGCGCCGAGGGCCGCCCGCGTCGCCGCCGAGCAGATCATGGCCCTGAGCGATGCGCCGAGCCCAGCCGAGCTCGCGCGCGCCCAGGCCCAGTTGAAGGCCCACCTGTTCATGGCCCGCGAATCACCCATGGCCCGGGCGGAACAGGCCGCCGCCCACCTGCACCTGTTCGATCGCCTCCTCCCGCCTGAGACACTGGGTGCGCAGATCGAGGCGATCTCGCTGGAAGACCTGCGCCGGGTCGGGGGTCGACTGCTGAGTTCCGGCCGCACGGCCATGTCGGTGCTCGGGCCCAAGCGGGCTGGCGCGGCGCTGCAGGCTTTCGCTCCCACCGCGAACGCCGCCTGAACCGAAGCTCAAGCCCTGTGAGGGGCAGATAGCATGGCGGCCACCGCGCCCTCGCCTCGCCGTCGAGGCAGGTGCTTGCAGACGCGGGCGGAATCGCTCCTCAGCCTGCTAACGGCCGTTGGACTCCAGTAAATCTGTAATCCTGGGAAGCCGCCGAAGCCGCCTCGACAGGACGCAACACGCTCCCGAACCGTCGCTCATGCGCTATAGTGCGTCTTGTAATCCGCATAGTAGTAGGTCGCATCGCCATAGCCATAGCGCGCCTGTTGCACCATGTTGACCTGTGTAAGCGCCACGCCCGTCACGGGCGCGCCTGCGGCGTCCAGCAGCTTCAGCGCCGCGACGATCGCCTTCTCAGGCGTTTTGCGCCAATGGGCAAGGAACAGCACCGCGTCCGCCTTGGCCGCCAGCACGCGGGTCTCGGCCACGGCGAGCACGGGCGCGGTGTCCAGGAACACGATGTCGAACGCCGCCGCGACGTCACGCAGCAACTGGTCCATGACGGCGGTCTCGAACACCTCTTCCGGCGAGTTGGAGGCGTTGGCGAGCGGCAGGATGTAGGCGCCCGAAGCCTCATCAAGCAGGATCGCATCCTTCAACTGAGCGGCGCCGCTCAGCACGTCCAGCAGACCGACCTGCGGGTCCAAACCCATGAGCTTGGTCACGGATCGGCGGCGCAGGTCGCAATCGATCAGGAGCACCCGCGCGCCAGCCCTGCCCGCGGAGCGCGTAAGGCACAGGGCCGTGGTGGATTTGCCCTCGCCCGGTAGGGAGGAGGTGAGCACCACGATCTTGGCGCCTTCCGCGCCGCCGACGAACTTCAGCGATGTCCGCAGGCCCCGTACCGCCTCGCCAAAAGCCGACCGCGGCTTTGCGAGCAGATAGTCGGACGGGCTCATGTCACGGTCCTGCCGGTCGGCGACGGAGGCAAGCTCGGGCACCGAGCCCAGATGCGGCAGTCCGAGCCGTTGCTCGACGTCTTCGCCGGTGGCCAGCCCCGACTGAAGCACCTCGCGGGAGAAGACCGCGCCCACGCCCGCGCCAACGGCCACGATCAAGCCCAGCGCCAAGTTCAGCCGTACGTTGGGCGAGGACGGCTTCACGGGCGGATCAGCGCGGTTGGTGATCCGCGCGTCAGCCATCTCTGTTCCTTGCGAAGCGCTGGTCTGCTGGTAACGCGCCATGTAGTCCGCATAGACCTGACGCGAGGCATCTGCGCGGCGTTGGAGCTCGTCCAGGTTCACCGAGGCCGCGGTTCCGCCGGCCAGGCGGCCTCGCGCTGTCCCCAGCGCAGATTGAAGGCTGGCGACTCGCTGGCGGGAGACCTCGGCGCGTGTCTGGAGTTCGGACACGATGCGGCGAACCTCGGCCTGGACGCCTGCATTGATGTCGGCGAGCTGCTTGTCCGCGGCCATCACGTCGGGATAACGCGGGCCGTACCGGTTGGACAATTGGGCGATCAGGGCGGTGAGCTGGGAGCGCTGCGCCCGCAGCGTCTGCAGCACGGGGCTGTCGAGAGCGACCATCTGGGCGTCCTCCGCATCGCCTGCCAGCTGGGACTTGGCGGCGTTCAGGCGCGCCTGGTCTCCCGTCAGGTCGGCTTGGGCCTGGGAGAGCTGCTCGTTGTAGTTCGTGGCCTCCTGCTCGTTCAGCGCTGTGCCCTCGCTGCTGTAGAGGCGGTGGGCGGTGCGGAACTGCGCCAGGGCGGCGGCGTCGGCCAGGGCGGCCTTGCGCAGGCTGTCCAGCTTGTCGCTCAGGGCCGAACCGGCCTGTCTGCTGGAGCTCAGCTTCGCCAGGCTCTGGGCGATCAAACATTGTTCGGCGTAGGCGTTGGCGATGCGCGCGGCCAGGTTCGGGTTGCTTGACGAGAAGCCGATGGTGATCACCGAGGTCAGGCCGGAACGACCTGCCTTCAGGCCGCCCTGCAGAATGCCGATGGCCGCCTCGCGACGGAGGTCGGGGTCGCGCGGCGCCCTGCGGTGCGAGCCGGCCCAGAAGGCGGCGTCAGGACCGAGCTTGAGGGCGTCGACCACCTGCTTGGCCGTGTCGCGCGACTGCACCAGCTGGACCTCGGTGTCGACGACGGAGGAGTCTGGCGGCTGGGCCGGTTGCACTTCGCCGTTGGGACCGGCCTTCTGGGGCGCCTCCAGCATGACGCTGGCAGTCGCGGTGAAGATGCGTGGCGCCATCGCCGTGTAGACGGCCGCGGGCAGGAAGATCAGCGTCGCCACAAGGGCGAACAGCCACCCGTGCGCCCGGAACACCACCAGCATGCGCCGTAGGTCAAATCCGGAGCCGTAGAAGACCTCGGCCCACTGCCCCTCACCAGTGCTTCCTTGATGCACCCGAAGGTTGAGCGGTGTGGCGCCCTCAGAGGTCTTGGCCAGGACGTTCATAAGCCGGATCCGAAGAGTCTTGAGCCCGTGACGCTGCAGAAGGACTGCCGAGACGTCAACCGCCAGCGATCCCGATCAGGTCATCGGTTGCACCGCTACACTTCTCAACCTGTGATTTTTTTCCGCGCGGAGCTTCCGGCGAGGCAAACCGCGACGCGCTGGGCGGTAGACTGCTGCTCGAGAGGGCTGGCGCGAGAGGCTGGCGCTCAACTCACGCGTGCCGCTTCCCGCGTCAGGTCAGGGCGTTCCGCACCGCGTCCACCCCCGCCTGCGCCCTGGACCCGTCGGGGGCGCCGCCCTGGGCGAAGTCGGGCTTGCCGCCGCCGCCCTGGCCGCCCATGGCCGGCACGGCGGCCCGGATCAGATCGGCCGCGGAGACTCGGGCGACGAGGTCGGCTGTGACGGCGACCGCAATGGCCGCCTTGCCTTCGCTCACGCCCACCACCGCCACCACGCCCGAGCCGACCTGCTTGCGGAAATCCTCGATCACCGGGCGCAGGCCCCGGCCGTCGACGCCCTCAAGGACCCGCCCGATGAACCTCACGCCCCCGATCTCCTCGACCTCCCAGGCCGCCCCACCCGCACCGCCAGACAGGGCCAGCTTGCGTCGGGCGTCGGCCAGTTCGCGCTCCAGCCGCTTGCGGTCGGCCGTGAGCGCCTCGACCCGGGCGGCCACCTCCGAAGGCGGGACCTTGAACTGCGCAGCCAGCCCCTCAGCAACCCCGGCCCGGTCGAGCAGGTGGCGACGCGCCGCCTCGCCGGTCAGGGCCTCCACCCGGCGCACACCCGACGCG
>NZ_CAHJWH010000103.1 GCF_903642205.1 Caulobacter sp. S45 | reverse complement strand
CCCCGTCAGGACGGGCCGGAGGCTCGCCTGCACCGCGCCGCCGGCCGCGATCGCGCGAGCGCCGCCGCCCCCTCCTGACGGGGTGGCTGGCGGCTGCGGCAGGGACGGCGCATCGCCGCGTTGCAGCGCCTTCAGCGCCTCCTCCGGGCTCGGGAGGTCGGCGGCGTAGCACAGCCGGAGCAGCGCCATCTCGGCGGCGGCGACGGGCTGGGGTGCGGTGCGGACCTCCTCGTGCGCCTTCAGCAGCATCTGCCACAGGCGTGAGAGGATGGCGGGCGAGGCCTGGGCGCCGATGGCTGTCAGCCGCGCCGCCTGCTCGCCCGGCAGGCCCAGCGCCTCCGGCCCGAGCATCCGCGCGACCGATGAGCCGTGGGCGTGCTCCAGCAGGTCGAGCATCACCTGCACGGGGTCCGCGCCGAAGCCGTAGAGGGTGCGGAACGCCTCGATCGCCTCGCGCGCACGGCCACCCATCAGGTGCTCGAACAGGGTGATGGTCTGGCTGCGGTCCGCCAGGCCCAGCATGTCGCGCACCACGGCGGCGGAGACGGTCTCGCCATGCTCGGCCTGGACGATGGCCTGGTCCAGCAGAGACTGGCCGTCGCGCACCGACCCCTCGGCGGCGCGGGCGATCAGGGCCAGTCCTTCCGGCTCGACCCGGGCGCCTTCCTGCGCGCAGATCGCCTCCAAGTTCTTCACCAGCACCTGCGGCTCGACCCGTCGCAGGTCGAAGCGCTGGCAGCGGGACAGGATGGTGACCGGGACCTTCCTGATCTCGGTGGTGGCGAAGATGAACTTGGCGTGGGGCGGCGGCTCTTCCAGCGTCTTCAGCAGCGCGTTGAACGCCGCCGTCGACAGCATGTGCACCTCGTCGATGATGTAGACCTTGTAGCGGGCCTCCACCGGGCCGTAGCGTACGCTGTCCAGCAGCTCGCGCATCTCGTCGACCTTGGTGCGGGTGGCGGCGTCGAGCTCCAGCACATCCATGTGCCGGCCCTCGATGATGGAGCGGCAGTGCACGCCCTCCTCGGAGAGGTTGACGGTGGGCGCGTGCACCTCGGCGGACTCGTAGTTCAGGGCGCGGGCGAGAAGGCGGGCGGTGGTGGTCTTACCGACGCCCCGGACGCCCGTGAGCATGAAGGCGTGGGCGATGCGGCCGGAGGTGAAGGCGTTGGCCAGGGTGCGTACCATCGCCTCCTGCCCGATCAGGTCCTCGAACCGGCGCGGCCGGTACTTGCGGGCCAGCACCTGGTAGGCGGCGGAGGACGCAGCCAGCGGCAGTGCGGCGGCGGGAGCCCCGAACATGTCGGAGGTATCTGGGTCGCGTTCGGCGAGGTCCTCGGTCAGGTCGAAATCTGCGTCGCTCATCCGCGCGGGGCCGCCTCGTGCTTCGACAAGCTCAGCATGAGGCTATGGGAGGACCTCTCCTCCTGAGCATCGACCTCTCCAATCGGCCTCGTCCTGAGCCTGTCGAAGGGCGGGGCCGACGCACTACCGCTGATGGGCAGGTGGGTGGAGACTGGACGGCGACCCGAAACTTGGCTCGTTACGGCTGCTTCCTTCCGGACCTGACCGGGTTGGCGAGGGCTCCGCCCGCCGCCAGCCTCCGGCGCGCTATATCGCGCGTGCGGCGACGACGCGCAAGGGAGCCGCCTGGAGGCGCTGTTCCGCCGCAGGCTTGGATGTTAGGGCTGACGCTGGCGGCTCCCCACGCGCCGGCCCCGAGATCATGGACAGCATCGACACCGTCAGCGAAGCCGGCCGCCTGCACGCCCTCTATGGCTACGACGTGCTCGACACGGCTCCGGAAGCGGCGTTCGACGGCCTGGCCAAGGCCGCAGCGGCCATCTGCGGCGCGCCCATGTCGGCGATCAGCCTGGTGGACGCAGAGCGGCAGTGGTTCAAGGCGCGCGTCGGCCTGGAGGTGTCTGAGACGCCGCGGGACGTGTCCTTCTGTTCGCGCGCCATGCACGGGCACGACCTGTTCATCGTCCTCGACACCCACCAGGACGCGCGCTTCAGCGATAACCGCCTGGTCACCGGCGAACCGTTCCTGCGCTTCTATGCCGGAGCCCCGATCCGGGCGGCGGACGGCGCGCCGCTGGGTGCGCTCTGCGTGCTCGATGTCCAGCCCCGTCCCGAAGGCCTGACCGCGGAGCAGGCAAGCGTGCTGCGCGTGCTCGCCGACCAGGTCGAGCCGCAGCTTCGGATGCGTCTGGCCGTGCGGGACCGCGAGGTGATGGCGCAGCGGGAGCAGGCGGTCGCCCTGGCCAGCCTGCAGCGCGAAGGCCGGCTGCTCAGCGCGCTGGAGTCCGCGGAGGTCGGCTGGTGGGACTGGGACGTGGAGGCGGACCGCATCGTCGCCAGCGCGGAGACGGCCCGCGAGTACGGCATCGATCCCACGGCGGCGGCGGGCGGCGTGTCCATGGCGGCCTTCCTCGCCAACGTCCATCCGCACGACCAAAGATGGCTGTCCGACGCTATCGCCGAGGCTCTTGGGACCGGCGAGCCGTTCCGCGAGGAATACCGGCTGATGCGGGGGGGCGGACAGGTGGCCTGGACCTCGTCCCGCGGTCGCTGCCTGCATGACCGGGAAGGCCGGCCGGCCCGCTTCCCGGGCATCTCCGTGGACATCACCGAACGCAAGCTCACCGAGGACCGGCTGAGGGAGGCCGACACCGGCCGGGAGATGGCCATGGACGCGGCGCGCCTGGGCCGGTTCGACCATGATCTCGTCAATGGTCGCCGCTTCTACGACGCACGCGCCCTGGAGATGTTCGGGGTCACGCTGGAGGAGGCGCAGGACAGGGCCCTGGTCTTCTCGCGCCTCCACCCTGACGATCGCCAGCGGGTGATCGAGGCTCAGGACGCCGCCATCAATCCGGAGCGCCGCGGTCCCTATCGCGAGGTCTACCGGGTGCACAACGCCGACACGGGCCAGGAACGCTGGATTTCCGGCGTCGGGCGCAGCCGCTTCAGCGACGGCGTCTGCACGCGCTTCATGGGCGTGCTGGAGGACGTGACCGAGGCCAAGCGCGCCGAGGCGCACCGCCTGCTGCTGGTGCACGAGCTGAACCACAGGGTGAAGAACACGCTGGCGCTGGTGCAGAGCCTCGTCGATGCCTCGCTTCGCGGCGCGAGCGACGTCGTAACGGTACGCGCCGACATCGCCGGGCGCATCCAGGCGCTGAGCCGGGCGCACGACGTGCTCACCCTGCAGAGCTGGTCCGCAGCCTCCACGGCCGAGGTCGTAGAACAGGTGGTCTCCGCCCTCAGCCTGCCACGCGCCCGCCTTGATATCTGCGGCGGCCCCGTGCAGCTCGGGCCGAAACCGGCGCTGCAGCTGACCCTGGCGCTGCACGAACTGGCGACGAACGCGCTGAAGTACGGCGCCCTGTCGAACGGGACCGGACGGGTGCGCCTGGACTGGCGGGTGGCGGAAGGGTTCGGGGCCGGCATGTTCCAGTTCAGCTGGATTGAGACCGGCGGTCCCGCGGTGGTCCCGCCGAGCCGCCAGGGCTTCGGCTCGCGTCTCATCGAACGCGCGACCGCGGCGGAGTTCGGGGGCGAGGTGAAGCTCGACTACGCCGCGGACGGCGTCAGATGGCGGCTGACCGCGCCCTATGCCGGCCTGGCCGACCGGGGCCGCAGCGACGTCCCCGACCTCGTCGGCTGGCCGGACCGGCCTACTGCGGGATGACGGCCGCCTCCATGGGCTGGCCCGACGCCACGTTGAGCACCGCGCTCTCCAGCACGCCGTTGCTGTGGCAGGCGACCGTCAGGGCGCCCGCACGCCGGGCCCGCAGCGTCTGGCTGAAGGCGGCGTTGGCGGTGACCTGCGCGCCGTCCGATGCCGGTTTCACCAGGATGGTCAGGTTCAGCGTCTGGCTCTGCAGCGTATGCATGAGGTCGAACCCCCCGCCGCAGTCCGCGTAAGAGACCAGCAGTCCCTTGCCGGAGACGGCCTGGCGCGCGTCGATCGTGCCCGCGGCCGCATCCTCCGACACGACCGTGATCCCCTGGTCCTGCAGGAAGAGGTGCAGCCGGCGCCAGACGTCGGCGGCGGTGAGCGGCACCAGCCGCTGATGGTTGACGGCGACATAGGCCGGCGGCTGGGCGCACCCGGCGAGGGCCATGAAGGCGAACCAGGCGAACCAGCGGGGCAGGATCGCCGGAATCCGGCAAGGTCTTTGGTGCTGCGGCGGCATAGGCATGATCGGCCTCCTGACGCAAAGGTGCCTCGACTCGGCCGTCTTGGGAATCCTTGGCGGGGCCGCTGCCTGCGCTTTAAGGTGCGTTCTCCCGCCAAGCCTCCTCACAGCTCATGAAAAACCAGCCCAGCCGCCAGAACCGTGGCGCCCGATCAGCCGTCGGCGGCCTCTGCATGGGCCTCCTGGTCCTCGCCGACGCAGCGGGAGCGCAGGAAGCGCCCCGCCGCACGGGCGCGGATCGGCAGGTCGTGGTGCAACTCGCCTATACCCTGGGCGAGGCCCATGCCCTGCGTCGCCTATGCGCAGGTCCGGGCGAGTCGACGTGGTTTGGACGGATGCAGCGGCTGGAGTCCCAGGAAGCCGCTGATGACGCCGCCCGGGCGCAGCTGGTGGAAAGCTTCAACGCGGGCTTCGCCGCGCGCCAAGCGCAGTTCGTCGAGTGCAGCCGGCGATCCCGGGCGACCGAGCGCGCGGTGGCGCAGCGCGGCGCAGCGCTGGCCCAGCGCCTCTCCGCCGACCCGCAGCCCTGACGCCCTTCGCCTTCCCTTGCGTCGCGGGCATGCTATAGCGCCGCACCAATCTTTACGGATCGCCGGACACCTATGGACCTCAGCAAGATCGCCATCGGCCCCAACCCGCCGTACGACCTGTACGCGGTGATCGAGATCCCCCAGGGCGGCGAGCCGGTGAAGTACGAGATCGACAAGGACTCCGGGGCGATCTTCGTCGACCGCTTCCTGCACACGGCCATGTTCTACCCGGCCAACTACGGCTTCATCCCGCACACCCTGGCCGAGGACGGCGACCCCATGGATATCATGGTGGTCAGCTCCACCCCGGTGGTGCCCGGCGCCATCATCCGCTGCCGCCCCATCGGCGTGCTGCTGATGAGCGATGAGGCCGGCAAAGACGAGAAGGTGCTGGCCGTGCCGGTGGACAAGCTGCATCCCTTCTATAAGGACGTCTCGTCCTGGACCTCTCTGCCCTCCATCCTGACCGAGCAGATTTCCCACTTCTTCGCCCACTACAAGGACCTGGAGAAGGGCAAGTCGGTGGACATCGTGCGCTGGGACGGGGTCGAGGAGGCCGCCGCTCTGATCCTTCAGAGCATCGAGCGCGCCAAGGGCACGTCCAAGGCTTGAGGGCGCCGCCCGCCTAGGTCGCCGATCGGGCGCCCCTCAGGGCTGGGCGCCTCCGGGTATGCCCGTCCGGCGCTGGGGGGTCTGAGAGCGGATTTCGACGCTCACCACCTTGCCGGGGCCCACCTCCGCGGCGGCCTCCCTGAGTATCTCCGCCTTGAGCCTCGGCTCGTCGAGATGGACGCCGTCCTGCGGCAGGTTGAACGGCGTGCGGGTCCCCGCATGCACCAGGGCGTCACGCAGGAACGGCTCGTATTCCTGGAGCTTGGAGGCGTCGACGCCCCTGGCCAGCACCACCCGTATGTCGGCGAAGATGTAGTTCACCAGCCGCCCATGGACAACCGCGGGAAGGCCTACGGGCTGGAGGTCGATATAGACCTGCTTCGGCTTGGCCGAAGAGTCCGGCGCCCCCTGCGCTGGTCCCCATAGGGCGAGGGCTGGGATGCACAGGAGAGCTCCACGGCGCATCCAGCCTTCCTGCCGTCCGGGCATCGAGCGTGCAAGTGGATCCTGTTGACGCGACTTCCCGCCTCACCGCAGACACAACCTTGACGACTTTGATGTCGTCATGGTTGTTCAACGCGGGAGGGTCGGTGAACCGTGGAGATCGAAGCCTTCCTTGCAGCGTGGCTGGGCAAGCCCGGCGGGGCGGAGCGCTCCAACGCGCACCTGTTCTTTTGCGATGTCTGCAGCCTGATGGGAGCGCAGCGGCCTCAGGCGGCGGAGCCGGGCGGCCTCGGCGACTACGTCTTTGAACGGGTCGTTCGCCTGCGGGAAAGCGAGGGAGAAGGGGTCTACGGCTGGATAGACCTCTACAAGCGCGGCTGCTTCATCCTGGAGGCGAAACAATCGCGCATGACGGGCGGCCGCAACCGGCCGCCGGGTCTCGCCGCCGGCGAAGGTGACCTGGACCCGTCCCCCTACCGAGGGCGGCGGCTCGGCGCACGGGGCTGGGACAAGCTGATGCGCCATGCGCGCCAACAGGCGGAACGCTACGTCGACCACCTGCCGCCCGACCACGAGGCGCCGCCCTTCCTGATCGTCTGCGACATCGGCGCCGTGCTGGAGATTTACGCCGACTTCAGCGGCACGGGGCGCAACTACACCTATTTCCCGGATCGGCGGACCTACCGCATTTTCCTCGAAGACCTGCGCAAGGAGGACGTTCTCGGTCGCCTCAAAGCGATCTGGACCGATCCCAGGAGCCTGGATCCCGGCTCGATCAAGCAACGCGCCACCCGCGAAATCGGCAGACAGCTCGCGATCGTCTCCCGTAACCTGGAGCGCACCGCCAAAACACGGGGCGTGATCCCGCACGATGTCGCCCAGTTCCTGATGCGTTGCATCTTCACGATGTTCGCCTGCAGCGTCGGCCTGCTGCCGGAACGGGGGCTGGTAGAGCTGCTGGACCGCTGCATCGCCCATCCGGACAGTTTTGCGCCGCTGATGCGGGAACTGTGGGTCAAGATGAACGATCCGCTGCGCGAAGGCCGCTACTTCAGCGACTTCAACGCCTACGTCCCCTACTTCGGCGGCCGGCTGTTCCACCACAGCACCGTCTACCCGCTCGAGCCGGAGGCGATCCGCGCACTGCGCGACGCTGCGGCCCTGTCATGGGCGGATGTGGAGCCTTCGATCTTCGGCGCGCTCCTGGAGGGCGCACTCGATCCTGAGGAGCGAAGACGGCTCGGCGCCCACTACACGCCGCGCCGACATGTCGAGCGGATGGTTCAGACGGTCATCATGGAGCCGCTTCGGGCCGACTGGCAGAAGGCTCTCAGCAAGATTGAGCGCGCACGCAACGAAGGCGCGCCGAAGCGTGCGCAGAAATGGGCTCGCAGGTTTCACCACTACCTGCGCAAGCTCAGGGTGCTCGATCCGGCCTGCGGCACGGGCAACTTCCTCTACATCGCGCTGGAGCTGATCAAGGGCCTGGAGACCGAGGTGCTGGAGACCCTGGTGCAGCTCGGCGCGCCGGAACTGCTCGCGCTGGAGATGGTCAACCCGCACCAGTTCCTCGGCCTGGAGGTGAACCCGCGCGCCGCGGTGATCGCCGAGCTGGTGCTGTGGATCGGCTTCCTGCAGATTCACTACCGCACCCACGCTGGCCATCCGGCCGAACCGATCCTGGAAGCCTACGAGACGGTCCAGATTCGCGACGCCGTGCTCACCTGGGACGGCTACCCCTTTCCAGGCGTGGTGCAGAGCGGGGGACGCTCGATCGAGGCGTTGCCGAACCCGCGTCGCCCGGCATGGCCGGAGGTGGACTTCATCGTCGGCAATCCGCCGTTCATGGGCGGCAAGGACCTGCGCGCGCGCCTGGGCGACCTCTATGCCGAGGCTCTGTGGGCCGCCCATCCGCAGATGAACCGCAGCGCCGACCTGGTCATGTACTGGTGGGACCACGCCGCCGAACGGCTGGTGCAGGAGGGATCGCGCCTGCGCCGCTTCGGCTTCGTCACCACCAACTCCCTGACCCAGAGCTTCCAGCGCCAGACCTTGGAGCGCCATCTGAACGGCGAACGGCCGCTGCATTTGGTCTATGCCATAGCCGACCATCCCTGGACGCGCGCGGCGCCTGACGCAGCGGCTGTGCGGGTCGCCATGACCGTGGCGCAGGGCGGCCCGGGCGAGGGCATGCGCCTGGAGATCGTGGGCGAGGGCGCGCTGGACGGCGACGATCCGCAGCTCGACTTCAGGCGGTCGCCGGGACGCATCAACAGCGACCTGAGCGTGGGCGTCGACCTCACCAAGGCCACGCCCCTGCTGGCCAACCGGGGACTCTGTTCCCCGGGCGTGAAGCTTCACGGCGCGGGCTTCATCGTCAGCCATGGGCGTGCGCGGGAGCTCGGTCTAGGCCGCCGCCCCGGGCTGGAGGCGCATATCCGCCCGTACCTGAATGGTCGTGACATCGCCCAGCAGTCCCGCGACGCCTGGGTGATCGACCTCTACCCGCTGGCTTCCGAAACGGTGTGCGCCCGCTTTCCCGAAGTGTACCAGCACCTGCTCGCCTCGGTGAAGCCGCACCGCGACGCCAACCGTATGGCGTTCCGTCGCGAGCACTGGTGGTGGTTCGGCGCCACCCACGAAACGTACCGGAGCTTCACCGCCGCCCTGCCCCGCTACATCGCCACGCCCGAGACGGCCAAGCACCGCATCTTCGTCTTCGTGCCTGCGGGCGTGCGAGCGGACAACATGCTGGTCAACTTCGGCCTATCGGAGAGCTTCCACCTGGGGGTGCTGTCGTCTCGCGTGCACCTCGCCTGGGCCCTGGCCACCGGCGCGGTGCTGGAGGACCGGCCGCGCTACACCAAGTCCGCCTGCTTCGAGCCCTTCCCCTTTCCCGATCCAAGCCGGACCCTGCGCCGCCGCATAGGCGAGGTGGCCGAGGAGCTGGCCACGACCCGTGTGCAGGTCCAGGCCGAGCATCCGCAGCTCACCCTCACGGCCCTCTACAACGCCCTGGCGGCGCGAGGCGCCGGCGTTGACGCCGCGCTGCTCGCTCAGGGCCGCATCCTGATCCTGCAGGAACTTCACGCCCAACTCGACGCCCTTGTGCTGCAGGCCTACGGCTGGCCCTTGGCGCTCCCAGACTCCGACCTGCTCGCCCGGCTGTTCGACCTGAACCAGGAGAGACGCCGCGAGGAGGCCGGCGGCAAGATAAGGTGGTTGCGACCCGACTACCAACGGGGGCGTTTCGCCGGCCCGGAGGTCGGCCGCGGGGCAAGCGATCCGATGCAAGTGGCGCCAGCGCATCGCACAGCCGCCTTGCCACCCTTCCCCACCGACCCCGACGAGCAGTCCGAGGTTGTGCTGACGATGCTGGCGGCACGTGGAAGCCCGATGAGCGTCTCCGAAACCGCCGCCTGCTTCAAAAGCCGACGGCGCCGCCTGATGGAGGATGTCGAACGCGCTCTGCTGGTGCTGGCTCAATATGGTCAGATCAGAGTGACGCCCGACGGTCGCTTCCTGGCGCGGCTCGCCGCCTGAAGGAAAATCACCGCACGAGTTTCATCGCAGGCTTGATCGCTTGGCCACCCGACCGCGCTGAGTGCCTGCAGGGGTCCAAACCGCGGTGTGCGGGGGGGACGGCCGTCTCCGGGCCTAACGCGCGAACGGTCAGGCGTTCAGGAGGCCCTTGGCGGTCAGCATGGTCTTCAGTTCGCCGTCCTGGAACATCTCGCGCACGATGTCGGAGCCGCCGACGAACTCGCCCTTCACATAGAGCTGCGGGATGGTCGGCCAGTCGCTGAAGCTCTTGACGCCCTGGCGCAGGCTCTCGTCCTGCAGCACGTCGACGCCCACGAAATCCACGCCGAGGTGGTCGAGGATTTGCACCACCAACGAGGAGAAGCCGCACTTGGGCTGGTCCGGCACGCCCTTCATGAACAGCACCACCGGATGTTCGGCGATAGTCTTGGCGATGAAGCCGTCCGCAGCCTGGGCGGGTTCGGCGGTCTGGTGGAGGGTGTCGGTCATGACGGGCTGGGCTCCTCGGGGCGAGCGACGAACCCAGAGCTAGGCCGACCGGCGCGTCATATCAAGCCATGGCCGGGTCAGGCCACGCTTTGGCGGGCGGTGGCGGCGAACCGGGCGATCTCAATCTGGGCGGCGACGCCGGCCGGCAGTTCGCGCTCCACCGCCTCCGCCAGGCTCTCCAGGGTCTGCGGGCTGTCCGGCTCGACGATGACGCTGGCCAACCCGGGTTCGGTCAAGGCATAGCCCAAGGTGATCTGCGGACCGGTCCAGCCGCGTGTCTGGTCGAGGAAGGCGTAGACCTCGGGGCTGGCCATGTGCGGCCGCCGGATCAGGCGGGCCAGGCCCCGGATCACCGGGGCGCTCGGCGTGGGCTCTGCGGCGTCGATATGCGGTCCGTAGCCGAGGATGGTCATGCCGCGCTGGGCGGCGTGCTTCAGCAGGTTCCGCTCCGGCCAGCCCGAACAGATGTTGTACCGGATGGCCAGCACGTCGAAGTCGATCTTGGGAAGGTACTCGTCGGTGGTCAGCGCGTCGCCCGCAAGCGCCAAGCGGGTCGTCAGCCGCGCCTGGCGGACCGCCTCAAGTTCGGCCAACTCGCTTCGTGTGAGGACGCCGGGCGCAGGCTGGTCCAGCATCAGGGCATCCAGGTAGGTTGCGCCGCTGGCGGCCAGCGCGGTGCGCACCTGACGCTCGAAGGGCGGACCGTCCAGGTCCAGCCGCAGCATGACGATCAGCACCCGTCGTCCCGCGACCGCCACCGCCTGCCTCAGCGCCTCGGCCGCACCGATGTCGCCGGCCGCAAAGCTGAAGCTGTTGACGCCCAGCTCGAGCGCCGCGCAGGTCAGCCTGTGGGCCTGCGCCGCCGTCTGGCCCGCGCGCAGCGACAGGGTTATGGCCGAGCTGGACAGCCCGGTGCTGGTGTAGGGGCGGTAGCGCATGGCCCTCAGCCTTCCCGCGCCGCGGTCTCGAGCGCCAGGGCGTGCAGCTCGCCGCCCATGCGGCCTTCGAGCGCGGCGTAGACGAGCTTGTGCTGGCGCACCCGGGACAGCCCCTTGAAGACGTCGCTGACGATGCGGGCGCGGTAGTGGTCGCCGTCGCCGGCCAAGTCGTCGATCGAGATGTCGGCGTCAGGGAAGGCGGCGCGCAGGCTGGCGTCCAGGTCTGACACCGACATCGGCATGGTCCGCCCCCGCGGGCGCTACGGACAGCGACCCGATTCTGCTCCAATCTAGCCCGGGAGCTTGACCGAGCCGTTAATGGTGAAGCGGCGTAAACGCACCTATATCGGATGCTCGCCGATTGCGAGGAGCCGAGATGACGCCTGACGGGACCCAAGCGATGCACGCCGCCCACCGCTCCGCCTCGGGCTTCGATCTTACCCCGCCGTCGCCCCAGGAGCGCCAGTCGTTGGAGGCGGCGCTTACCGGCGAGGAGAAGCGCGTGCTGCTGAACCACGGCACCGAGGCGCCCTTCTGCGGCGGCCTGTTGAACAACAAGAAGGCGGGCGCCTACTGCTGCAGGCTCTGCGGGCTGCCGCTGTTTCGCGCCCAGGCCAAGTTCGAGAGCGGCACCGGCTGGCCCTCCTTCACCACGCCCTATGACGACGAACACGTGCGGGCCATCGTGGACCGCGGCTACGGCATGACGCGGACCGAGACCCGCTGCGCGCGCTGCGACAGCCACCAGGGCCACGTCTTTCCCGACGGGCCCAGGCCGACCGGGCTGCGCTACTGCATCAACTCCGTCTCCCTGCAGTTCGCCGCCCAGGACGAACCCTTCCCCGATCCGATGCATCGGGGGGAAGCCAGCCTCAAGGCCGAGACGGGCAGCTAGCGGCGGTCTGGCTCAGCCCTGGCCACCCCGCCGCCAGGCGGCTTCAACGGACGTCCTGAGATCGCCCCGCACGCTCCGGCGGACCAGAGACACGCCCTGCAGCGCCAGGCGTGGGCCGCCCAGCAGCCGTGACCGCCAGGCGTAGCCCAGGCGGTAGATCGACTGGTCGGTGCGCATCTCGCCGTCCTGGACATAGGTGGCGATCACGCCGACGGGCAGGGTTGCCTCGCCGTCGGC
>NZ_CAHJWH010000102.1 GCF_903642205.1 Caulobacter sp. S45 | reverse complement strand
GGGCTGGAGCTAGAGAAATGGCCAAGGAAAAGTTTCAACGTAACAAGCCGCATTGCAATATCGGCACCATTGGTCACGTCGACCACGGCAAGACCACGCTGACGGCGGCGATCACCATGACGCTGGCCAAGTCCGGCGGTGCGGTCGCCAAGAAGTACGACGAGATCGACGCGGCGCCGGAAGAAAAGGCGCGCGGCATCACCATCAACACCGCCCACGTGGAATACGAGACGGCCAACCGCCACTACGCCCACGTCGACTGCCCCGGCCACGCCGACTATGTGAAGAACATGATCACCGGCGCCGCCCAGATGGACGGTGCGATCCTGGTCTGCTCCGCCGCCGACGGCCCCATGCCCCAGACCCGCGAGCACATCCTGCTCGCCCGCCAGGTCGGCGTGCCGGCGCTCGTGGTGTTCCTCAACAAGGTCGACATGGTCGACGACGAGGAGCTGCTGGAGCTGGTGGAGATGGAAGTGCGCGAGCTGCTGTCGAGCTACGACTTCCCCGGCGACGACATCCCGATCACCAAGGGTTCGGCCCTGGCCGCGGTCGAGGGCAAGACCCCCGAGATCGGCGAGAACGCCGTCATCGCTTTGATGAAGACGGTGGACGACTACATCCCCCAGCCGGAGCGCCCCAAGGACAAGCCGTTCCTGATGCCGGTGGAGGACGTGTTCTCCATCTCCGGCCGTGGCACGGTGGTCACCGGCCGGATCGAGCGCGGCATCGTCAAGGTCGGCGAGGAGGTCGAGATCGTCGGCATCCGCCCCGTCCAGAAGACCACCTGCACGGGTGTCGAGATGTTCCGCAAGCTGCTCGACCAGGGCGAGGCGGGCGACAACGTCGGCATCCTGCTGCGCGGCACCAAGCGTGAAGACGTCGAGCGCGGCCAGGTGCTGTGCAAGCCGGGCTCCATCACCCCGCACACCAAGTTCATGGCCGAAGCCTACATCCTGACCAAGGAGGAGGGCGGGCGCCACACCCCCTTCTTCACCAACTACCGTCCCCAGTTCTACTTTCGGACCACCGACGTGACCGGGATCGTGAAGCTGAAGGAAGGCGTGGAGATGGTCATGCCGGGCGACAACGCCGAACTCGAAGTCCAGCTGATCACCCCCATCGCCATGGAAGAAAAGCTCCGCTTCGCCATCCGCGAAGGCGGCCGCACCGTCGGCGCGGGCGTCGTGGCGAAGATCCTGGAGTAGGGTAAGCGCTGCGGCTTCGGCTGCTGGCGTCTGGATTATGAGCCGCCGTCGGAGTGATCCGGCGGCGGCTTTTTTCGTTGTCCACAGCTAATCTCTGTCGAGCATGGATACGACTGCTACGGGTTGAAGTTGGCGATCGACGCAGTGAAAACTGCGGACACCACTTCGGACACCACTGCGGACACCACTGCGGACTTGCCAGAATTGCTGCCAAAGGAAACGAGTTGGCGATCCCAGATTACCAAACGCTCATGCTTCCGGTTCTTCGCGCCGCCGCCGACGGTGAAACTCGCGTGCCCGATGCCGCAAATAGGATCGCTAAAGAGCTTGGTTTGTCGGAGGCGGAGTGCGAGGAGATGTTGCCAAGTGGGCGACAGCGCCTTCTTCACAATCGCATTCACTGGGCCAAGTTCTATATGGGCAAAGCGGGCCTGATCGACAGCCCAAGCCGCGGACGTTTCGTTGCCAGCAAAACAGGTCGTGCTCTACTCGCTAGAAACCCCAGCATCATTAATCTAGGCGTATTAAAGACCTTTCCGTCTTTTGACCAATACTATGCTCAGTATGAGCGACACGCTCCGATCAATAGCAAGGAAGAGCCGGAGGCAAGTGTCCTGGTGGCGTCCGAAGCGACACCGGAAGAACAGATCGACGTGGCCTACTCTGCCATTCACGCAGCGTTAAAGGCCGACCTACTGCAACGCGTGCTAGGTCAGAGCCCCGCCTTTTTCGAACAGCTAATTGTCGAGCTTCTGGTCGCCATGGGGTACGGCGGCACTCATGATCGTGCCGCGTTGAACCTCGGCAAGAGTGGTGACGGAGGGGTCGACGGCGTGATCGACGAGGACCGTCTGGGACTGGATCGCATCTATGTACAGGCGAAGCGGTATGCTCCACACGTGTCCGTCGGCCGTCCCGAGGTTCAGGGTTTCGTCGGCAGCCTTGTTGGGCTTGGCGCGACTAAAGGTGTATTTGTAACGACATCGACTTTCAGCGGACATGCGACCGAGTACGTACGCCATATTCCGCAACGGGTGATTTTGATTGACGGGGAGCGGCTGGCCGAACTGCTAGTCGAACATGGGGTAGGAGTTCGTGTAAGCCGCACCATTGCTGTGAAGCGAGTGGACGAAGACTTCTTCGCCGAGGAGTAGTTTTGAGACAAGGCCATCGTGCTCGGGCGCGTCCGCCGACGACCCTTCGCTGTTCGCCCTTGACCGCCCTGCGCGCGATGGCCGCGCGGTGGGCGCAGGGCACGCCGGGCGTCTCGCAGGAGTCCGACTGCCTGCGGCGCGTCGAACACCGGGCTGGCCCAAGCAAGAGCGAATTGCTTCTCCTCCCCTGCGCAAGCGGGAAAGGGAGACCCCACGACGTGGGGTGGAGGGGGCGGGCGACGGTGGACGGCTTGCCTCAACCCGCAGCGGCGGCGACGTCCCCTCCGTCAGGGCGGCTATCGCCGCCGCGCCACCTCCCCCGCGTGCCGCAAGGGAGGAGAAGCTACTCGCGCGGCGTGAAGCGGAAGGTGGCGAGGAGGCGGGCGAAGGCGGCGCGGTCCGTCGGCGCCGCGGCGAACGTGGAGGTGAGTTCGGCGGTGTAGTTGATGCCTGTGTCGGGGTCGCCTTCGTGGCGCACCACCAGCAGGTGGACCTCCGCCCCCTTTCGGTAGGTGGCCGCTTCCGCGGCGCGGCCGCCTAGGCGTGCGGGGCGCGGGCGGACGGGCGTCGCGGTCGTGGCCGGGAGCCGGGCGGCCAGCAGGGCTGCGGTAGAGCCGTAGCCGGGGGCGTCAAAGGCGGCGGAGACCTCGATGCGTCGTCCTGGCCCGAGCAGGACCAGGCCGCCGTGGTTGGGTGCGGGCGCTCGCGCGCGCAGGACCGTCGTCCCGGACGGTGTGCTAAAGCGGAAGCCGTATTCGGCGTTGGCGTAGGCGCCTTGCAGCCGCACCATGCCAGCGGTCGGATCGGGCTCAGCCTTCAGCGCGCCGGCGGCCGTGGTCAGGGCGAGCGCCGCCGTCGCCGCCAGCGCCAACCTGCGTCCGCGCACGACGGTCATCGGGCGCACGCCGCCTTGTGCAGCACCACAGAGGGATGGACGGCCATCAGATCGCTGTCGTAGCTCGGATTCCTGCTATTGTAGCCGATGCTGCGGATGCGCCCGCCCAGCACGAGGGCGCCCGCGGCCAGCGCGGCCGCGCCACGCCTGAACCCCTGCATCACCGTCCCCACGGTCCGTGGGCCTTTGTTCTTGGCTCCCGGGCGGCTGTCAATCGTCGCGTAACCCTGTCGCGACGCCGTCGTCGCGGGGGCGCACGTTGACGGGCCTCCGGTTTCCCGCTTGGAAGGGCGGGACGAGGGCGAGCTGCGAGGGTGGGCGCAATGGCGCAGGGGCGGGCGGGATCGAGCGCCGCCGCCATCGAAGACGCGGCCCGCCTGCTGGCCACGTCGCCGGCGCTGGCGGAACAGCGCGCCCTGACGATCCTCAGGGGTGCGCCGCACGATCCGCGCGCCCTGCTGATCCTGGCGTCGGCCAGACGCAGGCGGGGCGACCATGCCGGTGCGCTCGTCCTGCTGGAGCCGCTGGCCAGGGCCCATGCCGGTGCAGCGCGCACCCATTACGAGCTGGGTCTGGCGCGGCTCGGATCAGGCGAGCGGGCGGGCGGCGTGGCGGCGCTGCGCCATGCCGTCTCGTTGAACCGCGACTTCCTCGAGGCCTGGCGCGCGGTTGGCGACGCGCTGTTCAAGGCGGGCGACGTGCAGGGATCGGAGGCGGCTTTCGCCGAGCACCGCCGCGCCACGCTGCAGCTCCCACGGCTGAAGGAGGCCTGCGACGCCCTGGCCGCCGAGGCTCCGGAACGTGCGGAGGCCCTGCTGCGCGCCCACCTGGCCGAAGCGCCGCAGGACTTGGCCGCCCTGCAGTTGATGGGCGAGACGCTAGGGCTGCTGAGCCGGGCCGCCGACGCCGAGGTCGTGCTGGGTCACGCCCTGTCGCTCGATCCGGCGTTCGACGGCGCCCGCTTCACCCTGGCCGGCATACTGTTTCAGCAGCAGAAGGCGGCCGAGGCCCTGCCGCACCTGGAACGACTGCTGGCCCGCGATCCGGCCGATCCTGCCTATCGCAACCTTTTCGCCGCCTGTCTCAGCCTGGTAGGCGATCTGGACGAGGTGGACCGGCTCTATCGCGGCCTGCTGGCCGACTTCCCCGACCAGCCGAGGATATGGCTGAACCACGGTCATGCGCTGCGCACGGTGGGACGGTTCGAGGAGGCGGTGGAGGCCTACAGGCGCTGCATCGCCCTGGCCCCGGGGCTGGGCGACGCCTACTGGAGCCTGGCCAACCTCAAGCTCGCCTCTTTCTCGGACCAGGAGGTGGCCGCGATCGGCGGGCAGCTCGGCCGCCCCGACCTGCCGAAGGCGGATCGCCTTCACCTGCACTATGCGCTCGGCAAGGCGCTTGAGGACCGGCGCGAGTATGCCGGATCGTTCGAGCACTACGCGGCGGGGGCAAAGCTGCAGCGCCGGCAGGTCCGCTACTCGGCGGAGAAGACCACCGCGGATCTGGACAAGGCCCGCGCCCTGTTCACCCCGGCCTTCTTCGCCGCGCGGGCGGCCGCAGGCGACGCGGCGGACGACCCGATCTTCGTGGTGGGGCTGCCAAGGTCCGGCTCTACCCTGGTGGAGCAAATCCTGGCCAGCCATCCGCAGGTGGAAGGCACGATGGAGCTTCCCGACATCGGGCTGATCGCCCGCAGCCTGGGAGAGGTCGCAGGCGGCGCGACTGAACCGCTCGACGCCCTCCCAACGGTCTCCACAGCGCGCCTAGGCGAGCTGGGCGCCCGGTATCTGCAGGCGACGCGGATCCACCGGAAGCTTGGACGTCCCCGCTTCATCGACAAGATGCCGAACAACTTCCTGCACATCGGGATGATCCACCTGATCCTGCCGCAGGCCCGGATCATCGACATGCGCCGGCATCCCCTCGGCGCCGGGTTCTCGGTGTTCAAGCAGCACTTCGCCCAAGGGCAGTCCTTCTCCTACGACCTGGACGAGCTGGGGCGCTACTACCGCGACTATGTCGAGTTGATGGCCCACTTCGACGTGGTCCTGCCCGGTCGGGTTTGCCGGGTGATCTATGAGGACCTGGTGGAGGACACCGAGGCGCAGGTTCGCCGCCTGCTCGCCGCCTGCGGCCTGGAGTTCGATCCGGCATGCCTGCGCTTCTACGAGACCGAGCGGGCGGTGAAGACGGTCAGCTCCGAGCAGGTCCGCCGCCCGATCTTCCGTGGCGGGTTGGACCAGTGGCGACACTACGAGCCCTGGCTCGGCCCGCTGAAGGGCGCGCTCGGGTCGACGCTTGAGACCTGGCGGGAGCCCAGGATCGCGCCGAGACCGCTTTGACAAGGCTGGTCGTCCGACGCCATCACCCGCAGGATCGTGGAAACGGGCGGCAAGCGGCTTTTGGGAGGCATCGATGAAGCTCAGGGTCCGGTTCCTGCAACTCCCGATCCTGTTCGACGCCGACCGCCTTGCCGAGGAGATTGCGGTCATTCCCGAGAGCGCCTGGCGGCCGCATCCCAAGGCCTTCCCCGGCAACCACGCCCTGCCGCTGATCACCACCGACGGCGACCCGTCGAGCGACGCGCGGGCAGGGGCCATGGCGCCGACGCCCCACCTGCTCGCCTGCCCCTACCTGATGCAGGTGCTGGGCGATCTGGGCGCCACCTGGGGGCGCTCGCGCCTGATGCGGCTGTCCGGCGACGCGGAGGTCACCGCCCACGTCGACACCGACTACTACTGGCGCGACCACATGCGCGTGCACGTGCCCATCGTCACCCAGCCGACGGTCCGCTTCCTCTGCGGCGGGCAGCAGGTGAACATGGCGGCGGGCGAGGGCTGGATCTTCGACACCTGGAGCCTGCACAGCGTCCACAACGACGCCACCCGCGCCCGTATCCACCTGGTCGCCGACACCGTCGGCGGCGACGGCCTGCTCGACCTGATCGAGGGCGGCCGCTCGCCGCGGGAGGCCCGCGCGGGCTGGTCGCCGAAGCCATCGCCGGCCCGGACCGGGCCACCGCCCGAACTGGCCTACGAGCGCTGCAACACCCCGACGGTGATGACGCCCTGGGAGCTTCGCGACCACCTGGGCTTCCTGCTGAGCGAGGTCGCCCCGGGCCAGCCGCAGATGGCGGCGATCGCGCCCATCCTGAACCGGCTGCGGGTGAACTGGCACGCGCTCTGGGCGCAAAGCGGCGACCACGAGGACGCCCGGGCCGGCTATGCGGAGCTTCTGGACCGCACCTGGCGTAAGCTGGAGGGCCAGGGCGTGGAGGCGGTCGGGCTGAACAACCGGATGCCACTCGGCCGCTGCCTGCAGGCCTTGATCTTCAACGGCGCGCTCAGCGACGCCGGCGCGATCATGGACGGGGATGACCGCGGCGCGCCGTCGGAGCCCGCACGCTCGGCTGCGCCCGCGATCGTCTCCGGACGCTCCGACCCCCTGTTCCGCCGGCCGGTCTTCATCGTCAGCCCGCCGCGGTCGGGATCGACCCTGCTGTTCGAGACCGTGTCGGCGGCGCCCGGCCTGTACACGATCGGCGGCGAGTCCCACGGCCTGATGGAGGCGATCGCGAAGATCGCGCCGGCGGCGCACGGCTGGGAGTCGAACCGGCTCACCGCCGCCGACGCCGATCCGGACACGGTGGCGCAGCTGCGGGAGCGGTTCCGCGCGGCGCTCCGCGACCGTAGCGGCGGCAGGCCGGGCGAAGGGCCCGTGCGCATGCTGGAGAAGACGCCGAAGAACGCTCTGCGGATACCCTTCCTGGCCGCAGCCTTCCCCGAGGCGCGCTTCGTCTATCTGCACCGCGATGCGCGGGCGACCCTGGCCAGCATGATCGAGGCGTGGTCGTCGGGCGGGTTCCGGACCTATCCGCAGCTTCCGGGCTGGACCGGGCCCGCCTGGTCCCTGCTGCTGATCCCCGGCTGGCGCCAGCTGGTCGGCGCCCCGCTGGAGCGCATCGTGGCCGAGCAGTGGGCCGCCACCACGCGCGTTATCCTGGACGACCTCGCCGCCCTGCCGCCGCAGCGCTGGCGGCCGATCCGCTACGAGGCCTTCGTCGCCGATCCGCAGGCGGAGGTCTCCCGCCTCTGCAAAGCCCTGGACCTCGGCTGGGACCGGCGGCTCGGCGCCAGCCTGCCGATCGCCCGCCACACCGTCTCGGCGCCGGACGCGGAGAAGTGGCGCAAGCACGCGGAGGTTATTGACGCCGTGACGCCGGTGTGGGCTCCGGTGGAAGCCCAGGCGCTGGACACGCTCGAAGGCGCGGCCCAGCGCCCGTGAGGGTCAGAAGCTGAAGGTCACCCGGCCGTAGTAGTAGCCGCCGTTGATGCCGAAGGGCGAGAACGCGTACGGCACGTTGAACACCACGCCCCCCGCACTCGGGAAGCCGCCCGAGACCCCGCGCGCTGCGGGTGGGAAGTGGTTAAACAGGTTGTTGGCCCCCACGCTCACCTTCAGCTGCGGCGTGAACTTGTAGCCGATGTCGAGGTCGGTGATGGGCGTCGCGCCGATCGTCTCCAATACGTTGTTGTTCGCCGAGTATTGCGAGCTCGATCCGTAGATGGTCTCGCGCAGGTTCACGACGAACTTGTTCCACGTCCACAGCGCGTCGAGGATCGCCTTTTCCTTCGGCGTGGCGGTGGTGAGCGCGGTCAGGGCGTTGGGCGTGAGGATCGAGACTTGGCCGTAGGTGGCGTTCTGGTCGACCGCCGGCAGGTCGTCTAATTCAGTGATCTTGGTGTCGTTGTAGTTGAAGCCCAGCGACCAGTCGACGTGGCCGAACTCGCCGAAGTCGGAGGCGTAGTTGGCGGTCGCCTCGATGCCTTCGGTCCGGGTGTTGGCCGCGTTGGCGAAGGTCGAAATGCCCGTGTAGCTGAGGCCGGAGTCCAGCGTCACGCCCTTGGCGGCGATCGCGTTCAGTACGGTTGGCGAGACGGTGACGATCTCTGAGCCCAGCGAGTTGCCCACCGTCTCGGTGCCGTAGATGAAGCCGGTCTCCAGGATGCGGTGGCGGATGTGGATGTTGTAGTAGTCCACGGTGAACTGAAGCTTGGGCAGCGGGTGGGCCACGAAGCCCACGCTGATGTTGGTGGACTTCTCGGGTCCCAGCGGCTTGAAGCCTGCGACCGTCGCTGCGCTGGAGTTCGGCGGCAGCACCACGTCGGCCGAATAGGGGCTGACATTGGTGCCGGAGTAGTACTCCTCCGCCAGGCTCGGCGCGCGGAAGCCGGTGCTGAACGTGCCCCGCACCGCGATCATGGGATTGAAGTCGTAGCGCGCCGTGCCCTTGCCGACCTCGGTGGAGCCGAAGTCGCTGTAGTGCTCGTAGCGGCCCGCGACATCGACGTGCAGGTGGGTGATGACGTCGGCCGCCAGGTCGATGTAGCCGGCGTAGTTGGTCCGTCCGTGCGTGCCCTGGTCCAGCGGCGTGTAGCCGTCGAAGGACTGGGCGCCCGCGCCATAGTAGGAGTTCGGCTCCCCGGCGAAGATCGAGAAGGTGTCGTGGCGCTGCTCGCCGCCGAAGGCGACATTGAGCGGGGTGGCCAAGCCGACGTCGATGTTCTTGGTGATGTCGAGGTTGAAGGTCGATTCCGTCGTCTTGAACTTGCCGTTGTCGAAGCTGGTCTGGGGCGTGATGGCCGTGGCGGAGTTTGCCTGCAGGACGGGGTACAGCTGAGCGTTGGCCGAGTGAACGACGTAGATGTTGTTGACGTCCTCGCCGTACGTCCCCGACAGGTCCCAGTGGAACCCCGCGGTCTGGCCGCGGATACCGCCGGTGGCCGAGTAGTCGGTCTCGTTGATCTTCTCCTGTGGATCGAACCCGTTCGGGAACGGGTAGACCGTAGCGCCGGTGGAGGTGACGCCGCTGACCTTGGTCGGAACGCGGTAGTTCTCGTAATGCTCGGCGATCCGGCTGCTGTAGTTGCCAAAGGTGTACACCTCGATGTCGTCCGTCAGCTTGTAGCCGCCGTTCCAGAACCCGTTCCAGAGGTCGAACTCCGGATCGCCGTTCAGCTGGTTTTCCTTGGGATAGTTCTGCGCGTTGACGACATTGGACGTGGGCGAGGTGAGCCCCGCCAGCGGCGAACCATCTGGATTCTGCACCCGGCCGTCGCCCAGGCCCTGCACGCTGTCGGCGTGATAGCGCTGCTCGAGGGTGACGTTGAAGAACCCCTTGTCGAGGATGTTGAAGCCCTTGTTGAGCTGGATGTCGCCCGAGGCGCCGTCGCCCTCGTAATACTCGCCGCCGGTGCCGTCGATCACGCCGGCGTGGTTGGAGGTCTTCAGGATGATGTTGATCACGCCGGCGACCGCATCGGTGCCGTACTGGGCCGCGGCGCCGTCGGTCAGGACTTCGACGTGGTCGATGGCCTGTTGCGGGATGAAGCTGAGATCGACCGTGGCCGCCCCCGTGAACGGCGAGCCGGTGTCGATCACCAGATCGGACGTGGAGTTGCGGCGCTTGCCGTTGACCAGGACCAGAGTGTCGTTGGGGCTGAGGCCGCGGAGCGCCGCCTGGATCGTCAGGGCGGCGATGTCGCCGCCCGTGGTGTTGATGTTCAGCGAAGGGACGTTCTGCTCCAGCGAGATCGCCAGGTCCGCGGCGCCCGTGCGGGTGAGGGCGGCGGTGCTCACGACCTCGATCGGCGCGGCGCTGTCAGCGGCGCGCAGGCCGGTCTGGCGCGTGCCGGTGACGATGACCTCGTTCGCCTCGGAGGCGGGCGCGCCGGGCGCCGTCGACGCAGGCGCATCCTGCGCGCGGGCCAACTGGGCTACCGAAACCAACGCTATCGTACTGACACCGCAGAGAAGCTTTCTCATGGATAACCCCCAACATTAGGACAAGCCCCGCGCGTTTCTTCCCCGTCTTCTTCGGCGCAATTCAGTCCTGCGCCTTTGTTCGGCCTATGACGGCGGTCACCGTCTGGAGCGCTCTTCGGCCGACCCGGCGCGTAAGCCAGCCCAGCGGCTACAGCTCTCTCCCGACGGAGCACCGTTCCTCGTCTTGAAGCCGGCCCCCTCGCTTCGCCAAGTGCTTCGGTCATCAAGATGGAGGGAGGCGTTTCGCAGAACCTACGTGACAAAACGCCCGGAGGTCACGATCCTGTCACGGCGCCTGTTTTGCCGTCAGATGGCGACCTCTCCGCGTATGACTTGTGGGCGCCTACCAAGCTTGCAGACGCTCGGGCGTCCTAGAGATCGACTCCGCCGCCCTCTCTCGGCGAGACCCTGGCCGCACAAGATCGTCGACGGCTATTGACCCGGCGCGCAGGGCCGCCCGTACTCGGCCGCAAAGATCAGGAGACCACCCATGAGAGCTTCTCTGACCCGCGGCCTGTGCGCCCTGTCGCTGAGCCTGGCGGCTGTGCAAGGCCTGGTCACTCCAGCCCTGGCCGCCCCGATCGTGCGGGTGTCTGCGGGCAGCTTCCCGATCTCCAGCGCGGTGGTCGTGCCGGCGGGGGCGCAGACCGTCTACATCAGCGGCACCACCGCACCGGCCCCGGCGGCGGGCGCCTCCATGGGCGACACCGAGGCCCAGACCGTGGGCGCGCTCGGCCGCATCCAGGAGCTGCTGAAGGCGCAAGGGTTGGGGCTGGGCGACGTGGTGATGATGCGGGTGTTCCTGACGGGCGACCCGGCCAAGGGCGGCCACATGGACTTTCCCGGCATGATGGCCGGCTACACCCAGTTCTTCGGCACGGCGGCCCAGCCCAACAAGCCCGCCCGCACGACCGTGCAGGTGGCGGGCCTCGCGGCCCCCGGCGCGATGGTGGAGATCGAGGTGCAGGCGGCGAAAGCGCCCTGAGCCCGTGAGTTGGACCTGCTGGATTAAGCGCCGGCCAGGCGCTTCGCCATCCGCACGATCGGCAGGGTGACGCCGTCGGAGAGAGGCGTGTCGAGCCGCTCCACGACGCTGTAGCCATGGCGGGCGTACAGCGGCTCGCCGGTCAGGGTGGCGCCGAGCTCGCAGGCGGTGAAACCCCGGGCGGCGGCGGCGGCCTCGCAGACGGCGAGCAGGCGCGTACCGAGGCCCTGGCGCGCGAAGGCCGGCGCCACGAAGAAGGCGCGGATCTTGGCCGGCTCGCGCCCGGGCTCCAGCGGCGCGTCGTCGCGGCTGTGGATGGCGTCCGCGCCGAACAGGGTGCGGCGGAAGCTCCATCCGCCGCAGGCGGCGAAGCGGCTCCCCTGGCTAATGACGTAGTAGGTGCCGTCGGCGATCAGCTGGCGGTCCACCCCGAACACCAGCCGCAGCGAGCGCTCGATCTGGTCCGGGTCGTAGTCGCCGGCCTGGAGCCCACGGACCGAGGCCTCGATGAGGGCCTCGATCTTCGGGATGTCGGCCACCAGCGCCTGGCGGATGTCGATGTCGCTCATGAGGGCTTGGCCGGCGGCTGATAAAAGGCTGCTGTCTAGGCCCGGGTGGGCGGATGTGTCCAAGCGTGTCCGTGCGACTACGTTTCAGGCGCCTTGCGCCGCCGGTTTGGGCTTAGGTGCGCGACGGGACGGGGTGCGGCGTCGCCGCCTTCGCCTACGCCGAACGGCGCCGCTAGGACGTGATGCCACCGGGCGAGGAAGCAAATGACGACGAGACGTGATTTCATCACCGCGCTGGCGGCCTTCACAGGCGCGTCGGGCGCCTA
>NZ_CAHJWH010000101.1 GCF_903642205.1 Caulobacter sp. S45 | reverse complement strand
GTGAGCCGGTGATGGCGGTGAAGACCGCGCCGCCGCCCGCCAGCCAGACCGCCGCCAACGCGCCGGCGCCTTCGTCCGGCCTGGACGTCTACAACGCCGGCGAGTCGCCGGCGCCAAGCCTGGCCGCCAACACGATCGCCGCCTCGCCCGCGCCGACGTTCGCGCCTTCCGCCGAGCAGCCGGCGCCCCGCCCGGCGCCGAGCGCCGCCACCGTGGCCATGCTGGCCAAGCCTTCCGCGCCGACCCACATCGAGCGACGGCCGACGCCCACCGAGCAGGCGGTGGAGCCTTCCCCCGCCAAGCTCGCCGCCGCGCCGGCCAAGAAGACCGTTGTGGCCGAGACGAAGTCGACGACGACCCAGTCGGCCGCCAGCAAGACATCTTCGGACAAGATGACCGTCACCAAGACCGCGACGAGCGCCGACACCAGCACAGCTGAGACTAAGACGGCCGCTCTCACGCCGCTGCACCACCCGGCGCTCCGCGGCAAGCTCGACGAGTCGGAACTGGCCGCCGCGGGAGCGACCCGCACCGAGGCTGCCGACGCTGACAACGATGCGTCCGCCGCGGCCGCCAGAGCCGTTGCTCACAAGGCCAAGGCCTCCAAGCTCGCGGCGACCGACCCTGTCGGCGCCCTGGTCACCTCTTCCGTCGCCGCCGCGTCGGCACCCAGCGGCAGGTCGGTGGTGCAGATCGGCGCCTTCTCCTCCAGCGCCCTGGCGGACAAGGGATACGCGGATGTCTCCTCCGCGTTGCCTGGCAAAATGAGCGGCAAGGCCAAGCATGTGCTGCCGCTCGACAAGGACGGGACCACGCTCTACCGCACCTGGCTGTCCGGCTTCGCCACCCGCGCCGACGCCCAGGCCTTCTGCGAGGCGCTGAGGGCCAAGGGCAAGACCTGCCTGGTTAAGGGCTGAGCCTAGCTTGACCGCCGCCTGCATCCTCGGCTGCGCAGGTCAGTTGGTCACGGCCGAGGAGCGCGCCTTCTTCCGCGACGTGAAGCCGTGGGGCTTCATCCTGTTCGCCCGCAACATCGTCGACGCCGACCAGGTGCGCCGGCTGAACGACAGCTTGCGCGAAGCCGCCGACGACGCGAACGCCCTGATCTTCATCGACCAGGAGGGCGGCCGCGTGCAGCGGCTGAAGCCGCCGCTGGCCAGGCTCCGGCGCCCGGCGGCGCTGTTCGGCCAGCTCTACGGGCGCGACCCTGAGCAGGCCGTGGAGGCGGTGACCCTGAACCACCGGCTGCTGGCCCACGAGCTTCTGTCGCTGGGGATCGACGCGGATTGCGCGCCCTGCATGGACCTGCTGCACCCGAAGGGCCACGGGGTCGTCGGCGACCGGGCCTTCGGCGCTGACGTGGCGCAGGTTGCCGCGCTCGGCCGGGCCGCTGTGGACGGACTACTGGCCGGTGGCGTCGTCCCGGTCATCAAGCACATCCCCGGGCACGGGCGGGCGGAGCTGGACAGCCACCACGCCATGCCGGTCGTCTCCACCTCGCTGGCCGAGCTGGAGGAGACCGACTTCCAGCCCTTCCGCGCTCTGGCCGACGCAGCCATGGCCATGACCGCGCACGTCACCTACCGCGCCGTCGATCCGCAGGACTGCGTGACCCTTTCGCACCGGGCGATCTCCACCGTGATCCGCGGCCACATCGGCTTCGACGGCCTGCTGATGTCGGACGATCTCTCCATGCGTGCGCTCGGCGGCAGCCTGGCCGAGCGGACGCGCCGCACAATGCAGGCCGGATGCGATGTCGCCCTGCACGGCAACGGCGCACTTGTCGGCGAGCCGGTGCGCGACCTGATGGCGGAGCTTCGTGCGGTGGCGGACCACTGTGGAGACCTCGCGGGCCGCGCCGCCGAACGGGCCGCCGACGCCCGTGCGCCTGCCCGCCGCAGCAAGCCTTTCGACCCCAACGCCGCCGAGGCCCGCCTGGACGAGCTGGGCCTGGCCGGCCACGAGGCCGCCGCCAGCCAGGACATCTTCGCCCGCGCCGGCCTGGCGTGACGCCGCCGTGACCCTTCCGTTCCAGCCCGCCCTCGACTTCGAGGCCGCGGAACAGGCCTCCCACTCCGGCGAGGCGCTGGTGCTGGCGCTCGACGGTTATGAGGGCCCGCTGCACCTGCTGCTGGCGCTAGCGCGGGGCCAGAAGGTCGACCTGCTGCAGATCTCCATAGCGCGCCTGGCCGAGCAGTACCTGGCCTTCGTGGAGACCCAGCGGCGGCTGCGATTCGGGCTGGCGGCGGAATACCTCGTCATGGCCGCCTGGCTCGCTTACCTGAAGTCGCGCCTGCTGCTGCCCAAGGCGCAGGCGCACGGGTCCGAGGAGCCGCCGGCCGAGGAGCTTGCGGAGGCCCTCGCCTTTCGGCTGGCCAAGCTGGACGCTATGCGCGGCGCGGCGGAGGCGCTGAAGGTTTCGCCGCAGCTCGGCCGGGACGTGTTCCCCCGCGGCGCGGCTGCGGAGCGTACCGTGCGTTCGGCCCTGGCCCTGAAGGCAGACCTCTACGATCTGATGAGCGCCTATGCGGGCGCCCGACTGCGGCCGCTCGCCGCCCAGTACCACCCGCCTGCGCGCGTGGAGGCCTACCCGCTGGAGGCGGCCCGGGAGAGACTGCACCAGTTCCTGCCGCGCCTGCGGGCCTGGACGCCGCTGGAGGAGGTCGCCCCCGAGGGCGGGAGCCTGGACGGGGAGGGGCCGAGCCGCGCCTCCTGCCTGGCCTCGACCTTCTCAGCCGGCCTGGAGATGACCCGCGACGGTGCGCTGGAGCTTCGCCAGGTCCAGGCCTTCGCCGCCCTCTACCTGCGCGCAACCGCAAACGGCGCGGCGTGAGCACGGAGGCGATCTTCAGCGTGCTGGCGCTCGAACGTCAGGTCGAGGCTTTGCTGTTCGCCGCCGCCGAACCGCTGTCGCTGCAGGACCTCGCGACCAGGCTGGGCGACGCCGACGTAGTCGGCGCTCTGGCGACTTTGGTGACGCGCTATGCCGACAGGGGCGTGCAGCTGCAGTGCGTCGGCGGCCGCTGGCGCTTCGCTACGGCGCCGGACCTGGCGCCCCTGCTGCAGGATCGGCGCGAGGAGCCACGCCGCCTGTCTCGCGCCGCCATGGAGACCCTGGCCATAATCGCCTACCACCAGCCTGTCACCCGCGCCGAAATCGACGCCATCCGCGGCGTGAGCCTCAGCCGCGGCACGCTCGACGTCCTGCTGGAGGTCGGCTGGGTGCGAATGCGGGGCCGCAGGCGGTCGCCGGGGAGGCCTGTGACCTACGGCGTCACCGATCCCTTCCTGGAGCACTTCGGGTTGGCTTCGATGGCCGACCTGCCCGGCATGGCGGAGATGAAGGCCGCGGGGTTGCTGAGCCTCGACCTGCCGCCAGGCTTCAGCATGCCGACGCCAGGTGCGGCGAAGGCTGAGGACGAAGACCCGCTGGAGGACGGCGACCGCCCGGAGTTCGTCCAGGACTTTGTGGGCAGAGAGGGCGATCTTATCCTCCCCCGCGCAGCGGGGGAGGGGGACCGGGCGAAGCCCGGTGGAGGGGGCTCGTAGGGTGCAAACGGATGAGAACCGGCGAACGCACCCTGTCATCAGCCAAGCGCCTCCGTCGCGAGATGACGCCGCCGGAGGTCGCACTCTGGCAACACATGCGGACACCAGCGGAGGTCTGCCCCGTTTCCGCCGCCAGCATCCCTTCGGCCCGTACGTGCTGAACTTCTACTGTCCGGCGGCGAAGCTCGTTGTCGAGGTCGACGGCTGGGCTCACAACCTCGGAGATCGACCCGCCCGCGACGAAGCGCGCGATGCGTGGCTGTCGGCCCAAGGCTTGATGATCGTCCGCATTCCCGCCTCCGAGGTCCTTACCAACGCAGGAGCCATCGCAGATGGCGTCACCCGCCAGGCCGCGGCGCTCTACAAGCCCCCTCCGTCACGGCGCTAGCGCGCCGCGCCACCTCCCCCGCTGCGCGGGGGAGGATGAAGCTTCGCCTCCGCGCCAACCTTGCGCCCGCCCCGCGCTGCTGTAGAAACCACCGCCTTCTGGAGCAGACGTCGCATGGACCAGATCGCCATCACCGGCGGCGCGCAGCTGGAGGGTGAGATCCCCATCAGCGGCGCCAAGAACTCGGCCATCAAGCTGATGGCCGCGAGCCTGCTCTCCGACGAGCCGCTGCGCCTCACCAACATGCCGCGCCTGGCCGACACCCGCTTCCTCGGCCGCCTGCTGCATCGGCTGGGGACCGAGGTCACCGAGAGCCAGAACGGCGCGGGCCCTGAGACCGTGCTGCACACGCCCGAGATCGTCAGCGCCTTCGCCTCCTACGACCTCGTGCGCAAGATGCGGGCCTCGTTCAACGTGCTTGGGCCGCTGATCGCGCGCACCGGGCACGCCAAGGTGAGCCTGCCCGGCGGCTGCTCCATCGGAGCTCGCCCGGTCGACCTGCACCTCAAGGCGCTGGAGGCCCTGGGCGCCTCGATCGACCTGCACGAGGGTTATGTCTACGCCCAGGCTCCGCGCGGGCTGAAGGGGGCCGAGATCAGCTTTCCCTTCGTCTCGGTGGGCGCGACCGAGCATACCCTGCTGGCCTGCGTGCTGGCCGAGGGCGAGACGGTGATCTCCAACGCCGCCTGCGAGCCGGAGATCGAGGACCTCGCCGATTGCCTGAACGCCATGGGCGCCAAGGTCTGCGGCGCGGGGACGCCGACCATCCGCGTCACCGGCGTGGCGCACCTGCACGGGGCCACCCACGCCGTGGTGCCCGATCGGATCGAGGCCGGAACCTACGCCATGGCCGCCGGCATGGCGGGAGGCGAGGTGACCCTCACCGGCGTGCGCCCGCACCACATCGCCATCCTGCTGGACAAGATGGAGGAGGCCGGCGTCCAGGTCACCCGCGGCAATGGCTCGTGTACCCTGAAGCGCAACGGAGCCCGCCTGAGGGCGGTGGATCTCTCCACCGATCCCTATCCCGGTTTCGCCACCGACCTGCAGGCCCAGTTCATGGCTCTGATGACGCTGGCCGACGGCGAGAGCGTGATCCGCGAGACCATCTTCGAGAACCGCTTCATGCACGCGCCCGAACTAAGCCGGCTCGGAGCCGACATCACCGTCTCGGGCGGAGAGGCGCGGGTGAGGGGCGTGGGCGGGCTGGAAGGCGCGCAGGTCATGGCCACCGACCTCCGCGCTTCCGTCAGCCTGGTGATCGCGGGCCTCGCCGCGCGAGGCGACACGGTCGTCAACCGGGTCTATCATCTGGATCGCGGGTTCGAGCGGCTTGAGGCCAAGCTGTCCGCCTGTGGCGCGCGCATCCGACGTCTTTCGGACGATGAGGAGGGCTGAGCATGGGCGACGAGGTGTCCGATCCCTGCCGTTCCCTGCGCCTGCTGGCCCAGGACGAGGACGATCTACAAATTCTGTCCGCGGCGCTGCAGGACGCCATCGCCCACGTGGGCGACATCCGCTACGAGCCAAGGGCCCGCACCCTCACCATCATGTTCAACCGCTATCGCTGGGAGGGCGCCGAGGGCTCCTGCGGCGAGCGCGTCGTCGCTGCGTTGCAGTTCGGCGACGTGACCCGGGTGCGCCAGCGCGGCCTTGCCAGCGAGGACCCGGGCGCCCTGGTCTCCTGCTTGGCGCTGGGGTTCGAGGCGGGCGAGGCGCCCGGTGGTCAGGTGCTGATCCGTTTCTCCCATGGCGGCGATCTCGCCGCGGAGGTTGAGTGCATCGACGCGGTGCTGGCCGACGTCTCGGAGGCCTGGCCGGCGACCCGCGCGCCTGACCACATGGCCGGCATGTCCTTGGCCGCCGTCGAAGACATCTGATCATGCGCCGCTTCGACGCCGCCGATCCGAGTTTCGCGTCCGCCTTCCGTGACTTCCTGAACGAACCGCGAGGTTCGCCGTCCGACGTCGACGCTGCGGTCAGCGCCATCATCGAGGGCGTGCGTACCGGTGGTTTGGAGGCTGTTCTGGACTATGCCCGTCGGTTCGATCGGGCCGAGCTGACCGCAGACACCCTGCGGGTCACGCCTCAGGAGATCGAAGCTGGCGTAGCCGCCTGCTCATCGGAGGTGCGCGAGTCCATCGCCTTCGCCGCCGGGCGCATCCGTGACTATCACCGGCGCCAGCGTCCCGCCGACGCCCGTTTCACCGACGCCGCAGGCGTTGAGCTCGGCTGGCGATGGACTGCGCTCGAATCGGTGGGCGTCTATGTGCCCGGCGCCCGGGCGGCCTATCCCTCCACCGTGCTCATGAACGCCGTGCCGGCCCAAGTGGCGGGCGTCGATCGTATCGCCATGGTCACGCCCCCCGGCCGCGTCGAACCGGCCGTGCTGGCGGCGGCGCACGAGGCCGGCGTCACCGAGATCTGGAAGCTCGGCGGGGCATACGCCGTCGCCGCCCTTGCCTACGGAGCCGGCCCGATCCGGCCGGTGGACAAGATCGTGGGGCCCGGCAACGCCTACGTCACGGCAGCCAAGCGGCGGCTCTACGGCGTGGTTGGCATCGACGCCCTGGCCGGCCCGTCGGAGATCGTGGTGGTCGCCACCGCCGACAACGACCCCAACTGGATCGCGGCCGACCTGTTGTCCCAGGCCGAGCACGACCCCGACGCCCAGTCCATCCTGATCACCGACGATGCCACCTTCGCCGCGGCGGTGGAGCAGGCGGTGCAGCGCCAGTTGGCAAGCCTCGCCACGCGCGAGGTCGCCGTCGCCGCCTGGCGCGACCACGGCGCCCTCGTGATCGCGCCGCTCGACTCCGCGCCCGCCCTGGTCGACCTCATCGCGCCGGAGCACGTGGAGTTCGCCCTGGACCAGCCCGAGCGGCTGGCGGACAGGGTGCGTCACGCCGGAGCCATCTTCCTCGGCCGCCACACGCCAGAGGCGATCGGTGATTACGTGGCGGGCTCAAACCACGTGCTGCCCACCAGCCGTGCGGCGCGCTTCTCCTCCGGCCTGTCGGTTTATGACTTCCTGAAGCGCACCTCGATCGTACGCTGCGACCCGGCCGCCTTCGCCATCCTCGGGCCGCACACGCGTGTGCTGGCCGAGGCCGAGGGCCTGCCCGCACACGCCCGCTCGGCCGCCCTGCGCCTGACGTCCGAGATCGAGCAGGAGGGGTTCGGGCACGCCCACGCCGCCGAATGACCGCAGGCGATCACAGGCTGGCGTCGATCGACATCGACGAGCTGTCGCTTGCCCCGGCCACGCGCGATGTGGAGCATGAGCGCCAGGTCGCCATCTTCGACCTGCTGGAGGAGAACAGTTTCCAGCCCGAAGGCGCGGCGGACGGCCCCTACGCGCTGAAGATATCGCTCCAGGACGGCCGCCTGGCCCTCGACATCACCGGCCAGGGCTTCAAGCGGCGCCACCTGCTCTCGATGACGCCGTTCAAGAGCATCATCCGCGACTACTTCATGATCTGCGAGAGCTACTACGACGCCATCCGCCACGCCGCCCCAGCCCAGATCGAGACCGTCGACATGGGCCGGCGCGGCCTGCACAACGAAGGCTCCGAGAAGCTGCGCGAGCGGCTGGAGGGCAAGATCGCGGTGGATTTCGACACCGCGCGGCGGCTGTTCACCTTGATCTGCGCCCTGCAGCGGCGGCCTTGAGTGGCGACGCTGCCTGACGCGGTGCTGTTCGCCTGCAACCTGAACCGGGTGCGCTCGCCCGTGGCGGCGGCGCTGCTGCGCCAGCGCCTCGGGGCGCGGGTCTTCGTGGACAGCTGCGGGCTGAAGCCCGCCGACTCGGTGGACCCCTTCGCCGCAGCCGTGATGGCCGAGGTCGGGCTGGACCTGAGCGGACACCAGCCTAAGGGTTTTGACGAGCTGGAGGACGACTCCTTCGATCTGGTCATCTCCCTCACGCCCGAGGCCCATCACCGCGCGGGCGAGCTCGGCCGCGGGCGCGCGGTGGAGCTGGAGTACTGGCCCATCTATGACCCGACGCTGGAGGTCGGCTCCCGCGAGCAGCGCCTCACCGCCTTCCGCAACCTGCGCGCCGAGCTGGGCCGCCGTCTGGATGCGCGTTTCCCCGCCCTGCAGGGCTTTGGCGGATGAGCGCCAGGGAAGGGCGGCCGCTCGTGCTCGCCAGCGCCAGCCCGCGTCGACTGGCCCTGCTGCGCCAGATCGGCATCGAGCCGCAGGCCTGCGATCCGGCAGAGCTGGACGAGACGCCCCTTCCCGACGAGCTTCCCGCGCGCCTGGCCGTGCGGCTCGCCCTCGCCAAGGCTGCGCTGGTGGCCGTCCGCCGGCCGGACGCCCTGGTGCTCGCCGCCGACACGGTGGTGGCGGTCGGCCGGCGCGTCCTGCCCAAGGTGGAGACGGATGGGGAGGTCCGCCGCTGCCTGGAGCTGATCGGCGGGCGGGCGCACCGCGTCCACACAGCGGTCGCCGTCAGCGGCCCGGATACAGCTCCCGCGTACCGGAGGGTCGACACCCGGCTGCACGTCAAGCGCCTGACGCTGCAGGAGATCGACGCCTATGTCGAAAGCGGCGAGGGGCTGGGCAAGGCCGGAGGCTACGCGATCCAGGGTCGGGCGGGGGCCTTCGTCATGGACCTGCAAGGCTCCTATTCCGCCGTGGTCGGCCTGCCGCTCTATGAGACGCTGAACCTGCTGCAGGGGCGGGGCTGGCGAAGGTGATGGCCGAGCGGTGCGCCTTCCTCGACCGCGCGCCGGGCGAAGTCCGCGCCGTGGTGATGCTGGACGGCTCGCCAGAGCGACTGCTGATCTGGCGTGAGGACGACATAACGCCTCGCCTGGGCGCACGCTACGCGGCGCGGGTGGAGGCGGTGTCCGAGCGCATGGGCCTGGCCCGGTTGGAGCTCGGCGGCCCGGGCGGCGCCTTGCGCCTGCGCGGCCTCGCCGCCGCACCCCATGTGGGAGAGCGGCTGCAGGTCGAGGTCGTGGCCGAACCCGTCCGGGAGAAACCGGCGGCGCTGCGGCTTTCCGGGCTCGCTCCAGGCTCCACGCCGGGGCTGCTGTCCGCCGCGCCGACTGTCGAACAGCAGCTGACCGATCTCGGTTTCAAGCTGTGGACGACGGGTGACGAGGCCAGGGAACTGGCGGACGCGGCCCAGGCGGCGGCGATCGCCGCTGAGCATGTCCGACCCGACGGGGTGACCCTGACGGTGCAGCCGACCCGAGCGCTGACGGCGGTGGACGTCGACCTGGCCGAGACCGGAGGCTCCGTCTCGGTCTCGCGCGCCAACCTGTCAGCCTTGGCGGAGGCGGCGCGGCTGCTGCGGCTGAAGGCGCTCGGCGGTCTGGTCGCCATCGACCTGATCGGCTTCCCCAAGAACGACAGTCGCCTGCAGGCTGCGGCCCGGGATGCGTTCGCGCCGGACGGGCCTGAGGTGGTGATCGCCCCGGTGAGCCGTTTCGGGGTCATGGAGCTGGCCAAGCCGCACCTGCGCCAGCCCCTGCATGAGCAGCTTGTCGACAAGGACGGTCAGCTGAACGCCCGCACGGCGGCCCAAGCGGTGGTGCGGGCGCTGGAACGCCAGGGCCGGTTCGATCCCGGCTCGCGCCTGGTGGCGGTCTGCCCGCCCGAAGTGGCCGTGCTCGCCGCGCCCTGGGTCGCGCACCTCGGGCCACGCTTCAGCGTCAGGGTGAAGCTTGGCGCAGGCCGCTCGCCTCCCGATATCTGCACGCTATGAGCAAGCCGACCTGCGCCATCTGCAAACGCCCGGTGGAAGACCCCGCCTACAAGCCTTTCTGCTCCAGGCGCTGCGCCGACCTGGATTTGCAGCGCTGGTTTTCCGGCGCCTATGCCGTACCCGCCGTGGAGGCGGAGGACGGCGAAGCGGCCGGGGGCGAGGCTGGACGAGGCTGGAGCGATCCCTTATAGAGCCCGCTCGCCTGACCCGAGTGGTTTTGGGCCTGGGTAGCTCAGTTGGTAGAGCAGCGGATTGAAAATCCGCGTGTCGGTGGTTCGAATCCGCCCCCAGGCACCACGGCGCCGCTCCCTGTTTCCACTTCCTGCTGATTAACCGGGCGCTTGCGCAGTCCTTTGCCCGATGCATGAACCTGCGACTTTGATCGCCCCAAAAGCGCTTGACGCCGCGGGAGGGCGTTGCGAAAGGAGCTTGGTCGCGATTTGATGAAATTGCGGTAAGACTTGCGCCGCGTGAGTGGCGCGGACGGCCCTCGCGCTCGACAAACCTCCCCGGTTCACCGGTCGGGTCCAAGCGAGGGGGGAACTTGGCGGATTTGGAAAAAGCAACATCAAGCCGATCCGTGACGAAGGAATGAGGGTGGAAACCGCTGTCGCGCAACGCCCGTCGTAACATTGCCCGATCAACCAGGAACTGGCTGAAGATGCTGCAAAGCAAACGAACGACCCCCCTCCTCGCCGTGCTTGGCGCGGTCGCTTTGATGACGGTGAGTGCGCCGGCGTTCGCGCAGAACTCGACCGACACGTCCACCGCCGCGGCCTCGGCTTCCAACACCACTGAGGGCACGGCGCCCGCCGCCGACAGCTCGGGCGATGTCAGCAACGGCGGTCAGGTGGCCGCACCCACCTCGATCAAGGCCGGGGTCGCCAACGGCCCGGTCGGCATGTTCCTGGGCGCCACGCCGGTAGTTCAGACCGTTATGGCCGGCCTGCTGGTCGCCTCGATTGTGTCCTGGACCATCCTGATCATCAAGCTGGTCAACATGGCCCTGCTGAATCGCCAGACCACCAAGTTTCTGGAAGCCTTCCGCGACGCCCGCTCCATCACCGACATGAACCGGGTGGCGACGCAGGAGGAATTCGAGGGCAATCCCTTCGCCGACATGGCCGCGGCGGCCTCCAACGAGGTCGAGCTGTCTCGCCAGGCGGGTCTGTCGGTCACCGGCGAGCACCGCGGCTCCACCATCAACCGCGCCTCTCTGGCGGTGTCCGGCGTCCAGGCGACCATCGGCAAGCGCCTGTCCAGCGGCATGCAGTTTTTGGCTTCGGTCGGCTCCTCGGGCCCCTTCATCGGCCTGTTCGGCACCGTCTACGGGATCATGAACTCCTTCATCGGCATCGCTAAGACCAACACCACCAACCTGGCGGTCGTGGCGCCGGGCATCGCCGAGGCCCTGCTGGCTACGGGTATCGGCCTGTTCGCCGCCATCCCGTCGGTTATCTTCTACAACTACTTCCAGACCCAGATCGCCGGCTACGGCACGCGGACCGAAGGCTTCATCGTCGAGCTGATGAACGCGATCTCCCGCCAGCTCGACCGGGGGGCTTAAGCCTCATGGGTGCCCAACTCTCTGGAGGCGGGGGCGGCCGGTACTCGGTCAAGGCCAACAGCGAGATCAATGTCACGCCCTTCGTGGACGTGATGCTGGTCCTTCTGATCATCTTCATGGTCGCCGCGCCCCTGGCCAGCGTCTCCATCAAGGTGGCCTTGCCGACCGCGGTGGCCAAGCCGTCGCCGACCCCGCCGAAGCCGGTCTATCTGACCATCCGCAAGGACGGCAGCGTCTTCATCGGCGACTTCTCCACCAGCCTCGACACCCTGCCGGCTGACCTCAAGAAGGCCGTGGGGACGCGCGACCCGGCGCGGGAACGCATCTACATCCGGTCCGACAAGGACACCGAGTACGGCGACTTCCTTGGCCTGATGAACAAACTTCAGGACAACGGGTTCTACAGCGTGGCCCTCGTGGGCGAGGACAACAGCAAGTGAGGAGGGGCCCATGTCCGTAGAATCCCCCGCCGAGCCGCACCACCACTACGACCCGCTGCTCGACGAGCGTCCCCGGCGGCGCAAGAAGCTCAGCGCGGGCGCCATAGTCGGCATCGTCATTTCGGTGCTGGTGCACGCGGTGCTGATCTATTTCCTCTGGAAGTCCAAGTTCCAGACCCACTACGCGGTCCAGGAAGACACTGCGGTCAAGGTGGACCTGACGAAGCTGGCCCCCCCGCCACCTCC
>NZ_CAHJWH010000100.1 GCF_903642205.1 Caulobacter sp. S45 | reverse complement strand
GTCCATCATCGGCGCGACCAGGCACCTGAACTCAGGCCGTACATCTCGGAGAACGAGCACGACGTGATCGGCTCCGCGGAAGGTCAGGATTTCCGGGGTCTGGATGCGGTCGTACGCAACTGCCGGGTCGAGCCCGCGCTTCATCAGCACTGGGTCGTTCGCGGGGTCGGAGCCGATCAGGTGGAAGCGCGCCTGCGCGTCCAGGAAGCGCTCCGGCGTGCCCACCGGGCTGGTCAGCTGAGTGTAGAAGAAGCCCGATCCGTCATCCAGCCATTGCGGATTGGTGTACTGGGTGTTGGGGATGCGCTCGGGGAGATCGCGCCCGGTGGCGGTTTCCAGCACGTGCAGGACGCTGTCCTCGCTCCCGTTCGGCGACAGGCCATAGGCCACCCGGGCGCCGTCGGGCGAGGCTTCCCACCAGTCGAGCGAGACGTGGCCCGTGGCGCCGCCCAGCGCTGTGGGATCCACCAGCACTCGCGCGCGGCCGCCCTCCCGGACATAGAGCTTGTAGTTGTCAGCGCCGACCGGACGCTGCTGGTAAAAGAGCTTGCCACCCACTCTCTGCACCCGCGAGGTAAGGGCCGTGTCGCCCGATAGCTGCTGCACCCGAGCGGCGAGACGGTCGCGTGCAGGGATGGCGTCCAGGACCGCTCGGGCGTGCGCGTTCTGGGCCTTGAGATAGGGCAGCCAATCCGGGTCTTTCGGGTCCTCCATCCAGCGGTATGGGTCGCTGACCGTCTCGCCGAAGTAGACGTCTTTGACCTTGACCTTCCTGGCGACGGGAGCCGGCGGGACGCCCGCCGCCAAAGTCTCGGCCTTGGCGCCGGGGCCCAGGCATACTGCCCCAACGCTTGCGATGAGATGTCTGCGGTCTATCCGGATCATGATGGCTCCCCTACGAGGTTAGAAGATCGCATCGGCAAGCAGGCGTCCAGCCTTCGCTGCTGCAGCTTGTTTCTTCCGAACGGTCGCCTCAGTCCGCTGCCGACTGGACAGCGCCTTGCCGCCAAGGCGCTGTGATCTGAGCTCATCTCCTAGAAGCTTCGTTCAGACCAGACGCCGAGCACGTTGCCGCTGATCTGGATAAGCACGCGCGAGCCCGGGAGGTTGTGGTTTCGGAAAGCCGGCGCGGCGGCGTGATCCTCTGGACGGCGACGGTCATCGGCTCCCCCCGGCGCGGCTTCAGCCATCCTATCAGGTCCAGTCTCCGCAGGCGGTCAGCTTTCGTCCCATGGCGGAGGCAGCCGGCCGGCCTTGAAGAGCACCACCGGGTTGTCGTCGTAGTCGCCCATCTCGACGTCTGCGGACACGCTGTAGGCGATCACGCCCTCGCGGACAGGCGCCAGTCTCTCCGCCTTGCGGGCGGCTTCAGCCGCATCCTTGCAGCCGACCGGCTGCTCGGCCCTAAGTCCTCTCCCGCGCCCTGCGACATAGGCCTGGACGATATGGACGGTTTCACAGGGCATTGTTCGACATCCTCCGCAGACGCTTGCCTTGAACGCCTAAGGGAGGAGGTCCGTTGTCCGACAACCCACAAGCGGACGCAGACGGCCATCGATGAGGCGGAGTGGACCCTGTCTGAACAGGGTGGGTTTCACGCTAAAGGCACGGACGCGCTGCCGGGCATGACGGTAGCGGGCTGAGTCGCGACTAACGGCTCCTATGGCTACGGATGCGCATGTCCGGTGTGGTGGCTGGACCCATGGCCTCCAACCCTTGGCTGCGGCTCGCAGACCAAGCTGCATAACGCATTTTATGTACCATGTGGTGATTGAAATCGGGAGCGCCATCGCTCCACCAGACCGGACCTCGCTCCCCCAGGGCGTTTCGCAACATCGACCGCGGCGTGGGCTTGAGTTTTCGCAGCTTCGTTCTCGATCCTGATCGCGGTCCGCACCGCGCCCCGGGCGTGCATTAACTGCTAACTAAAGCCCGCCGTGCATCGTCATCCAGAGCCGGATTGGCCATGCGCCAGAGACGACCGCGGACTACGAAGTAGCGGCCGTCGGGCGTCACGAGATGGTGGGCTCCGACACGAGCGGGTCCCTTGATGTCGTCGCTCACGGCCGGCGCGCTCGCGACGACCGCGTCACGCTTGATCGTCTCGCCGGGCCGGCAGGTCGCGCGGACGCCGCAGCGCCTCACACCCGTCCCTGGCGCTGATCGATCTCGATCCAGGTGGGCGCATGGTCGCTGGCTCCCTCCTCTCCTCTCGCCACGCGGCTCACGCCCGCAGCCACCAGCCGTTCCGCCAAATCGGGGCTTAGAAGTAGATGATCCAGCCGCATGCCTTTGTCATCCGGCCAGCGATGACGCAGATAGCCCCAGAAGGTCCACAAGGGCCCGTCGGGCTGCATCGCCCGCAAGGCGTCCGTCCAGCCCTGGTCCAGCAGCCGCTGAAAGGCGGCCCGGCTTTGCGGCTGCAGCAGCGCGTTCGCCCGCTCGTGATGGCCCGGCCAGATGTCGGCCTCGGTCGGCACGACGTTGTAGTCACCGGCGAGGACGACGGGCACACCAGCCGTCATGAGATCGCCGGCGTGGACGATCAGCCGCTCGAACCAGGCCAGCTTGTAGTCGAACTTCGGACCCGGCTGCGGATTGCCGTTGGGCAGGTAGATCGAGGCTACCAGCACGCCGTTCACCGCCGCCTCGATGTAGCGGGCCTGATCATCGGCCGGATCGCCGGGGAGCGAACGGCGTGTGATCACCGGCGTCGCACCGCGGGCCAGGATGGCGACGCCATTCCACGTTCGCTGGCCTCGCCACACTGCGCCATAGCCCGCCGCCTCGATGGCTTTAAGCGGAAACGCCTTGTCCTCCGCCTTCAGCTCCTGCAGGCACACAACATCGGGCTGCGCCGTGCCAAGCCAGTCGAGCAGGTTGGCCAGCCGCGTGTTGACGTTGTTGATGTTGAAGGTGGCGATCCTCACCGACTAGGCGCCCTTCGCCAGGAACGCGAGGGTCTCTCGCACGAGCGGCGCCTGAGACGGCAGGATGCGTCGTAGAGCCTCCGGTCCGTCAAAGAAGGCCACGCGATCCATCTCCGGAAACCTCGCGCGTCGCCCCGATCGCGGTGGCCACTCCATCTCGAACTCGCCGGGCCTGAAGGCGGTGAGGTCGAGGTTGCCCTCGGCCGCCCAGCATAGCACCGTCTTCCCGCCGGCTTGGCGCACGGGTGCGAGCGGATGGGTGATCGGCGGAGGGCGGAGCCCTGTCTCTTCGTGGAACTCGCGCAGGGCGGCGCTGAGCGGTTCCTCCTCCAGTTCGAGCAGGCCTTTCGGGATCATCCAGGCCCCGAGATCCTTGCGGGCCCACAGAGGGCCGCCCGGGTGGGCGAGCAAGAACTCGGTTCGCGGGCCCATGCGCCGGTAGACAAGGAGGCCCGCGCTGGTCACGCCCATCGGTCGAGCGTCAGACCTTGCCCAGCCGCTTGATGGCGTTGGCGAGGGACCGCTCGCCGTCGCAGTAGTCGGCCCATGCGGTGAGCTTCTTCACCAGCCCCGGCACGGTCCGCACCGTATACTTGCTGGGGTCGAGGCCCTTCTTCACCTGGCTCCAGGTGACCGGCATCGAGACCGGCGCGCCTGGGCGCCCCCTCGGCGAGAGCGGCGCGACGGCTGTCGCCATGCGGTCGTTCCGCAGATAGTCTAGGAAGATGCGCCCGGTGCGCTCCTTCTTGGCCATGTTGATCAGGTAGCGGTCTGGCGCGTCGGCGGCCATGACCTTGCAGACGTCGCGGGCGAAGGCCTTGGCCATATCCCACTTGACGTTACTGCCGTCGAGCGGCGTCACCACGTGAAGGCCCTTGCCGCCGGTGGTCTTGCAGAAGCTGACCAGGCCGAGTTCTTCCAGGCGGTCGCGGACCTCGCGCGCGCTCTCGATCACCACCTCGAACGCGACGTCGGGCGCCGGGTCCAGGTCGAAGACCAGCCGACCCGGCTGCTCGGGCTCGAACGGCTCGCAGTTCCAGGGGTGCAACTCCAGCGCGCCGGTCTGGGCCGCTGCTACCAGAGCTTCGACTCGGTCGAACTGAATGTAGGGCTTGCGGTCGCCCCAGACCTCCACCTCGGTGATCAGCGATGACTGCCCCTTGGCGACGTGGCGCTGGAAGAAGTTTTGCGCTCCGTTGACGCCGTCCGGCATGCGGATCATCGAGCAGGGCCGCCCCTTGACGTGGGCCAGCATCCACTCGCCGATCGCCTCGTAGTACCGGGCCAGCTCCATCTTGGTCACCGGTTTGCCGTCGCCAGCGTCCGGCCAGAGCGGCTTGTCAGCGTGCGAGATGGTGATTCCCATGACCGGCGTCGATCCACGCGGCATGACGGTCTTCGTCTTGACGGTGGCCGCTTGCGGCTCGCTCAGCTCCGTCGTGGCGGGAGCCGGCGTCTCGGCCTCCACCTGATCCGCGGGCTTGTCCTCCCGGAGGCCCTTGAACGAAGCCTGCCGGATGGAGCCGTCGCCTGTGAAGCCGGCGTACTGGATTTCGGCAACCAGCTCGGGACGCACCCAGTGCACGCCGGCCGCCTTCTTGGGCGCGCCCTTGCCTTTGAAAGAGCTGACGTCGCTCTCCAGCGCCTTCAGGCGCGGCATGATCCGCGCCACGACGTCCCGGCCGAAGCCCGTACCGATCCGGCCGACGTGCACGAGTTCGCCGTCGCGGTTCACGCCCGCGATCAGGGAGCGGAAGGCGTCGCCGCTCGTGGTCCAGCCGCCGATCACCACCTCGTGCCCTTGCCGGCACTTGGACTTGCCCCAGCTCTCGCTTCGGCCCGACTGGTAGGGCGCATCCAGCCGCTTGGAGACGATGCCTTCCAGGTCCATGCGGCAGGCCGACAGCAGGACAGCGTCGCCGGCCGTGATGAAATGATCGACGTAGCGGACGTTGGCCGGAGCCTCCGCGACGTGGGTTTGGAGCTTCGCCTTCCGGTCGGCGAGGGGGAGCGCCCGCAAATCTTCCTTGCACGCAAACAGTTGGTCGAAGACGAAGAAGACCAGGTCCTTCGTCCTGGCGTTGGAGATGGCCGCCTGCAGGGCCGCGAAGTCGGGTGCGCCGGTATGATCGAGCGCCACCACCTCCCCGTCGATGATCCCGTCAGGAAGGCCTGCGCCGCTCGCGACCACTTCTGGGAACTTCGACGACCAGTCGAGTCCGCTTCGGCTGAGGAGCTTCGCCTCGCCGCCGACGGTGCGTAGCTGCATGCGGTAGCCGTCGAACTTGATCTCGTGCGCCCAGCCCGGCCCAGAGGGCGGCTTCTCAAGCGACTTGGCGAGCTGAGGCTCGATGAAGGCCGGGAGCGCGGCCACGCTCGTCGGCTTCGAAGGCGAGGCCTTCGACTTTTTCGAAAGGATCAGGCCGGCCGGCGCGCTGCCATCCCGGTCGCTCCGCCAGACCGATCCGGCGGCCGCGCCTTTTGCGGTCATGAACGGCGTGGCCGCCGTCCCCTTCCCGTTGGCGATCTCGGTCATGGTGCGGCCGGATGCGATGGAGTGGTCATCGTCGGTCGGTCCGGGGTCGCTTTCCACCGCCCCCTCATCGTGATGCTTGATCAGAAGCCAGCTTGCCTTGCCGCGGCTGTCGCGCTTGGTCCGCACGAGCACCCATGAACCGTGCATGCGCTCGCCCTCCATGACCAACTTCAGCTCGCCCTTGGTCAGCGCCTCGCCGATCTTCTCGAAGCCCTTCTCCGGGGCCCAATAGCCCCGGTCCCAAAGCATCACCGTCCCGCCGCCATACTGGCCCTCGGGGATTGTCCCCTCGAAGTCGCCGTAGTCCAGGGGGTGGTCCTCGACCTCCATCGCCATCCGCCGATCCTTGGGGTCGAGCGAGGGACCCTTGGGCACGGCCCAGGACCGGAAGGTCCCCTCATACTCGAGCCGCAGGTCGAAATGCAGGTGGCTGGCGGCATGCTTCTGGATGACGAAGCGCAGCGCTTCGGATGGGACGACCCTGGCGTCCTTCCCCGATGGCTCCGCCGTCTGCGAGAAGTCACGCATCTCCTGGTATCTCACGAGCTTGGTGGCGACCACGGCTTGCTCCGACTCAGGCTAAGCTAATGAACGAGCACTTCGACCACATGATCCGACCGCCGGCGCCCGACGTGAATCCTTATCCGCCGTCGCGTGTTTGGAGACCAGGAGACCACCATGCCCCAAGCGTCCCAATCCCGTCGGTTCAGCGTTCACGCCCGCCATGTCGAGGCGCACCATGCCCGCGTGCTGGAGGAGCGCTCCTTCGAGGCGGCGGCCGTCGCCTATGTCGAGGACCTCCACGCCATCGGTGGCGAGCACGAGATCAGCGTCATCGTGCGCGAACTCGACAGCGGCCACGAGCACTGCTTCCGCATCGACCTGGAGTCCGGCGACACCGCCGCCTGCGGCTAGGTTGCGTTGCGGCCGAGCCGAACTAATCACCTCCATCGTCGTTGAGTCGAGTCGTCGCGGCACGTCGTAACGCCGCATGGGGACCCCGACATGGCTTACCGCCCGACTTGGCAAGGACACCTGAAGCTCTCGCTCGTGACATGCCCGGTCGCTCTCTACACGGCGATCAGCTCGGGCGGTGATGTTCACTTCAACCTGATCAATCCCAAGACCAACAACCGCATCAAGATGATCACGACCGACCCGGATACCGGGCCGATCGACCGGTCCGAGCTGGTGAAGGGTTACGAGGTCTCCAAGGGCGAATACATCCTGCTCAGCAACGAGGAGATCGCATCGGTCAAGCTGGAGAGCACCAAGACCATCGACATCGAGCGGTTCGTCGCCGGCGGCGAGATCGACCGGCTATACTGGGACCACCCCTACTTCCTAGCCCCCGACGGGAAGCTGGCCCAGGAGGCCTTCGGGGTGATCCGCACAGCCATGGAGAAGTCCGGCCAGATCGCGCTGGCGCGGGTGGTGATCGGTACCCGCGAACGCATCCTGGCGCTGGAGCCTAGGGACAAGGGCATCCTGGCATACACGATCCGAACCGACGCGGAGGTGCGCAAGCCTGACGAGATCTTCGCCGGCATCAGCGACAAGGCGGCCGATGCGAACATGATCGCCATTGCCGAGAAGATCATCGAGCAGCAGGAAGGGCCCTTCGACCCCAGCCGGTTCGTCGACCGCTACGAGGAGGCGCTGAAGGCGCTCATCGAAGACAAGAAGAAGGGGCACACGCCCGCCAAGGTCGCCGAGCCGGAAGACACCAACGTGGTCGACCTCATGGCGGCGTTGCGCGCCAGCCTCAATGCTAAGGGCAAGGGCGCGGCCAAGGACGAGCCGAACAGCAAGGCCAAAGCCGCAAAACCAGCCACGGCTAAGCCGCGAGCTCGCAAGGCGGGCTGACCGTCAGGTCTCGCCTCCGGCCTGGCGGAAGGTTTCGCTCGCTTCGACAATGATGATCGCCGCGGTTTGCGTGCCTCGACATAGACGTTCTTCGCCTTATGCAGCGATCGCGTGGGCGCGCGTGGACGGCAAGGGCCGGCTTGCGAGGGCCAGGAGCCAGGGGCGCAGAACCGCTTGATCGTCTCGCCTGCAGCACGCGAGCTCCCGGAAGGGCGGCGAGCCTGAGAGCTGATCGTCGGGAAACGCGGCGCGGCTCAAGGTGGCGGAGGTCGCGGCACGGATTGAGCGTCCAAGTCGATCGGGAAATCGGCGAAGAAGATCGGGTAGCGACCCGTCTTGCCCTGTTCGACGACGCCGAGCAGTTCGGTTAGCCAGCCGGCGTAGGTCCAATCTCGCCCCGCACCGTGCTCGGCTAGCTTCGGAAAAGCTTGTAGGAAGTGGACGGCCAACTCCCGGGCGGGCCAAGTCTCCGCGCCGGCCCAGCCGAAGTAACCCGGGTCCGCCGACGTGTAAGCGGCGAACAGGCCGTTCGCGGGGCTGGTGTCGCGGATGGAGAAGCCATCGCGCTCCATGTTGGAGGCGCAGGTGATCGAACAGCGCCAGTGCATGCCGCTGGGCGACATACCGGGGGAGACGCGCAGTCGTTGATAGCCCGCCTTGTGCAGCTCATGCACCATGGCCACCAGCCGTCCGGTCCGTCTGACGATGAGGCTTGTCGGCGGCGACAAGGAGATTGGGCGTGGAGCGTTCATGGTGGGCGGATCGCTTCTTGGGGGAACACTTGATGTCACACCTCGCGCCGCATAGACCCGGGCCGGGAGGTCGGCCAGCCGCGGGCGCCGGCTCGCCTTGCCCTTGGTGACGATTGAAGCTCTTTCGGCAACGCTCCGGATCAAGCCGCCGGATCCTCGGCCCGGATCAGCCAGCTCGGATGAGCCCGCCGCAAGGCGAGGGGGCCGCGCTTCTGGCGGCGCTGGATGAGCTTGGCCTGCCCTGGCGAGAGACCCGCGCCGCGCTGATGGCGCGATATGACGCGAGACCACATCCGGCTTACCAGTGGGACGTGGTCGAGGTCCCCGGCCGGCCGGTGAGCACGCTGCTCTGGCCCCTGTCGATCCAGGTGAAGCCTCAGTTCTCGCCCGACTATCCCGCGGGGCGCTTCTCCAGCGCTGCCTACTATGGCGAGGACGCCTACAAGAACGTGGATCGCGCGGCAAAGGCGATGTCCACCTTGCTCGGTCCCGCCCGTCCTGCGGTGCGCCACAACACCTACCAATGCGAGTGGAGGGCGGGCGCCACTTCGGTGCGCCTGACCAGCTGGCCACCGGAGCTGCAGTCGCCCAAGCTCACCAATCCGTCCCACGAGCGCGAGCCCCGGCTGATCACGGCCTGCCATGTGGAGGTGGTGACCGGCTTCCGCCCCACGCCCAGCCCGCAGGAGGAGGCCTGGCTCTTGAGCTTCTTGGCGATCGCGCCGATCCGCGGCGACCGCCGCATGCAGCCTGAAGACGTCACCAAGCTTGCGCCCATGGAAGCTCAGGTGGAGTTCGTTCGCGAGCCGGGAGACCACGTCGCCCGAACCTTCGGCCTAGTCGGCGCGTCGGCGGATGGCAGGGCGCTTATCTTCTGCCACACCCAGCTGTTTGTCATTCCCCTAGACGTCGTAACCGCGTTCCGGGTCGAACGCCTGATGCCCGCCAAGGGTGGCGGCGGATCGTGGCTGGAGGTGATCTGCAAGACCGGCGAGCCCAACTGGCCGCGCAAGACGGTCAAAATCCACAGCGCGGACGCGCCAGACGCCCTGAACGACTTCGGCGCGGAGCTGGCCGGCTATCTCCGCAGACCCTTCGAGCTTGGCAAGCCCAGCCTCGACGTCTGAGCGCGAGGGACGGTCGGCGCCGACAGGCCTGCAGCATCGCCTGGTACTTTCAAGCCAATACGAAGGCCAATGCACATCGAAAAGGGCGCGTCGATCCGGTCGTGGGCGGGACCACCGATCTGACCCGGCGTCACACCGCCGGTCCATCGCCGCCGCTGCGACCACTCCACCACGCTCGACGGCGCAACGCTCAGCGCCGCTGCAACCTCCCGCACACTCTTGCCGCCGCCAGCCGGGCCATAGCCGCGCCCGCCAATCCATCGACAGGGGCCTGGTCGTCGGCGCTGGCCTCCGACCCAGCATCAAGCTTGAACCAGACAACCGTCAGCCTGTGAATCCCAGCTCGGTTCACAGAAGCTTTATCCCGCTCTAGCCTAGACGCTGGCCGCCGCGCCCACGAGCATGCAGCCGACCGCGCCCGCGGTGAGCAGGTGGCGGAGCGAGGGATACCAGGCGGGCATGTCCTTCGACCAGACGTCCCACGTCCATTGCGCCAGGAAGGCCAACGACAGGCCCACCAGCCGCCATGGGTTGGGCACGCCCATGGCAATGAGCAGGAGGAAGGCGACGATGGTCGGCAGCATGGAGACGCTGATCACGACCGCCCGGACCGGCCGCCGCCCGATCTCCAGTCCCCAGCGGCCGCCGCCCAGGAAGGACAGGATCAGCGCCCCGTAGGCGATCAGCTCCAGCTGGGCCAGAGCCAGACCGGGGAACAGCACCGCGGCCACAGCCCCGCCGAAGAAGGGGATCAGACCCAGGCCGCCATAGACCCAGGTGACGACCGGCGGCCGCTCTCGGCCCAGGCCGGGGAAAGTGAAGCGGCTCAAAGCGCCAGGCGCCTCACAGCGCCTTCAGGATGCCCTCGACCATCTTCTTGGCGTCGCCGAACAGCATCATGGTGTTGTCGCGGAAGAACAGCTCGTTCTCCACTCCGGCATAGCCCGCGGCCATGCCGCGCTTGATGAACAGCACCGTGCGCGCGCGTTCCACCTCCAGGATCGGCATGCCGAAGATGGGCGAGGTGGGGTCGGTCTTGGCGGCGGGGTTGGTGACGTCGTTGGCGCCGATGACGAAGGCCACGTCGCACGCTGCGAACTCGGCGTTGATGTCCTCCAGCTCGAACACCTCGTCGTAGGGGACGTTGGCCTCGGCCAGCAGCACGTTCATGTGGCCGGGCATGCGGCCGGCGACAGGGTGGATGGCGTACTTCACCTCCACCCCCTCCTTCTTCAGGGTGTCGCCCATTTCGCGCAGGGCATGCTGGGCCTGGGCCACCGCCATGCCGTAGCCGGGGACGATGATGACCTTCGACGCGTTCTTCATGATGAAGGCGGCGTCGTCGGCGGAGCCCTGCTTGACCGGGCGGGTCTCCTTGGCGCCGCCCGGCCCCGCGACCGCCGAGGCGTCGCCGCCGAAGCCGCCCAGGATCACCGAGGCGAAGCTGCGGTTCATCCCCTTGCACATGATGTAGCTGAGGATGGCCCCCGACGAGCCCACCAGGGCGCCGGTGATCACCAGGGTGGTGTTCTCCAGCGTGAAGCCCAGCGCCGCCGCCGCCCAACCCGAATAGCTGTTCAGCATGGACACCACGACGGGCATGTCCGCACCCCCGATGGGGATGATCAGGGTGATCCCCGCCGCCAGCGCCAGGGCGAAGATCAGCCAGAAGGCCCAGATGGCATGACCGCCGCTCGCCACCAGCACCATGATGAGCACCACCACCGCGATGGCGATGGCAATGTTAATGAGGTGGCGGCCGGGCAACAGGATGGAGGCGCCGCTCATGTTGCCGTTCAGCTTGGCGAAGGCGATCAGGGAGCCGGTGAAGGTCACCGCCCCGATGGCGACGCCCAGCGACAGCTCGATCAGGCTCTCCAGCTTCACCGACCCGTCCGGCAGGCCGATGCCGTAGGCCGCCGGCGTATAGATGGCCGCCACCGCTACCAGGCAGGCGGCCAGACCCACGAGCGAGTGGAAGGCCGCGACCAGCTGGGGCATGGCGGTCATGGGCACACGCCGGGCGACGACTGCGCCGGCGCCGCCGCCGATCCCCACGCCCACGACGATGAGCGCGATGGTGACCGCGTCCAGCGCGCCCTGGCCCCAGAGGGTCAGGAGCGCGGTGCCGACCGCGATGGCCATCCCGATCATGCCGAGCTGATTGCCGCGCCGGCTGGTCACCGGGCTGGACAGCCCCCGCAGCGCCAGGATGAACAGGACGCCCGAGATCAGGTAGGCGATAGCCGCCAGGTTGGCGTTCACGCGCGTTCCTCCCCAACCGGGCGCGAGCGCACCCCGGCCTCCCCTGCCGCGCGCGAGCGCACGCCCTCTGAGTCCCACACGCCGATATCAGGCCGCCGCCGTTCCACCCCGTCCCAGGCCCGCCGGTTGCGCAGGCCCGCGGCCGCCTGGGCCACGACGGCCATGATCAGCAGGACCACCGCCGCCTGCACCGGGAAGGCCGTCGAGCCTTCGACCGAGCCGATCATCGGGCATGACTGGGTCAGGGCCAGGCTGGTCAACATAAGGCCCGAACCGTTCAGCATCCGCACCACTTCGGGCTGGCGCAAGATGACCACCACATAGGCGGCCAGGCCCGCCAGCCCCACGGCCAAGCCGGTCCAGCCCAGGGCCGAGGCGTTAAAGGCCGCGTGGCCGGTCACTTGGCCCGGTCCTTCTTGCGGTACATGGCCAGCATCCGCTGGGTGACCAGGAAGCCGCCGAAGATGTTCACCGCCGCCAGCCCCGCCGCCACCGCGCCCGCGCCTTTGGACACCCAGACGTGGGC
>NZ_CAHJWH010000099.1 GCF_903642205.1 Caulobacter sp. S45 | reverse complement strand
GCGCGGCCGAGCGGCCCCAGGCTGAAGGCCGCCGCCGTCAGCAGGCCGAAGACGCCAGCGGTGACCAGGGGCGCCGGGTAGAGGGCGAAGAGCACCGGGATGGGCAGCCGGTCGCCTGCGATCCAGCCGAGCAGGAAGGGGCTGGCCGCGCCTGCGGCGAGGCCGAGCCCGACGCCGACCACCGCCAGGGCGCCGACCTGGATCAGGTAGACGTTGCGAATGAGGCTGCCCGAGGCGCCAAGCGCCTTGAGCACGGCGATGGAAGGGCGCCGGGTCTCGAGATAGGCCGCCACCGCCGTGGAGACGCCGAGGCCGCCTGCGAGCAGGGCCGCCAGGCCGATGAAGCCCAGGAAGAACTGCAGCTGGTCGATCAGCCGGCCGAGGCTCGCCACCGCATCGTTGCGGCCGCGCAGGCGCACGCCGTCGCCGACGCTCCGCTTCAGCGCCGACAGTGTCGTGGCCAGCGGGGTCCGGCCGGGCAGGGCGATCCGCACCGTCTCGCCGAACAGGGCGTCGGCCTCGACCAGGCCTGAGCGGTCCAGGGCGGCCCGGTCCACCATCACCGCGGGGCCGAGAGAGAAGCCGCGGCTCAGCGCATCGGGTTGCGACACCAGCACCGCGCGCGCGACAAAGCGGCTCTCGCCGACCAGGAACCCCTGGCCTAGCTTCAGGCGTAGCCGGTCCAGCAGCGCCGGATCGACCGCCGCGCCAGGCTCGCCGCCCCTCGAGTCCACGGCCTGGGCGAGTGTCGTCGCGCCCTGCAGCCTGACGGCGCCCGCCAGGGGGAAGGCGGCGTCGACACCGCGCACCTCCGCCAGGCGGCGCTCGCCGCCCGGGCCTTCGGCCATGGCCCGCACGTGCAGGGTGTCGGTGGTGCGGCCCAGGCGCGCGAAGGCCGCCCGCTCGGCGGCGGTGAAGCGGCGGCCCTCCACGGAGGCCGACACGTCGCCGCCCAGGATGGCTCGCGACTGGGAGGCCAGCCCCTGGCGGAAGGCCTCCGCCGTCGATCCTGCCGCCGCGAGGGCGGCCACGCCCAGGGCCAGGCAGGCCAGGAAGATGCGGAAGCCCCGCACGCCCGAGCGGAGCTCACGGAGGGCGAAGCGGAGGGACAGCCTCACGCGGGAACCAACCGGCCGTCCTGCATCGCCAGGCGGCGGTCAAGGCGAGCCGCCAGGGACGGATCGTGGGTGACCAGCACCAGGGCGGCCCTGCTGTCGGCGACCAGGTCCAGCATCAGGTCCGAAACGCGCGCCGCCGTGGCGGTGTCGAGGTTGCCTGTGGGCTCGTCGGCGAAGAGCAGCTCCGGGCCGACCGCCAGGGCCCGGGCTATGGCCACCCGCTGCTGCTCGCCGCCGGACAACTGGTGGGGATAGTGGGCGCCGCGCGCGCCGAGGCCGACCCTGCCGAGCCAGTCACGGGCGATCCCGTCGGCCCCGCGGCGGCCGTCGATCTCCAGGGGCGCGGCGATGTTCTCGGCCGCCGTCATGTTGGGCAGCAGGTGGAAGTTCTGGAACACCAGGGCCACGCGGCCCCGGCGCAGACGGGCGCGGCCGTCCTCGTCCAGGGCCGAGAGGTCCTGGCCGAGCAGGCGCACCTGGCCGCCCGTCGGGCGCTCCAGCCCGGCGGCGACCGCGATCAGCGAGGACTTGCCCGAACCGGACGGCCCCACCACGGCGACCCGCTCGGCGGCGCCCACCATCAGGTCCGCTGCGCGCAGGATATCCACCGGGCCGGCCGAGGACGGCAGCCGCAGGCTTACGTCCGCCAGCTCCAGCACGGTTGGGATGGGCATCTGGGGGACCGGTCCGGGCGTTCAGGCGATGATGGTCGCCATAGATAGGACGCCGATGCAAATTCGCCTGTTCCCGCTGATCCTCGCACCGGCCATGTCGGCTGTCATGGGGGCGGCAGCCGCGCCAGCGCCGCAGGTGGTGACCATCCTGGGCGACTCGATCACGGCGGGGCTGGGCCTCACGGCCGCCGAGGCCCTGCCGGCCCAGCTGCAGGCGGCTTTGGCGCAGCGCGGCGTGCGGGCGGTGGTCAGGGGCGCAGGCGTGTCAGGCGACACGACAGCCGGAGGCCTGGCGCGGGTGGACTTCAGCGTCGCGCCGGACACCCGGCTCTGCGTGGTGGAGCTCGGCGCCAACGACTATCTTCAGTCGATGCCGCCCGAGCAGACGCGGCATAACCTAGAAGCTATCGTTCGGAAGCTGAAGGCGCGCCACATTCACGTCCTGATCGCGGGCGGGACGACGCCGGAGCGCACCGCCGGCTCCTACGCGCGCGCCTTCAACGTCATCTTCCCGCAGATGGCCAAGGCGGAAGGCGTGGCCCTGGAGCCGGACTTCCTCGCCGGTGTGCAGGGCCGGCCCGCCCTTAAGCAGGCCGACGGGCTGCATCCGAACGCGGCGGGCGCCCGCCTGATTGCGGCCCGCCTCGCCGGGTATGTCGCCAAGGCCCTGTAGGCTATAAGCTTCGCAGAAGGATTTTTCGAACGGGTGCGGCCGTCGACGTTGCGGCTTCCCACCTGATATCCACGGTCCACCCTTGATCTCGGCTCCAGGAGCGAACATGCGCGAATACAACCGGTTCTACATCGACGGCGAATGGGTCCAGCCGGAGGAGATGAAGACGCTGGACGTGATCAATCCGGCTACCGAAGAGGTCTGCGGAAAGATCGCGCTCGGCGGCGCCGCTGACGTGGATCGGGCGGCGAAAGCCGCGCGCAAGGCGTTCAGGTCCTGGTCCCGCACCACCCGCGAGGCGCGGCTGGAGGTGCTCGAGCGCATCCTGGCCGAGTACCAGAAGCGCTTCGGCGACCTCTGCGCCGCCGTGACCGAGGAGATGGGCGCCCCGGCTTCTCTCGCCCAGCGCGCCCAGGTGCCGGCCGGCATGGGCCATCTGAAGGCCGCCATGGAGGTGCTGAAGAGCTTCCCCTTCGAGGAGCCCCGCGGTCAGACCCTGATCGTCAAGGAGCCGATCGGGGTCTGCGGCATGATCACGCCCTGGAACTGGCCGCTGAACCAGATCGCCTGCAAGGTGGCTCCTGCCATCGCCACCGGCTGCACCATGGTGCTGAAGCCGTCCGAGGTGGCGCCCTTCTCCGGTCAGATCTTCGCCGAGATCATGCATGCCGCGGGCGTGCCGGCGGGTGTGTTCAACCTGGTCCACGGCGATGGGCCGGGCGTGGGCGTGCCCCTGTCCAGCCATCCCGAGGTGGACATGGTGTCCTTCACCGGCTCGACCCGCGCCGGCGTCGAGGTAGCCAAGAATGCAGCGCCGACGGTGAAACGCGTGTGCCAGGAGCTGGGCGGCAAGAGCCCCAACATCATCCTGGACGACGCCGCCCTCGAGAAGGGCGTCAAGACCAGCGTGGCCCGTATGATGGTCAACTCCGGCCAGTCCTGCAACGCGCCCTCGCGCATGCTGGCGCCCGCCGGGCGGATGGACGAGGTGATCGCGGCGGCCCGAGCGGCGGCCGAGGCCATCACGGTCGGCGACCCCGCCGGCAACGCGACGCTCGGCCCGGTGGTCTCCGAGGTGCAGTTCGAGAAGATCCAGCACCTGATCCAGACCGGCATCGACCAGGGCGCCGAGCTCGTCGCCGGCGGTCCTGGGCGGCCGGAGGGCCTGGACAAGGGCTACTATGTCCAGCCTACCGTCTTCGCCCGCGTAACGCCGGACATGACCATCGCGCGGGAGGAGATCTTCGGGCCGGTCCTGTCGATCCTGGCCTACGAGAGCGTCGACCAGGCCATCGAGATGGGCAACGACACCGAGTACGGCCTGGCCGGCTACGTCCAGGGCGCCGACCTGGACAAGGCGCGCGAGGTGGCGTCCCAGCTGCGCGCCGGCCAGATCTCCATCAACGGGGGTTCGGACGGGATGGCGCCATTCGGCGGCTACAAGATGAGTGGCAACGGACGGGAGTGGGGTGACTTCGCCTTCCACGACTTCCTGGAGATCAAGGCGATGATGGGCTACGCGCCTCCGATGGCGGCGGAGTAGCCGCTCCCCGGCCAGGTCGGCGCCTGCCGATGCAGGCGCCGACCGCCTTTGACGGTTGTTCATGAATGGACGCTAAGCTCGCGGCCGGAGTAGATGGAGCGACAGCATGAGCGTCTACAACATCTTCAACATGGCTTCGGGCGAAGAGCTTGGCCGCTACTTCGCCCGGACCCTTGGCGACGCGCTGGACGCCATGGCCCGCACCGCCGGCTTCGAGGACTATGCCGAGGCGTGCGGCTCCCTGCCGGCCATGCAGGGTCAGCTCATGGTGACCGAACTCTGAGCTGATCCCGGCCGTGGCCAGACGCCGCGTCGTCAACCGGAACCGGCGCGGGCCGACAGGGTTTGTGCGTCGTCGCGTCGATGAATACCTATCCGCCCTTGCGCGTTGAGAAGGGCGGGATGCATTTCGCGCCCGCATGGAGAACCCGAATGCCCACCGGCACGGTCAAATGGTACAACCCCGAGAAGGGTTTTGGATTCATCGCTCCTGTGGATGGAGGCGCCGACGTCTTCCTGCACATCAGCGCGGTGGAGGCCGCCGGTCACGGTGATCCCTATGAGGGCGACCGGTTGAGCTATGATCTGGAGAAGGACCGCAACAACCGGCTGTCGGCGACAAACCTGCGCAAGGCTGAGAGCTGAGCCGCCGGCCAAGGCTCGATCGCCTGGCTCCGGCGTGCTAGGTTCGGCCATGCAAGATCCGCCAGACGACGGCGCGGCCCCGAAATCGGCGACGCAGGTGCTGGCGGAGCTGGTGGCGCGCCGCAAGGCCGCCTCCCACCCTGCCGCCAAGTCGCAGGGGCCTCACCGCCAAGCCGAGCGCGCCGCAGCCGCCCGTTCGGCGTCCAAGTCGAAGCCGGCCATGAAGAAGCCCTGACCGCCTCGCGCCCTGCCATGGTGGCGGGCGCACCCTCACTTGGCTTGGCGTGGGTCGACTAAGCTGGTTTTTGGCGAGGAGTGGCGTACGGCTCATGACCTTCAGGCGGCGCTTGTGGGAGGGCGCATCCTCTCAGCCTTTACCTGACCCGTTCTTCGAGCGGCTGGAGCGTGGCGGGCCGCTCTCCTCCTGCGAGCGGGCGGCGTCGGGCGCCCCGGTCTGGGCGCTTGCCCCAAAGCGCTGATCCAGCTTGCCCATTGCAGGTTGAGCGTGCTGGACTGGGTGGGGCTGGCGCGGGCGGGAGGTATCGACGCTCGATATCTGGACCTGCCGCAGTCGGCCTGAGGTCTCGCCTACGCTCTACCTCTTCGACGCGGTCATGCCGCTCGGATGACCCTACGGGCTTGGGGCAGGCGCGGCGCCGATCGTGCACCTGCTCAGGCGTCATTCCGCGTCGCCGCGCCTCAGGGTCCGAAACATGCAGGTCTCCAGCACCAGCAGCCTTACCCGGCTTCAGTCCGCGGGCGCTGCGTCCAGTCCGTCGAGCTCGGCAGGGGCTGCCGACGGGCAGGATCTGCTGGACGCATCGGGCGCCGAAGGGGCCTCGCCGTCGTCGCTCATGGCCAGCCTGCAGAGCCCCAGCCAGCAGTTCTCGGCCGGCAGCCTCAGCGCCCTGATCTCCGCCCAGCTCGACCAGGACACACAGGGCGCGACCTCCAGCACCGGTGATCCGACCTCGAGCGGCGCCACCCCGAGCAGCGCCAGCTCCGCCGCCACCGTCCAGCCGCAGCCCTCCAGCGGCGGCGTCCACCACCACCATGGCGGCGAGACCCCGGATGCGAGCCTCGCTTCGTCCTCGGCGACGACGGCGGGCTCATCGCCGACTTCCGACAGCTCCGACGCCGAGACCGGGATGGCCCCGCTGCTCGCCGGCATGTAGCGGGCATCTCCGTCTTCAGCCTACATCGCCCAGTTCGTGGGTCTCGATGATCCGGTCCAGCACCCGGTCGGGGTCGGAGGCCTGGGACATGTCCCTCGCCTCGTGATCGTCGCGGGAGGGAAGAAGGGGGTTCTCGCGCCGCTGCTCCTCCAGAAGGTCGATGACCTTGGCGATCTTCTGCTCAGCCAGCGCCACGAGGTGGAGGGTCAGCTGCGCCCGGTGGCGCGCCAGCTCCTCCTCCCGCCTCTGGGTGACCAGGATCAACAGGGTGGTGAACAGACAGACCACACTGGAGCCCACGCTGAGCAGCGGGAAGGGGCGGGGGTCGAAGACCCGCAGGCCGAACCGGGTCCCAGCGAGGTTATAGACGATCCAGGCCAGCAGAAGGGCGACCGTGATCGTCACGGTGGAGGCCCGGCCCAGCCTCGACGTGGTCGCGAGCGTCACCTTCTGCAGGAAGGTGACGCCTCCGGCGTGCTTGGCGTGCAGCTCCGCCATGCGCTGCACGTTGGCCTCGACGTGATCGATGGGCTCATCGCTCATGGAGCTGTCCTCATGCAAGACGAACCAGAGCCATACGAGAGCGTTCCAGCATCTGTATTTATACCAAAATGAGGTGTGACCGCTGGGCGGCGGTGCTACTGCTCCCACCCTGTTGGTGGAGCTTGTCCTTGCTGCGCTTGTCCTGGCGAACGCCGTGCGCTGGAACCATCCCGACCTTCCTATGTCGACTCGCCCTGCTGAGCGCGAGCCTGACCGCCCTTGGAGGGTGCAGCACGGCGGTGCTGACGCCCCGGGGTCCGGTGGCGAGCGCCGAGAAGACCGTCCTGTTCGACTCGTTGGCCATCATGCTGACGATCATCGTTCCCACCATCATCGCCACCCTCGCTTTCGCCTGGTGGTTCCGCGCCTCCAATACCCGAGCCAAGCGGCTGCCCGAGTTTGCCTATTCGGGCCGGATCGAGCTGGTGGTCTGGGCCGTGCCGCTGCTGACGATCATGTTCCTGGGCGGCCTGACCTGGGTCTCGTCCCACGACCTCGACCCCGCCAAGCCGCTGGCGTCCAAGACCAAGCCGCTCGAGGTCCAGGTCGTCTCGCTCGATTGGAAGTGGCTGTTCATCTACCCCGATCAGCAGGTCGCCAGCGTGAACGAGCTGGTTGCGCCGGCGGGCACGCCTATCCACTTTACGCTTACGTCAGGTAGCGTGATGAACTCGTTCTTCGTTCCCCAGCTCGGGAGCATGATCTACACCATGAACGGCATGTCCACGCAGCTGAACCTGCAGGCGGACAAGCCGGGCGTGTTCGATGGCATGTCCACCCATTTCAGCGGCGACGGGTTCCCCGGCATGCACTTTCAGATGCATGCTGTGACGCCGGCGCAGTTCGCCACCTGGGTGAGCACGACACGCGCCAGCGGGCCGGCGCTTGATCCCACGAGCTATGCAGAGCTGGAGAAGCAAAGTTCGAACGTGAAGCCGTTCACCTACCGAGCGGCGACGCCCGGCCTCTACCAGGCCATCGCCACCCAGATGATCGCCGCGGCCCCCGGGCCGCCGAGTCGACCGAACGTCGACGTCTTCCCCAAGTCGGAACACTGACATGCTGCTCGGCAAGCTGACCTTGGCGGCCCTGCCGCTGGACCAGCCTATCCCCATGATCGCGTCGTGCGTGGTGGCGCTGGTGGGGGCAAGCGTCGTCGCGCTCGTCTTCATCAAGGGCTGGGCGCCCTATCTCTGGAAGGAGTGGATCACCAGCGTCGATCACAAGCGGATCGGCGTGATGTACACGATCCTGGCTCTGGTGATGCTGCTGCGGGGCTTCTCCGACGCCATCATGATGCGCTCCCAGCAGGCGCTCGCCCTCCACAGCGGGGGCTACCTGCCGCCGGAGCACTACGACCAGGTCTTCTCCGCCCACGGCACGATCATGATCTTCTTCGTGGCCATGCCGTTCATCATCGGGCTGATGAACTTCGTGGTGCCGCTGCAGCTCGGCGTGCGCGACGTGGCCTTTCCCACCCTGAACTCCGTAGGCTTCTGGCTCACCGCCACCGGCGCACTGCTGGTGAACATGTCGCTGGTGCTTGGCGAGTTCCAGCGCACGGGCTGGCTGCCCTATCCGCCGCTGTCGGAGCTGCGCTATTCGCCGGGCGTCGGCGTGGACTACTGGCTTTGGGCCCTGACCATCTCAGGCGTCGGCACGCTGGTCTCCGGCATCAACCTGGTCACCACCATCCTCAAGGTGCGGGCGCCCGGCATGAGCTATCTGCGCATGCCGATGTTCTGCTGGACGTCGCTGGCCTCCAACCTGCTCATCGTGGCGGCCTTCCCGATCCTGACCGCGACCTCGGCCATGCTGCTGCTCGACCGCTACCTCGGCTTTCACTTCTTCACCAACGAGGGTGGCGGCAATGTGATGATGTTCATGAACCTCATCTGGGCCTGGGGTCATCCGGAGGTCTACATCCTGATCCTGCCCGCTTTCGGCATCTTCTCCGAAGTGATCTCCACCTTCTCCGGCAAGCCGCTGTTCGGCTACCGGTCGATGGTGATGGCCACCATGGCCATCTGCCTGCTGGCCTTCATGGTCTGGCTGCACCATTTCTTCACCATGGGGGCGGGCGCCGACGTCAACGCCTTCTTCGGCATCACCACCATGATCATCGCTGTGCCGACGGGGGTGAAGGTCTTCAACTGGCTGTTCACCCTGTATGGCGGCACGGTGCGCTTCACGACGCCGATCCTGTGGTCGATCGGGTTCATGGTCACCTTTATAATCGGGGGCATGACGGGGGTGCTGCTGGCGGTGCCGCCGGCCGACTTCGTGCTGCACAACAGCCTGTTCCTGGTCGCCCACTTCCACAACGTGATCATCGGGGGCACCCTGTTCGGCCTCTTCGCCGGCTACACCTTCTGGTTCCCCAAGGCCTTCGGCTTCAAGCTGCACGAGGGGCTTGGCAAGGCCGCCTTCTGGTGCTGGTTCGTGGGCTTCTATCTGGCCTTCATGCCGCTCTACGTGCTGGGCTTCATGGGCATGACCCGGCGCATGCAGTCCTACGACGTGCCCGAATGGCGGCCCTGGCTGTTGCTGGCGGCGGCGGGTGCGGCGGTGATCTTCGTCGGCATCGTCCTGCAGATCGTCCAGCTGGTGGTCAGCATCAGGAACCGCGAGTTCCTGCGCGACGGCACCGGCGACCCATGGGACGGCCGCTCCCTGGAGTGGGCCACCGCATCGCCGCCGCCGGTGTTCAACTTCGCCGTCCTGCCGGACGTGTCGGGGGAGGAGGCCTACTGGAGCATCAAGGAGCGCGCTCGCGCCAGCCACCGCCTGAGCGACGAGCCGGACTACCAGGACATCGAGATGCCGAAGAACAACCCCACCGGGGTGATCTGCGCCTTCTTCGCCACCGTCATGGGCTTCGCGCTGATCTGGCACATCTGGTGGATGGCGATCCTGGGGTTGGTGGGCGCCTTCGCCACCTTCGTGGTGTTCGCCTGGCAGGACATCACCGAGGAGGAGATCCCGGCTGAGGAGGTCGCGCGCCTCGACCGCGCCAACCGCGCCAGCCGACGGGCGCGCCTGGCTGAACTGGAAGCCGCGACGGTCCAGCGATGAGCGTCGCCCACCCCGTCGCCCACGCCCACGATCCCTATCGGCTTGGGCATGGCGGCGGCCACGGCAGCGAGGCGCAGGGCCACGGCGAGGGCGGTCCTCCGTCCAAGCGGATCATCGTGGGCTACGGTTTCTGGATCTTCCTGCTTAGCGACATCATCATGTTCTCGGCCTTCTTCGCGTCCTACGCGGTGCTGGCCGGCGCGACCGCGGGTGGGCCGGGCGGAAAGCAGCTGTTCGACATCGGGAACGTCGGGATCGAGACCGGCTTCCTGCTGGTCTCGAGCTTCACCTGCGGCGTAGCCAGCATAGGCGCCGCGGCGCGCAAGTTCTGGCTGTTCCAGATCGGCATGGCCGTGACCTTCGTGCTCGGCGCCTGCTTCCTGGGACTGGAGATCAAGGAGTTTGCGGGCCTCGCGGCCCAGGGCGACGGTCCCCAGCGCAGCGCCTTCCTCTCCGCCTTCTTCTCGCTGGTGGGCTGCCACGGGCTGCACGTGACCGCCGGCCTGATGTGGCTCCTGACCATGATGGCCCAGGTGCTGGCCAAGGGGTTCCGGGCCGACATCATGCGCCGCATCCTGTGCTTCAGCCTGTTCTGGCACGCGCTGGACATCATCTGGGTGGCCGTCTTCACCGTGGTCTACCTGCTGGGGGTCGTGCGATGAGCGAGCTGTCGCGCGATGGGCTCGACGACCAGCAGGCCGAAGGCGACCAGCACGACATTGCTCCCGGCGACGAACAGCTGGACGGCAGTGGCGTCCTGGAAGGCGTCCGGGGTTATCTGATCGGTCTGGCTCTGGCGATGGGCCTGACCCTCTGCTCCTTCATCCTGCCCGCCACGGGGCTGATCTACGGGCCGGCGATCCCGGTGGCCCTGATCGTGTTCGCCATCGCCCAGATGGGCGTGCACCTGGTCTTCTTCATCCACATCACCACGGGGCCGGACAACACCAACAACGTGCTGGCCCTGGCCTTCGGGGTGCTGATCGTGCTGCTGGTCATCGGCGGGTCGCTGTGGATCATGGCGAACCTCAACCACAACATGACGCCCATGAACCAGGTCATGTCGATGCAGCGGTGAGACGGCTAACCCAGTCCCACCAGCCGGCTGAAGACGAACAGGCCTAACCCCACCAGCCCGCCCACGATCGTCCCGTTCACCCGGATGAACTGCAGGTCCGGACCGACCTGCAGCTCCAGCCGCTCCACCACGCTTCGGGCGTCCCAGCCCTCCACCACCTGGGCGACAAAGCGTCCGATCTCCTCGCGCCGCGGCGCGACGACGCGCAGGACCACAGCGCGGGCGCTGGTGTTCAAGGTGCGCTGCACGCCGAGGTCGCGGCTCAGCCAGGCGCCGAGGCTGACGACGAGCGCCTCCACCCGCGCCTTCAACGCCGTGGCGTCGCCCTGTCCAACCGCGTCGAGCCGCCGCCGCATTTCGCCCCAGAGCCGGTGCGCGTGCTCGCCCACCGCGGGGTCGTCCAGCAGCTGCTGCTTCAAGGCCTCGCCCTGGCGGCGGAGGTCCGGGTCTTCCGCCAGCCGTCCGATCAGCCGCTCCACCGCTTCGCCGAGCCTCGCGCGCCAGGGATGATCCGGCTGGCGCACATCGGCCAGCAGGTGCAGCAGGCCGCCGGTGATCTTTCGCGCGATCGCCTTGTCCACGAAGCTTGGCAGCCAGCGCCAGGACTGCTGCTGCACCTTCTCCAGGATCACCTCCTGGTGCTCTTCGAGATACGCGCCGAGCAGCTCCGCCCCGCGCTCGACCAGGGGCTGGGCGCGGCCGCCGTTCCAGACCGCGGCCAGCAGGGCTGAGGCGGTGGGGGCGGCGGGCACGGAGCGGACCACTGCAAGCGCCGCCGATCCAGCCAGCTCCTCCAGCGCGCCGGCAGGGAGCGCCTTCAGCAGCTCGGGCCAGACGCGCACCAGCCGCTCGGCCACGACGCGGGCGTTGGCGGGTCGCTGCAACCAGTCGCCGCCCCAGGCGGCCAGCTCCAGTTCGCGCAGCTTGGCGTCCAGCACCTGTTCGGTCAGGAAGTTGTCGACGATGAAGCGGCCGAGCGCCGCCCCGATCCGGTCCTTGCTGCGCGGGATGATGGCGGTGTGGGGGATCGGCAGGCCGAAAGGCCGCCGGAACAGGGCCGTCACCGCAAACCAGTCCGCGCACGCGCCCACCATGGCCGCCTCGGCGAAGGCGCGCACATAGGCGGCCCCGCCCCACCGGCGTTCGAGATAGCTGGCGGCCAGGAACACCATCGCCATGGCGGCGAGCAGCCCTGTCGCCAGGGCCTGCATGCGCCTGAGCCGGCGCAGCGGTTCGGGGCGGAGGGCGACCTCCGCCCCATCCGTGGACATCAGGCCCGGCGCGGTGAAGCGGGACGCGCCCACCTTACCGCGCCAGCTTCGCTCATCCCTGGATCAGGGATGGGCGCCGGCCTGCATGGCGTTCTTCTCTCGATCGGAGACGCCGTTGCCGGTGGAATCGACGCCGCTGCAGGCGACACCGTTCGGACCCGGGTTGGCGCACCGGCCGCCGTGGTGGTGATGACGATGGGGGCGCATGT
>NZ_CAHJWH010000098.1 GCF_903642205.1 Caulobacter sp. S45 | reverse complement strand
CGAAGCGCCCGCTTCAACCAGATTGATGGAGTGCGTCTCCCATTCGCGCATAGGGTGTGACTGGCAATTAGCCGTGGGGGACGTGGGATGTTGGGATCGTTTGGCTTAAGCCGACGGACGCTGCTGGTTTGCAGCCTTCTGGCCACCACCCTTGGCGCATGTTCAACAGTGATGGAGGCGCAGCGGCCTGATCCCGTCGATCTGCACAGGTACACGCTGGGCCAGCGCCGAATCGAGGTGCTATCCAGGCTAGGATCGCCCTCCAGTTCCGTACAGGACGGCGCCAACTCGTGCGACGTCTACAAGCTCTACACCAATGGTGTGAGTCGCGTGGGCAAGGGCGCCATCATTGCGACGGAGGCGGCTGCGGATTTCTTCACCCTTGGCTTGGCTGAAGTGGTGGCGACGCCCGGTGAGGCGGCGACCAAGAACAAGCTTCACACTGTTCTAATATGCTACGCGCCAGATCAGACGCTCGTCTCCATAACTGATGAGGGCAAGCCGGTGATGGCCATGCCGGTTGCAGACGCGCCCGGCGACGCCGCCTCGACGACAGGCCTTACGCCTTCGGCGGCGAGCCGGTTCTAAAAGGTCAGCGTCTGGCGGCATCCAGTCAGGCGCGCGCGAAGTTCACCACCAGAACACGCCGTAAGCCACGTCAACGACTTTGCCGTCATAGACGTTGACCAGCAGGGCGTCGGGCCCATAGCGCACCCATCGGCAACTCGGGGCCGGTGGTCCCAGGTTGTAGCCACCCCAGTTGCCGATGAAGTAGGCGTCCGTCAGGAACAGGCCCGGCAGGTAGGCGCCTGCGCCCCAGCGGCGATAGCCCCACCCGCCGGGATAGCGGAAAGGCCCTGCGTTGAAGCGGCCGAAACTGCGCCCGCGATAGCTCCAGTTCCCGCGTCCATGCGGCCCGTCACCGCCGCCGCGCGACCCGGTATAGGTGAACCCACCGCCGCGCCGCTCGAAGCCCGGGCCACCGCGGAAGCCCGGAGCCGCCCCGAACCCGCCATGGGAGCCACCATGCGCCGCCAGCCCGGCTCCGACGCCGGCCGAAGCGCCGATGGCTACGCCGCGGGCGAAGCCGCTTCCACCATGGCCGCCACGGAAACCGCCGGCATGGGTTCTGGCGTCGCTGTGGTGTCCGCCCCGGCCGCCGCGAAATCCTCCAGCGTGACCCGCGCCTCCGGAATGTCCGCCGCTGTGACCGCCGCCGCCCGGTGATCCGCCGCCATGACCGCCTCCGCCGCCGTGGCGTCCGCCGCCATGGCCTTCATGCTGTGCATGGGCTGCAGGACCGGCCGCCAGCATCAAGGCCGCCGCGGATATCAGAAGTCGCTTCATCTTCTTCTCGTCATCTGTCATCCGGACGCGAACGCCGGCAAGACGATGCAAGCGCGCCACTCACGTTTGTAGAAGGCGCAGGCGCCTCGCAAGTTCCGGCTCTGGCGCCCCGGTTTGTAGGCGTTCTGCTTTTTACACACTGATCATCTTGATTTCAAAAGCTTAAATGCCCCTACGCCTGATTGGTATTCAGCTCACGAAGATGGGCTTCATCATATCTGCGCGCTTAACCCTATGTTCAGGCGGGATCGACTTTGGTGTGTGTGCAGACATGACCGGCGCCGAACGCGACCGGATGGAGAGCGGAACATGCAGACCCAGGCCATCGAAGTGCCTCCAACCCTGAACGCCATCCCCTTGCCCCAGCCGGGCTCCACGGGCGAAGAGCTGCTGAAAATGGGCCTGCTGTACTCGACCGGGCAGGGCGGCGCGCCGCTCGACTACGTGTCGGCGCACATGCTGTTCAACCTGGCGGCCATGCGCGGGTCGGAGGAGGCCAAGTCCTACCGCCGCGAACTGAGCCAGGAAATGGACCGCGAGAGCGTGGCCGAAGCCCAGCGTGCCGCCCGCCAGTGGCTCGCCGCCTCCTGATCCCGTCTACGGCGTCGTGCCGTAGAGGCCGCCGCTCAGCGCATAGCTGAAGCTGATCGGGACGATGTCCCGGAAATACTGCTCCACGAACAGGTCGGCGTTGCCGATGTCCGTGCGAGGCACATAGACCACGTCGAAACGACGCAGCGGGGCCGCATCGGTGTGGACCGGATCGAAGGTGGCGTTGCGCAGGTCCACGATCCGCATCATCGGCCGCCCGCCCGCCCCGCGCCGGATGATCACCACGTTGTGCCGCTTGGCCACGTTGGTAAAGCCCCCGGCCATGACCACCGCCTGCAGCGCGTTGATGTCGCCTGGCATGTCGTAGACGCCGGGCTTGGCCACCTCGCCCCCCACGAAGACCCGCAACGGCGTCGCCGTGCGTACCGACACGTCCACCTCGGGCCGCACCAGCAGCGGGCCGTAGACCTGGGACAAGGCACCCTGCAGGTCGGGCACCGACTGATCGGCCGCCATCACTGGCGAGACCAGGGGCAGACCGATGCGGCCGTCCGGCTGCACCGTCACCTCCCGGTTCAGCTCCGGCGCTGAGGGGAAGGCCACGTCGATCACATCGCCCGGGGCCATGCGATAGGCCGGCTCCGATGGCGCGAAGGTCGCATAGCCGATGTTGGTGAAGCTCCCGCTCCCCGCCGGCACATGGGGGCCGTTTAGCAGGTCGCAGCCGCAGAGCGTGGTGAGCGCAACGCCGCACGCCAGCAGGAAGAGACCATGCGGCCGACGGAGGGAGGGAGGGCTGACGGGTCGGGTCATACAGGCGTGACTCTGGTGGACGGACACGCTGCTAGACTTATGGTTAATCGGTAAGGATCGGTTAAGCGCGTCGGCCCCACCTTGAGGCCGTAGCCCTTCTGGACCCGATCACATGCAAAACGCCTGGGCGTGGCGGAACGAGACGGCGGAGCCCTTCGCAGGGCCGAGCGTCGTCGCCGTGCGCTATTCCCCGCAGGACCTGCTGGCCATGCTGTGGCGCGAGCGCGGGCTGATGCTGGCCGTCTTCCTGGTGGTGTCGGCGCTAGGCGTGCTGGCGGCCTTGAGCCTCAAGAGCAGCTACCAGGCCCATTCCAGCCTGCTCATCCGGGTCAGCCCGGAATACATCTACAATCCGAGCGTCGGAGACGCGGCCCGCGGCCTGGCGCCGGAAGGCGATTCGGTGGTGCAGTCCGAAGCCGAGATCCTGGCCAGCGCCGGGTTGAAGGCGCGGGTGATTGCCGACGTCGGCCTGACGCGCATGTTCCCCAAGCTCGCCCCCGCCTACGATCACGCCGGCCCCGCGAAACGCCGGGACATCGAGGGCGTCGCCATCAAGGCAATGGACGGTGCGCTGAAGATCGCCACCGTCCCAGGCGACTCCGTTGTGCGCCTGACCTACACCGACCCCGATCCGACCCGTGCCGCTCTGGTGCTGAACACTCTGGTGGACGAGTACCTGCGCTACCGCACCACCGTGCTGATGTCGCGCGACGCCGGGGTGATCGGCCAGCAAGCCACTGACTTCCAACACCGGCTGGACATCGCAAACGCCGCCTACACCAAGTTCCTGTCCGACAACGGTGTCAGCGACTTCGACGCCGAGAAGATAGCCCTTTCAACCATCTACAGCCAGCTGCTCACCGACAGCTACAATGTCACAGCCCAGCTGAGCGAGTCCCAGGGCCGTCTCGGCGCCACCTCCGCCGAGTTTGGCCACACCCCCGCTGAGATCGGCCTCTCCCGCGACCTGGACCACACCGCGGCAGACAAGCTGATAACGCTGCGCCTCGCCCGCCAGGACCTTCTGTCCCGCTACACGCCCCAGGCCCAGCCGGTGACCGACGCCAACCGTCAGATCGCCGAGCTCGAGGCGCTGGACGCCGCGGGCCAGTCCACCGGCCCCGGGGCCAAGCGGGTCGGGATCAACCCGGTGTTCCAGACTCTGCAGACCGAGCGCAACCAGCTCCAGGCCGAGGCCGCCTCGCTCCAGGCGCGCAAATCGTCGCTCCAGGTCGAGCTGGCCCAGGTCAGCGCCCGGCGCCAGAAGCTGAACGATCTGCAGCCCCAGTACGACGACCTGCTGCGCCAGCGCGACCTGCTCGCCGCCAACGTGAAGAGCTTCCTGCAGCGCCAGCAGGAGAGCCAGGCCCAGCAGTCGATCGCCTCCACCCAGGGCGACGGCAACGTGCGCGTGATCGAGCGGGCGCTCCCCCCCACCACCGGCTCCAGCCTGCGCAAGCCCGTGCTCCTCCTGACGATCGGTTTCGCCGCCTTCACAGCCCTTTGCGCCGGACTCCTCAGAGCGTTCCTGCGCCGCGGCATCCCCAGCGCCGGCTTCGCGGAGCGGTCGCTCGGCCTGCCCGTCCTGGCCTCGCCGGGCTTCAAGCCGGCCCGCGCCTGATCGCGTGCAACATGGCGACGGCTGAGCCATGATGCCCCGCACGAGGGCGGTTGAGTCGGGCATGGTGGACCTGGGTTCCGAGATGGCCGAGCTCTGCGGCCGGCTCTCCGCCGTGCCCGGCGGGCCGGGCCGGGTGCTGCAGTTCGTCGCTGCGGAGGCCGGGGAGGGCACCTCCACCGTCGCCCGGGAGTTCGCCCGCTTCGCCGCCCAGGAGGCGCGGCGCGGCGTCTGGCTGGTGGAGCTGGACCTGTTCCGGGGCGAGCACTACGCGGCCATCAACGCCGATCCCGCCTATTACGGCGCGCTGGGCGAGCCCACCCGGGCCAGCCCCAACGAGTCGAGCTTCTTCAGCGTGGACCCCAAGCTGACCGGGGTGGACAGCCGCCCCTGGCCCGACGTGCGCTATCTGGACGCCTATCCGGTGGGCGAAAAGCGCTGGTGGATCACGCGCTTCCGCCGGGAAGCTCTGAAGCCGGGCCAGGACGTGCGCATCCTCAACACCCCGGCCTACTGGAACACGCTCAGGGCCCACGCCGACTACGTGGTGATCGACGCTCCCGCGCTGGCCCGCTCCCCCGCAGCCCTCGCTATAGCCCCCCTGGCCGACGCCAACGTGCTGGTGGTCTCGGGCGACCAGCGGGACGTGGCCTCAGCCCAGCGGCTGAAGGTCGCTCTAGGCGAGGCGGGCGGCCGCTGCGCCGGCATGGTGTTCAACCGCGCGCCGGCCGCTCCGCCCCGATTCCTCAGCCAGTTCCTGCCGTAAACGGACGCGTTTGTGGCCGGAGTCCACCGGCGGAAAACCCTCGTTTTTTCCGACCTTTCGCCGGAGAAATGACGACTTGGGCCGAGATGTCATGAGCCGCCCCCGTCACGGGATCAGCCGCTCGGCCCGGAGCCGGGCGAACAGCTCGAAGAAGGCGTCGTCGGTGGGCTGGTAGGCGGTGAAGCCCATCCGCCGGCTCTTGCTCATGTCGGTGATCACCTCGATGGGGCGGCCGAGGTCCGCATCGGTGTGCCAGGGTGAGGCCAGCCGCCCCAGGTCCGGCTCGGCCAGCCCATGGCGCTCCGCCATCGCCCGCCACAGCGGCCCGTCGCCCGCCATCTGCGCCTCCAGCGGGCGCACCGTCCCGTCGAAGGGCTCCGCCTCCAACCCGAACCAGCCGGCGATGCGCCCCCACATCCAGCTCCAGCGGAAGACGTCGCCGTCCACCACGTTGAAGGCCTGGTCGCGGGCGGCAGGCGTCGTCGCCGCCCACAGCAGGTGGCGGGCGAGCAGGCGCGCGTCGGTCATGTCGGTCAGCCCGTTCCACTGCACCTCAGAGCCCGGGAAGCGGAACGGCCGCCCCGTCTCGGCGCAGAGGCTGGCATAGGCCGCGAGCGTGGAGCCCATGTTCATGGCGTTGCCCACCGCATGGCCGATCACCGTGTGCGGCCGGTGCACGCTCCAGCCGAAGCCGTCGCGCGCGGCCGCCTCGAACAGCGCGTCCTCCTGGGCGTAGTAGAAGTTCTCCACCTCCAGCCGGCCCTGTTCCTCGCGGAAGGGCGTCTGGGGGAGCGCGCCCCGCCCATAGGCCTCGAACGGCCCGAGGTAGTGCTTCAGCCCCGTCACCAGCGCCACGTGGCGCACCGAGCCGCAGGGCCGCAGCGCATCGAGCAGGTTGCGCACCATGCTCGCGTTGACGCGGATGTTCTCCGCCTCGCTCGCCTGGCGCGACCAGGTGGAGATCACCACCACCTCCGGCGCGACGCCCTCGGGCGCGGCCCCCGCCAGCGCGGCGCGCAAGGCTCCCGCGTCCTGCAGGTCGGCGGCCACCGGCGTCACCCCGGCCGGTCCGGAGGGCCTGCGCGCCAGCCCATAGACCCGCCATCCCTCGCCAAGGAACCGCTCCGCCGCCGCCCCCCCGACGATCCCGCTCGTCCCGACGATGAGGGCTGTCTGGGCCATGGTTGTGCGCCTCGTCAGTGCGGGGTGTACGTCTTGCAAGACTGTGGCGCTACGACCGATGGCGCGCTAGGGCCAACCCAGGCTTATGGCTGCCGGATGGTGCTTAGGCAGCAGCCTGCAAATCCACCAACCCGCCTTCACTGAGGTCAGGGATCATCAAATGATCTGAGAAGAACATCAGTTCGCGTCCGACGCGCCCGTTTCGTACAGAATAGCTTAGGTCGTAGACCAAAGATCTGCGGTGGGAATAAAGACGCGCAATTTCACTTGCATTGTCATAAGAAACTACCCAGGCGACGTTATTGTCGAGTGTATCAATGACATCCCGTAAGCTGGTATGATCTTCCTGACTATAAAAATCGTAATATAAATCTCGACCCTTAGTATAGTAAGGCGGGTCTATATATAATAGGGGATTTGGCTCACCGGTTATAGAAGGGAGGTCTTGTAAAAGCGAAGCGGCGTCATCGTTGCGGATTGTGATGCGTCGACTATTTTTCCCAATTCTGCGAACGCGGGCGACGAGTTCCTGACGGTTGAATCTTGCATCGAGTCCATACGTCGACTTCTGCGAGTATCCGCCTATCATGCCGCCATTCAGAACGCCTGAGTGGTTCGTGCGGTTCAGGTAGAAGGTTGCGAAACCCAGGTCGAATAAGTCGCTGCTTGCCGCCCGAAAAGTATTTCTTTGCTGCTCCCATTCATTTATCGTGAGAGCGACAGTGCTTATCCGCTCTTCAAACCGATTTGTCTCGTAAAGAATAGCGTGCCAAAAGGCGTATATGGGCCTGCTTAAATCATTTAGAACTATGTGATTGACGTAGCCATTAAGAAGTAGAGCTAGGCCAACGCCACCACCGCCTGCGAATGGTTCAACGTATGTACGATCGAAAAGTCGGTTGCTGCGAATAACAGCTTTCAGGTAGGCCGCCAGTTTACCCTTTCCACCGGGATATCTTAGTGGGGACAAGTGGTGAGAGGCGCGTCCACTAGGACTACTACTCACTTGCAGACCACCTTGAAGAAAGCTTCTACTCCACTCCAGGCAGCAACGAGATCATTCTTCGAGGGAAACATCGCGGGATTGTGGACGTATTCATGCAATCGACTGATCGAGATTACGCTGTCCTTGGATGTCAATGATGTTCGTGCTGCGGTTCTTTCTTGATTGGTGAGCTTGGGCCCCGCATGTACCAAGACAGCTTCCACTTTCTCGCTGAGTGTGAGCGCCTTCCCCGCGTGCTTCCCGGATTGCTGAACGACTGGAATGCTGTTAGCTGAGCAATACACGTCAACCGTGGCCTCAACGAACGAGCGCATAGTGGTTGCACCTGAGACAGGGAACTTCTCAAGGTTAAGCATTCTCAATTCATAAAAAATTTGTGCTACCTTTTGGTTTGGTATTGCGAGCGCAAAGCCTTTAGGAACCAACGTCTTGCGACTTAGCGGGCTCGGCTGTGGCGGCGGAGGCTGCGGCGGAGAGGGAGGCGGGGTCGGCGCCATCACGTCTGCCAACGATACGGGCGGCTTTATCTTCGGTCCGGCTGGTAGAACGCTCGCGGGCAGGCTGTCTACATATGCGATCTGCTGATCTGAGTTTTTAACTGCACTGACGTTTATCTTTTTAAGTGCGAGATCTATTACTATTCTCTTGACTATCTTTATCTGTTGCTCAGCGGGATAGCTGAAGTAGAACTCGCCGTCTGCAATTTGTATCCCTATTTTCTGACGAACAGTAGGGTTTGATATTATGCGGTCCAGAGTGGTTATGGGAAAGTTATTGTCTACGGCGGCGCTTTCCTCAGACGTAAGACTACCTTTGACTTTAACAAACTCTACCAACTTCAACATCTTGTCACCGCGGAAACGGGCAGTTTGGACGCCGTTCCAATCAACAATGCCACGGCCACCATTCTGACCGGTATGACGTAGTTCGATCCAGCGCCGAGCAGCCTCTCTGCTCGGCATCAAGACAGCTTTAATGGGCTCTACAACGTCTGGCTCGAACTTGTCGGCCAAATCAACCAACTTATTTCGCAGCGCATCTGGAAGGCTGAGGTCTTTCAGAAGATCGGGGTTTTCTAAAATCTGGAGTGCAGCAGTTCGCCGATTACCCTCAAGCGCGATGTATTCGTTTTTATTGACATCCGGTTTAAGCAACATCATCCGGTCCATAGGATTGAGCTGATAGCGAACTATATCTGCCGCCAGCTCTGCAATCTTGCTGCCCTGGTCATCGATCAACGCTTGGCGAATGTTGATCTGCCCATTTTCACCTGTAATTCGTGGGTTTTCTGGATCGAGACGTAAATCCGATATGTGCACCTCAACGTCTTCCGCCACTCTGTCCGCCCCCGCACCGCGTCGTTGTGTTTTGCAACGCTAACAAGCACAGAGCGAGTTGCGCAAGGCCGTCCGTCAAGCGCCAAAGGTCACACCGAGGCACGTCCAGCAAGGCCATCAATCCCTCATCCTGGACGAAAGCGCTCGTTGGTCAAAAAGGCCCGGCGACGGGGGGAAGTTTTCAGGCGCTGGCTCAGCGCACGAGCCAATGTAGCTAATGGCCATCCGCGATGGCGGCCCGCGGAGTAGCGGAACATAGCCGCCGTTCAGCTCAGCGCCCGCTCCACCGCCTCCGGGTCTTTCTCGATCACCGTCAGCAGCACCCGCGCCGCCACGTCCGGGGCGCGGCGGCCCTGTTCCCAGCCCTCCAGGGTGCGGGCGGGGATGTGGAAGCGGCGTTCGAACTCCTTGGGGCTCTTGGCGACCTTGCGGCGGATTTCCTTCACGCGGGTCGCGGGCATGGTCTCGTAGACCCGGTAAGGCAACTCGATCTCGCCGCGCTTGTGGGCGAGGGCTTCGCGCACGCTCGCCAACAGATCGCGGCCGAACTCTGTATCGACATCGCTGTGACCGAAGTCGGCCTCGTCACTCATTCGTCAGCTCCTCTATGGCGTCGCCGATCATGCGCCGCTGGGCAGGCGTCATGTCGGCTTGGTGAGCCTTGGCGTAGGCGAACAGCAGGTAGGCTGTGTCCCTCACCCAGACTGCAACGTAGATCGCCCGTCCGCCGCCCCGCTTGCCGCGCCCGGCCATGGCGAACCTGATCTTGCGGGCGCCGCCGAGACCCGGGATGACGTCGCCAGTCTCGGGATCGGCGACGATCGCCTGTTCCAGAGCTGCAAGGTCCACCTCCGAAACTGCGAGCTTGCGAACCGCCTTGTCGAAGAAGTGAGTCCGGAAGACGTTCATGGGCGGGCACGTCGATGGCGTATAAAGCTGTTAGTAGAATGCGTCAATGACGTATTCGCCTCATCCCGGCCGGAAGCGCTTGTTGGTGGGGAAGCCGCGGGGGGCGAGTTTGCCGGCGGTGGCTCGGCGGGCGAGCCAGTCTCGCCAGTCCTTCCACTCGCGCTTGCGGCCGGCGCTGTCGATCCAGGCGGGGCCGCTCCCCGGCTGAGCCGGCTCCGCCTCGAAGGTGAGGGCGTCGCGCAGGCCCCCTTCGCGGTAGCTCTGCAGGCGGACGCCCTTGCCGCGGGGCATCTGCGGCAGCTCGGACAGGGGGAAGACCAGGAGCTTGCCGTTGTCGCCGATCACCGCCAGGTGGTCGCCCTCTACCGGCAGGCAGATGCGGGCCTCCGCCTCCGGCTCGCCCGGTTCGCCTCCGCCCACGTTCAGCACCGCCTTGCCAGCCCGGCGGTTGGCCAGCGCGTCGGCCTCGTCCAGCAGGAAGCCGTAGCCGAGGCTGGAGGCCAGCACGCGCTTTCGCCCCGGCTTGTGGGGGAAGACGGACGTGATCTTCACGCGGTCGTCCACGTCCAGCATCAGGCGCAGCGGCTCGCCCTGGCCGCGGGCGGAGGGGAGCTTGTCGCAGCCCAGCGTGAAGAAGCGGCCGTCGGAGCTGAGGATCAGCAGGCGGTCGGTGGTCTCGGCCGGGACCAGGAAGGCCAGGCGGTCGCCCTCCTTGAACTTCAGCTCCGAGGGGTCGGCGACGGCGCCCTTGGCGGCGCGGATCCAGCCGCGCTCCGACAGGATCACGGTGATGGGCTCGCGCACGATGTAGGCGTCGGCGGGGGGCAGGTCGGCGTCGCTCGCGGCGGTGGCGAAGGTGGAGCGACGGCGGCCGAAGGGCTCGCGGCCGAGGATATCGCGGACGCGGCGGAGGTCGCGCCCGACCTTGTTCCACTGCTTGCGGTCGGAGGCGAGCAGGTCGGTGAGCTCGGCGCGCTCCTTGGTCAGGGCCTCGTGTTCGCGGCGGAGCTCCATCTCCTCCAGCCTAGCGAGCGAGCGCAGGCGGGTGTTCAGGATGGCCTCGGCCTGGAGGTCGGAGAGCTCGAAGCGGGCGATCAGGGCCGCCTTGGGCGCGTCCTCGAAGCGGACGATGCGGATCACCTCGTCCAGGTCGAGATAGACGATCAGCAGGCCGTCCAGGATGTGCAGGCGCGCGTCGATCTTGCCGAGGCGGAAGCGGGCCCGGCGGCCATCGACCTCGCGCCGGTGGTCGAGGAAGGCCTGGAGCGCGGGCTTCAGGCCCAGCACCCGCGGGGTGCCGGTGTGGTCCAGCATGTTCATGTTGACCGGGAAGCGGACCTCCAGGTCGCAGAGGCGGTAGAGGCTCTCCATCAGGTGGTCGGGTTCGATGGCGCGGGACTTGGGCTCGATGACCAGGCGGATGTCCTCCGCCGACTCGTCGCGGACGTCGCCGAGCAGCGGGGCCTTCTTCAGCTCGATCAGGCTCGCCAGGGCCTCCACCAGGCGGGACTTGGGCACCTGGTAGGGCATCTCGGTGACGATGATGCGGTAGGCGCCCTTGCCCGCATCCTCCCTGTGCCAGCGGGCGCGGACGCGGACGCCGCCCCGGCCGGTCTCGTAGGTCTCGAGAAGGGAAGCAGGGGTCTCCACGATCACGCCGCCGGTGGGGAAGTCGGGGCCGGGGACGCGCTCCATCAGGTCGGCGGTGGTCGCCTCGGGGCGCTGGAGCAGGACCAGGCAGGCGTCGATCAGCTCCACCGCATTGTGGGGGGCGATGGAGGTGGCCATGCCCACCGCGATGCCTGAGGCGCCGTTGGCCAGCAGGTTGGGGTAGGCGGCCGGCAGCACCACCGGCTCGCTGTCCTCCCCGTCGTAGGTGGGGCGGAAGTCCACCGCGTCCTCGTCCAGGCCCTCCAGCAGGAGGCTGGCGGCGGGGGTGAGCTTGCACTCGGTGTAGCGCATGGCCGCGGCGTTATCGCCGTCGATGTTGCCGAAGTTGCCCTGGCCGTCGATCAGCGGGTAGCGCTGGGCGAAGTCCTGGGCCAAGCGCACCAGCGCCTCGTAGACCGACTGGTCGCCGTGGGGGTGGAAGCGGCCGATGACGTCGCCGACCACCCGCGCGCACTTCTTGGCCGACGAGCCGGGCTCCAGCCGCATCTGGCGCATGGAGTGGAGCAGCCGCCGGTGCACGGGCTTCAGCCCGTCGCGCACGTCCGGCAGGGCGCGGTTCATGATGGTGGACAGCGCATAGGCGAGGTAGCGCCGGGACAGCGCTTCGCCGAGATGCTCCTCGACGATGCGGCCGCCTTCGCCCGGACCGTCTGGGGGGGAGTCGGGCGGGGGGGGAACGTGCTTGGACATCAAGCCACGTTAGCGGATCGGGTGAGTCGGAGGGAGGGCCGGGCTTATCGTCTCGCCGCGGCGCAGCCCCCTCCACCAGCTTCGCTGGTCCCCCTCCCCCAGAGGGGGAGGATCGG
>NZ_CAHJWH010000097.1 GCF_903642205.1 Caulobacter sp. S45 | reverse complement strand
CCCTCACTGTGCTCCACGACGGGCAGGTGCAGGCGGGCGCCGCCGTGAAAACGCTTGCGCCCGGTGATCCAGGCCTCAAAGCCGCCGAGCGCCAAATCCAGCGGAGCCACCTTGCGAGTGGCGCAACAGGCATCTGTCGAGCGCTTATAGAGGTCAGCCTTGGGGTCCTGGATCGCAAGGTCGGCGTAGGCCGGGCGCAGGTCGCGCACGTCAGCGAGGCCCAGCTGGGCAGCCAGCCGCTTGCGGTAGTCCAAGGTCTGGCCGAACAGGTGGCCCGTATCCAGGAACAGCACCGGTGTAGCGGGATCAATTCGGCTCAGCATGTGTAGCAGCACCGCAGACTCCGACCCGAAGGAGGAGACCATGGCGATGCGCCCGGTGAAGATCGTAAGCGCGGCTTCCAAGATAGCCTCAGGCGAAGCGCCGCGGAGGCGGTCGTTGAGGTCTGCAGCATCAACGTGTTGACGGGTCACCTCCACCGGCGAGGTCACTCCGGACGCCAGGGCCGCGGTTGGCGCGGATGCTACCGATCGCAACGGAGATGACGCGGAAAGTATGAGGTGGCTGTCTACCGGAAGTTCCGCTTCATAAGCCATGCCTCAGCCCTCCGCCGTGGGGATATGTATCCGCTCGCGGAAGGCAGGCGCGCGCCGGTCGGCTGCGCTCTGATAGACGTGGCGGAAGCGGAAGACCGAAATCGTCCACTGCTCGGGCGTCGATCCATCCGATGGCTCGAAGCTGTCGAAGCCGCATCGTGACATTTCCTTGGCCAGGTCGCGCACGACCTCGCCCACCGCCCGCAGCTCGCCCGCATAGCCATAGCGCTCGCGTAGCAGAGCGGCGGCGCTTAAGGCGCGACCGTCGCGGAACTTGGGGAACTCGAGCGCCACAACGGCCAGCCGTGGCAGGTCATAGGCCAACCCCTCGACAGGATCTTCGGGCTTCAGCCGCACCCCGACCGAGCGTCCCTCGGCCAGCCAACGATCGCCATCAGCCTGGAAGCGGGACAAGGAGATGATAACCTGGCCCAGTTCACCGCCCGGCGCCTCGTCATCGGCGATGTGCGTGAAGCCATCCTCCCGCCACACGAAGGAGCTGGCCTCCGGGCCGTCGCGACTAATGAGCTTCGGCATAGACCGCAGCCTTGAAGGGAGTGAGGCCCACGCGGCGGTAGGTGTCCAGGAAGCGTTCGGCGCCCCTGCGTTCGCGTAGATAGGCTTGGACCAGCGCGTCCACGGCCGGAGTCACCTGGTCATAGGCGACGGCGGGGCCCAGCACATCGCCGAGGCTGGCGTCCTCGGCTCCGGAGCCTCCTAGCGTCAGCTGGAAGAACTCCTCTCCCTTCTTGTCCACGCCGAGAATACCGATGTGGCCGACATGGTGGTGGCCACAGGCGTTTATGCACCCGCTGATCTTGATCTTCAGCTCGCCGACGCTCTCGGCCACGTCAGGCATGGAGAACCGCTGGGCGATGGACTGGGCGACGGGGATCGCCCGGGTGTTGGCCAGTGAGCAGTAGTCGAGCCCAGGGCAGGCGATGATGTCGCTGGCCAACCCGACGTTGGGACAGGCTAGTCCCGCCGCCTTCAAACCTGCGTGCACGGCCGCCAGGTCGTCGAGCTTCACATGCGGCAGCACCAGGTTCTGCTCGTGCGTGACCCTGATCTCGCCATAGCCATATTGGTCGGCCAAGTTTGCGATAGCGTCCATCTGGTCGCTGGAGCAGTCGCCGGGCACCTCGCCGGGCGTCTTGAGCGAGATGTTTACGATGGCGTGACCGGCGATCTTGTGCGGCTTTACGTTGTTGCGGACGAAGCGGCCAAGCGTCGGATCGGCCCTGCGCGCCGCCTCCAAGCTGCTGGAGACCGGCGATGCATCGACGAATCGGACATAGCTGAAGGCTCCGCGGATACGGGCCAGCTCTACGTCGGGTAGGTCCACCGCCACGCGGTCCATGGTGGTCCACTCGGCCTCGACCTGGCGCGCGAACTCCCCAGCGCCGAGCGCCGCGACCAGGATCTTGACGCGGGCCTTGAAGATGTTGTCCCGCCGGCCGTGACGATTGTAGACACGCAGGATAGCTGACAGGTAGCTGAGCAAGGATTGCACCGGCAGGTGCTCGCGGATGGTGGTCCCGAGATAGGGCGTGCGCCCCATCCCGCCGCCGACCATGACCTCGAACCCGAGCTGGCCGTCGCGGTCTCGCCTCAACACCAAGCCTATATCGTGCACCTTGGCCGCCGTGCGATCCTGGGGCGCTGCAGTCACCGCGATCTTGAACTTGCGCGGAAGGTAGCTGAATTCGGGATGCAAGGTGGACCACTGGCGGATCGCCTCGCACCATACCCGCGGGTCGTCCACCTCCTCGGCCGTCGCCCCGGCGTAAGGGTCGGAGGTGGTGTTGCGGATGCAGTTGCCGCTGGTCTGGATGGCGTGCAAGTCCACCTCAGCCAAGGCATCCAAGATGTCGGGCGTCTGCTCCAGCCTGATCCAGTTGAACTGCAGGTTCTGGCGGGTGGTGAAGTGCCCGTAGCCCTTGTCGTAGATGCGTCCGATCCTCGCCAAGCCTCGCAGTTGGTCTGAAGACAGCGCGCCGTAGGGGATGGCGACCCGCAGCATGTAGGCGTGGAGCTGCAGATAGAGCCCGTTCATCAGCCGTAGCGGCTTGAAATGCTCCTCCGTCAGGGCCCCCGAGAGGCGGCGCTCGACCTGGTCGCGGAACTCTGCGGATCGGTCCTGGATCACCGAGCGGTCGATGGCGTCGTAGCGGTACACGTCCTGTTACCTTTTCAGCCGGATCAGGCCGAGGCGCCCTGACGAGCGAGCGCCGCCGGCGTGGGCGCGCAGGGCTTGAACGACGAGACCGCCCTCGGCCTGCTTGCCCATTTCGGGGTGGATGGTGGGGCCAAGCGCCCGGACACGTTCACGATAACTGGTCGGCACAGGTACGCCGCCTTCCAGATCCAGGTTGATCAGGTAAGGCTCTACCACGATCGTGGGCTGGGCCCGGGCGAGGTCGAGCGCCGCTTGCCCAGGCTCGACCGCGTTGAACAGCTCCGCGTCTGCGAAGCGCTTGACCCAGCGACCCTCGGCCCAGAACACGACCTCGCCGTCGCGCAGATCGCTTGCGGTTACCGCCGCCAAGCTCACGCCTGGCCCCTCCGCGAGACGCCAGGGTGCTCGCCGTCCAGAAGCTCTGCCGCCAAGACCAAATGGGCGGGCTTGAAGGGAGCGGATGGAGATCCCGCCAGCTCGACTGATCGCCATTGCTCGTCATGATGGGATTGCGGCCGCGGCTGCACTTGCGCCATGGCCACCACCTCGCCGACCATCAGCACGGCGGGACCAGCGAAGGACCCAGATACCTGGGGCAGGGTCGCCAGAGTGCAGAGTGCGCGACGTTCCTGCAGCCGGCTGGCGTTCTCGACGATCAGAACCGGCGTAGAACCGGCCCGCCCTGCGGCCATGAGGCGGCTCGCGATCGTGGGCGCGGTGGACAGGCCCATATAGATCACCACCGTCTGGTTCGGCCGGGCCAGCGCCACCCAGTCCAGATCAGGCTCTCCCGCCCTTCCATTCTCATCTACGGCCGCATGACCGGTGACGAAGGTCACCGCCTGAGCAAGGCCGCGGTGGGTCAGGGCCGCACCGGATGAAGCTGCAGCCGCCAGAGCGGCGCTGACACCTGGCACGACCTCGCAGTCGATACCCGCTACGCGGCAGGCCGCGAGCTCCTCACCGCCACGACCGAACATGAAAGGATCGCCCCCTTTCAGCCTCACCACCTGCAAGCCTTCGCGCGCCAGGGCGACGAGCAAGTCGTTGAGGTCGGCCTGAGGCACGCTATGAGTGGACTTGCGCTTGCCGACGTAGAGCCTGCGAGCGCCTGGAGCCGCCAGGGCCAGCACGCCATCGCCCACCAGACGGTCATAGACCACCACATCGGCGAGCCGTAACAGGCGCTCGGCTTTCCGGGTCAACAGTTCAGGATCGCCAGGTCCTGCACCCACCAGCCAAACCTTGCCAATGACGGTAACCGGTCGAGGACCGCCGTTGAGCACAACCAGGCTCGACTCACGATCTCGGGTCCGCTGCTCCATGGCTTCAGAACTCCTGGCGTAAACTTAGAGGCTGGACGATGGAGGCATCGCCGTCGTCCAGCCTCTAAGTCCTTCGCCGGAAGGGCATTACGGCGCGGGATGCTTGCTAAGTGACCGGCGATCGGTCAAAGCGCAAGGCGGTTGATCCTGGGTGGGCGTTTAGGAAAACTGTTGTGCAGCGTCGACGATTACCTCCGCTGAACGCGCTGCGGGCCTTTGAGGCGGCGGCGCGGCACATGAACTTCAGCCGGGCGGCGGACGAGCTGAGCGTGACGCCCGGCGCCGTCAGCCAGCAGATCCAGAACCTGGAGGACTACATCGGCGCGCCGCTGTTCAAGCGGACCGCCAAGGGGCTGTTGCTCACCGACGGGGCGCAGACGGCGCTGCCGGCGCTGCGGGAGGCCTTCGACCGGCTGGCGGAGGCGGCGAGCCAGCTGACCGCCGCGGCGGACGGGCGCCGGGTGACCGTCTCGGCGGCGCCCTCCTTCGCCGCCAAGTGGCTGGTCCCCCGCCTCGGCCGCTTCGAGGCGGCGCACCCGGAGGTGGACGTGTGGCTGTCGGCCGGCATGGAGCTGGTGGACTTCGCCGACGGGGAGGTGGACGTCGCCATCCGCTACGGCTCCGGCCGCTATCCCGGGCTGGAGGTCACACGGCTGATGGGCGAGACGGTCACCCCCGTCGCCGCCCCGTCCCTGCTGGCCGAAAAACCGCTGGCCGAGCCGGAGGACCTGGCCCACCATACCCTTCTGCACGACGGCTCGCCGGACGCGGACGAGAGCTGCCCGGACTGGGCCATGTGGCTGACGGCGAGGGGGCTGCGCCAGATCGACGGAACCCGCGGACCGCGGTTCAACCAATCCAGCCTGGTGATCGAGGCGGTGGTGGGCGGCCGGGGGGTGGCGCTCGCCAAGGGCACCCTGGCCCAGGCGGACCTGGACGCCGGCCGGCTGGTGGCCCCGCTGCTCAGCTCCACCACCACCCTCGACCTCGCCTACCACCTGGTCCACCCCAAGGCGAAGGCGCGGCTGAAGCAGGTGCGCGCCTTCACCGGCTGGGTGAAGGCCGAGGCCGAGGCGCACGAGGCGGGGCTGCGCACCATGGACAACGGCGCAGGGATCTGAGAGGGGGAGGATGCAGAGATGACCGGCATATTGGTCCAGATGCGCCGCGCTCCAGCCGCGGATTGGACGATAGCCGATGTGGCTGCGGTCTGCGCCGAACATGGCGTACGGTGCATGCCGCCTTCGGGCGGAGGATCGCACTACAAGGTGTCTCACGCCTCACAGCGGGAAATCCTGACCATTCCGCACGCACGGCCGGTTAAGCCGGTATATATACGCAAGTTCGTTAGGTTCATTGAGGCTGCAGGAGGCTCCAATGCGTCATCCTGACTACCCGGTCTTGATCGAGCCTCTCGTTCCTGAGGACGGCGGTGGTTACCTGGCGATCGTCCCCGATTTGCCGGGTTGCATGTCCGACGGAGAGACGCGGGAGCTCGCGGCTCGAAACGTGGGGGACGCTATCGAAGCCTGGATTGAAGAGGCCCTTGCTCTCGGCCGCGCGATCCCGATCCCGTCGAGCCACCGGGTCCCGGCGCAAGCGTGAACAGGCTGGAAGACGCTCGCTGACCTGCAACGTGGTCGCTCAGGCGCTCTTCCGGTCTGCATGAATCCCGCTACTGTCACGCCTCCGCTGAAGTCTGGAGCCGCGCCACCATGTCCATCCGCTCCCTCGCGCTCGCCGCGAGCCTGTTCGCCTCGGTCGCCGGCCCGGCCCTGAGCCAGCCCGCCCCAGGCCAGCCGACCGGGGCCATGCTCGGCTTCAGCGATCGGGGCGCGGCCGCCGAGCGCGACCTGGAGCACCGATTCGACGCCATGATCTCGGCTCCCGAACTAGACGGCTGGCTGCTTCGCATGGCGTCCCAGCCGAACCAGGTCGGCGGCCCGCACGACAAGGACAACGCCGAATGGCAGCTCGCCATGTTCAAGAGCTGGGGCTGGGACGCCCATATCGAGCAGTTCGACATCCTCTACGGCGTGCCCGTCGCCGAGAGCGTGGACCTGCTCGGCCCCGCCCCCTTCCACGCCAGGCTGCACGAGCCGGCCATCCCCGGCGACCAGACCTCCGCCGACATGCCGGGCGTCCTGCCGCCTTACCTGGGCTACCAGGGCGACGGCGACGTCACCGCGCCCCTCGTCTACGTCAACTACGGCATGCCGGACGACTACCGCACCCTGGCCCGGGCCGGGGTGGACGTGCGCGGCAAGATCGCCATCGCGCGCTACGGCGGCGGCTGGCGCGGACTGAAGCCCAAGCTGGCCCAGGAGCACGGGGCGGTCGGCTGCATCATCTATTCCGATCCCAAGGACGACGGCTACTACACCGACGACCCCTATCCCAGGGGCGCCCAGAGGCCGGCCGACGGAGTGCAGCGCGGCTCGGTCAACGACATCACCCTGTTCTCCGGCGACCCGCTGACGCCCGGCGTGGGCGCCACCCCCGGCGCCCCGCACCGCTACACCCGCGAGACCGCGCCGACCCTGATGAAGATCCCGGCCCTGCCGATGTCCTATGCCGACGCCCTGCCGCTGCTGAGCGCGCTCGGCGGCCCGGTGGCGGAGGCGAGCTTCCGCGGCGCCCTGCCCCTCACCTACCACCTGGGCCCGAGCCCGGTCATGGTGCACCTGGTCGTCAAGTCGGACTGGCGGCTCCGCCCCATCTACGACGTCATCGCCACCATGAAGGGCAGCGAGTTCCCCGACCAGTGGATCGTGCGCGGCAACCACCACGACGGCTGGGTCTTCGGCGCAGAGGACCCCCTGTCCGGCCAGGTGGCCCTGATGGCTGAGGCGAAAGCCATGGGCGAGCTGGCGAAAAGCACCGGCTGGCGGCCCAGGCGCACCCTGATCTACGCCAGCTGGGACGCCGAGGAGCCGGGCCTGATCGGCTCCACCGAGTGGGCCGAGAGCCACGCCGCCGACCTGCAGGCCAAGGCGGTCATGTATCTGAACTCCGACAACATCGACCGTGGATACCTGAACCTGGAGGGCAGCCACGAGCTGCAGACGCTCGCGAACGGCGCGGCGGCGGACGTGACGGACCCGGAGACCGGCGCGGATGTCCTGACGCGCCGGCGGGCCTACCTGCAGGTGAAGGCGGATGCCCCAGGCGCCAGCGCCGAAGCCAAGGCCTTGGCCAAGGTCGCCGGCGCGAACGGCCCCCTGCCCATCCAGGCCCTGGGCTCGGGCTCGGACTACACGCCCTTCCTCCAGCACCTGGGCGTGCCCTCGCTGGACGTGGGCTACGGCGGCGAGGGGGAAAGCGGCGGCGTCTACCACTCGGCCTACGACACCCACGACCACTATGTCCGCTTCGGCGATCCGGGGATGAGGTACAGCGCGACGCTGGCCAGGACCGCCGGGCGCATCGCGCTCCGCTACGCCGACGCCGACCTGCCGCCGGTGGACTTCTCCGCCTTCGCCACGACCATCGCCCAGTACGTGGACGAGGTGCACAGGCTGGCCGACCGCGAGCGGGAGGAGACCGCCGCCCGCGACCGGCTGATCGACAGCGGCGGCTACAAGCTGGGCCTGGACCCGGCCAAGGCGGAGCTGCCGCCCGAGCGGCAGGCCGAGGTCCCGGCCATCGCCTTCGCCCCGCTCGACCTGGCGAGCGCCCGGCTGACGGCGAGCGCTCAGCGGTTCGAGCGGCTGTACGCCTCGCCGAGCCTGTCCGCGGCTCATAAGGCCGCACTCGGCCGCGCGGTGCAGGGGATCGACCTGGCCCTGATGAGCGCCCAGGGCCTGCCCGGCCGCCCCTGGTACCGCAACATGATCTACGCGCCCGGCACCGAGACCGGCTACGGCGTGAAGACCCTGCCCGCGGTCCGCGAAGCTATCGAACAGCGTCGCTTCGCAGAGGTCGACGGCGCTGTGCAGGCTACCGCCGCGGTGCTGAACGCCTATGCCGACCGGCTGGATAGGGCGAGCGTGGCGGCGGGAGGATGAGGCTTCCGCGGTCCGTTGTGCGGCCGCATACGGCGACCCTCTCTCATCCTCCCCTGCGAAGCGGGGGAGATAAGAGGCGGCGCGCCGCATGAGCTGGCTCCGCCGCAAGCCCATCGGCGAGCCCGAGGCCACGGGCGAGCGCCTCGCGCGCACCCTCGGCTGGCCGCATCTCGTGGCGCTCGGCGTCGGCGCCATCGTGGGCACCGGCATCTACACCCTGACCGGCGTCGGCGCCGGCATGGCAGGCCCTGCGGTGATCCTGTCGTTCGCCATCGCCGGCGCGGTCTGCGCCTGCGCGGCGCTCGCCTATGCCGAGATGGCCACCATGATCCCGGCGGCCGGCAGCGCCTACACCTACAGCTATGCGGTGCTGGGCGAGGCCATCGCCTGGGTGGTCGGCTGGAGCCTGATCCTGGAATATACCGTGGTCTGCGCCGCGGTGGCGGTGGGCTGGTCCGGCTATGCGGGGGGCGTGATCCGCTCGCAGCACTGGCCGATTCCGATCGCGCTGCTGGCCGGGCCCGGAGCCGGCGGGCTGGTCAACCTGCCCGCGGTGGTGATCTCCCTGATGGTGGCGGGACTGCTGTGTCTGGGCACCCGCGAGAGCGCCCGGATCAACTTCGTCCTGGTGCTGGTCAAGATCGCAGCCCTGGTGATGTTCGTGGTGCTGGCCCTGCCCGCCTTCGATCCGCACCGCTTCACCCCCTTCGCGCCCTACGGCTTCGCCAAGCACGAGGTGGGCGGGGCGGCCAAGGGGGTGATGGCCGCGGCCGCCATCATCTTCTTCGCCTTCTACGGCTTCGACGCCGTCTCCACCGCCGCCGAGGAGACCAAGAACCCGGCGCGGGACCTGAAGATCGGCATCGTCGGCTCCATGCTCGCCTGCACGGTCATCTACATCGCCGTGGCGGCGGCGGCGCTGGGCGCGGTCCCCTACCAGGCGCTGGCCGACAGCGCCGAGCCTCTGGCGGCCGTGCTGCGGGGGCTAGGCCGGCCCGGCGCGGCGACGCTGATCGCGGCGGCCGCCATCATCGCCCTGCCGACGGTGATCCTGGCCTTCATGTACGGCCAGAGCCGCATCTTCTTCGTCATGGCGCGCGACGGCCTGCTGCCCGAACGGTTGGCCCGGGTGAACGCGAAGACGGGCACGCCGGTTGTGGTGACGCTGCTGACGGGCGTGGTGGTGGCGGCGCTGGCGGGCCTGCTGTCGCTTAAGGACATCGCAGCCCTCGCCAACGCCGGCACGCTCTGCGCCTTCATCGCCGTGGCCGCCTGCATGCTGGTGATGCGCCGCCGCGATCCCGACCGCGTGCGCCCCTTCCGCGCGCCCGCCGCCTGGGTGATCGGACCACTGGCCATCGTGGGCTGCCTGTACCTCTTCGCCAGCCTGGAGTTCGCCACCATCTGGCGCTTCTTCGCCTGGAACGCGGTGGGGCTGGGGGTCTATGCGCTCTACGCCAGGCCGAGAAGCCGGCACGCCTGAGATCAGCAAGCGGCGGCGACGCCGCCATATGCGATCGAGGGCGTTCAGAGCCTGCTCTTGATCCCGCTCACCAGCGCCTCCGCCGTGATGCCGAACTCCGCATACAGCCGCTCCGCCGGCGCGCTGGCCCCGAAGCCGCCCATGCCGACGAAGACCCCATCCAAGCCGATGAAGCAGTCCCAGCCGAAGCGCACCGCCGCCTCCACCGCCGCGCGTACGGGCTCGCCTCCCATCACCTCGCGCCGGTAGGCCTCGTCCTGCTGGTCGAACAGAGCCCAGCACGGCGTGGAGACCACCCGCACGCCCACGCCCTCGGCCTGCAGCCGGTCCCGGGCGACGAGCGCCAGCGGGACCTCGGTCCCGGTCGCGAAGATCACGACCTTCGCCTCGCCCTCGGCTGGCCGCAGGGTGTAGGCCCCTCGCGCCGTCAGGTTCTCGGCCGAGGGCTCGACCCGCACCGCCGCGGTCTTCTGGCGGGAGAGCACCATGACCGAGGGCGTGCGCTCCGACTGCAAAGCCACGCGCCAGGCCTCCGCCGCCTCCACCACGTCGGCGGGGCGGAAGACGTTCAGGTTGGGGATGGCCCGCAGCGCCGCCAGGTGCTCCACCGGCTGGTGGGTCGGCCCGTCCTCGCCCACGCCGATGGAGTCGTGGGTGCCCACGTGGATCACCCGCACCCCCATGAGCGCCGCCAGCCGGATCGCCGGCCGGCTGTAGTCGGTGAACACCAGGAAGGTGCCGCCATAGGGGATCACGCCCCCGTGCAGCGCCAGCCCGTTCATGGCCGCCGCCATGGCGTGTTCGCGGATGCCGTAGTTGACGTAGCCGCCGGCATAGTCCGGCGCGTCGAAGATCGCCGTGCCTTTGACGAAGGTGTTGTTCGATCCTGTCAGGTCGGCCGAGCCGCCCATCAGCTCCGGGATCGCCGGCACGAGCGCGTCCAACGCCGCGCCCGAGGCGGCGCGGGTGGCCATGGCCGGGCGGTCGGCCACAGCGAGGGCGATGTGCTTGTCCAGCCGGGCGAAGGCGTCGGCGGGCAGCTCGCCCGAGACCGCCCGGATGAAGTCCGCCGAGTGGGGCAGGCCCTTCAGCCGCTGCTCCCAGCGCCTGCGGACGCCGGCCCCGCGGCGGCCGGCTCCGCGCCAGGCGGCCATGACCGCATCGGGCACCACGAAGGGGGCGTGCGGCCAGCCCAGCTTCTCACGCGTCGCGGCGACCTCCTCAGCCCCCAGCGCCTTGCCGTGGGTGTCTTGGTGGCCCTCGAGCGTGGCGGAGCCCTTGCCGATCCTGGTCTTGCAGGCGACCAGCACCGGCTGGGACTGACGCGCGGCCCAGCGCAGGGCGCGGTCGATGGCGGCGGTGTCGTGGCCGTCGATCCGCCGCGTCATCCAGCCCGCCGCCCGGAAGCGCATGAGCTGGTCGCCCGCCTCCGACAGGGCCACCGCCCCGTCGATGGTGATGTCGTTGTCGTCCCAGAGCACGCACAGCCTGTTCAGCTTCAGCCGCCCGGCCAGCGAGATCGCCTCCTGGCTGACGCCCTCCATCAGGTCGCCGTCGCCGCAGACCACCCAGGTGCGGTGGTCCACCCGCTCAGGCCCGAAGCGGGCATTGAGGTGACGCTCCGCCATGGCCATGCCGACGGCCGTGGCGAGCCCCTGGCCGAGAGGGCCGGTGGTGGTCTCCACCCCCGGCGTGTGCCCATATTCGGGATGGCCCGGCGTGATCGCGCCCCACTGGCGGAACGACCGCAGCGCCTCCAGCGTCATGCCAGGATAGCCGGTGAGGCACAGCAGGGCGTACTGCAGCATCGAGCCGTGCCCGTTGGACAGCACGAAGCGGTCCCGGTCGGGCCAGCCCGGGTGGGCGGCGTCGAACTTCAGGCGCCGGGTCCACAGCACTGTCGCCACGTCGGCCATGCCCATCGGCATGCCGGGATGGCCGCAGCCGGCGGCTTCCACCGCGTCCATGGCCAGCACGCGGATCGCGTCGGCCATGAGCTGGAGGCTGGGCGCCTGTGGGGGCGGCGCGGCCACGGCGGGGGGCGTGAGCAGATCGGCTTCGGACATGGGCGAGAGGAGCTGCGCCGCCGGGCGTACGGCGGCCGTGTTTGCGGCAGGCAGGCCGCAGGCGCAACCCGGCGCAGCGCTTTGGCCCCGCCGCGGACCGCCTTATAAGGTGAGTCGAGCGGGCGGGAGGGCGATCATGGCGGAGCCTCTGGCGCATCCGGGGACGGCAGGCGAAGGCCTCCTGGCCGACGCCGCCCACCGCCTGGACCGCGCCCTCCAGGTCCTGGAGGCGGCGATCGGCGGGGGCCGGCCCGCCGCGTCCTCCACAAGCCTGGCTGAGGGGGTGGAGCTGGAGACCGCCCGTCGGCGCAACCGGGAGCTGGAAGCCGCCGCCGCCGAGGCGTCACACACGCTCGGTCGCGCCATGGCGCAGATGGAGCAGGCCTTGCAGGACGATGAACCGGCGGCGGCGGCGCTGCAGACCTCCCTGTTTAAACCCGGCCTGTTCGAGCCCGGCCTG
>NZ_CAHJWH010000096.1 GCF_903642205.1 Caulobacter sp. S45 | reverse complement strand
GAGGCCTGGATCACCGGGCGCAAGCGTTTTCACGGCGGCGCCCGCCTGCACCTGCCCGTCGTGGAGCACAGTGAGGGCAAGTTCAAGTTCAACCCGCTGGCCGGCTTCGACAAGGCGGCGCTCGACGCGTATGCGGCCAGCCACTCACTGCCGTCTCATCCGCTGGTGGAGGCAGGCTATGCCTCTGTCGGTTGCTGGCCATGCACCAAACCCACACAGGACGGGACCGACGTACGCTCCGGCCGCTGGGCGGGTTCCGAAAAGACCGAGTGCGGCATACATGTTGGCCGAAGCTCAACGTCCGCCGTCTCCGGCGATGACGTCGGCGGCGGCATCTGACGAGTCAATGATGGACGACATGAACACGGCCGTGTTGGCCCGCACCGAGCCGGCCCCAGCTCACGGCAAGCCCCTGGTCACCAGCGCCACACACCATGTCGAGTCCGTACTGTGGGTGAGGCACTGGACCGACCAATACTTCAGTTTCGCCATCACCCGTCCTGCCAGCTTTCGTTTTCGCTCCGGTGAATTCGTGATGATCGGCCTGCCGGGGGAAGACGGCGGCAAGCCCGTCATGCGGGCCTATTCCATCGCCAGTCCCTCCTACGCAGACACGCTTGAGTTCTTCTCAATCAAGGTCACTGATGGCCCGCTCACCTCCCGTTTGCAGAAAATCGGGCCTGGCGACCAGATCCTGATGGCTAAGAAGCCCGTCGGGACGCTCGTGCTCGACGCCCTGCAGCCCGGTCGCCGCCTGTTCCTGCTCGGCACCGGAACGGGGCTCGCGCCTTGGCTATCGGTCGCGCGCGACCCGGACGTCTACGACGCCTTCGAGCGGGTGATCGTGGCCCACTGCGTGCGTGAGGTGCGCGACCTCGCCTACCGCGAGCTGTTCCAGAAGGAGCTTCCCGCCGACGAGGTGTTCGGCGAATTGGCTACCAACCAGCTTACCTATCTGCCCACCGTGACGCGCGAGCCGTTTGAGCGTGAGGGCCGCATCACCGACTTGGTCACTTCCGGTCGCCTGTTCCGCGACGCCGGTCTGGACCAGACCGTGTTTAATCCGGAGAACGACCGGGTGATGCTGTGCGGTTCCATGCACATGATCAAGGATGTCGCCGCGATGCTGGAAGCGCAGGGCTTGGTCGAAGGGTCCAACTCCGAGCCGGGCGACTTCGTCCTGGAGCGGGCCTTCGTCGGGTAGGATCAGGTTCCTTTCCTGCTTTAAGGAAGAGAAGGGTTCTATCCCGGCCGTTTTCATGTGATCGCCTGGGCTATCGCCAGCACGCGTTGAGCCTCGGCGAGATGAAGCAATTCTACCATCTGCCCCTGCACCCTCAGAACGCCGCGCCCGGCTTTAGCGGGATCGGCGAAGGCAGCCGCTACGGCTTGAGCCCAGGCCAGCTGTTCGGCGGAGGGGCTGAACACCCGGTTGGCGGCGTCGATCTGATTGGGATGGATCAGCGTCTTGCCGTCGAAGCCGAAGGCGCGGCCCTGGCGGCATTCCGCCTCCAGGCTGGTGGGGTCCTCAAGAGCGTTGAACACCGCGTCAAGGGCAGTAAGCCCGTGCGCGCGAGCCGCGGCTACGGTCATCGCCAAGGTGGTGTGGAGCGGCGTCCGGTCGACGCCTACCTCCACGCGCATCTCCTTGGCCAGATCATTTCCGCCCACGACGACGGCAGCCAGCCGCGACCCGGCTGCCAGCCCTGCAATCGCGTCAAGGTGAAACAGGCAGCGGCAGGTCTCGATCATGGTCCACAGCCGGGTAGGCCCCGGCGCGCCGGACAGCCGTTGGTCGTAGCGGGCGAGGTCGCCGGCATCGATGACCTTGGGGACCAGCACCGCGTCCGGCGCCACCCGCACCAGGGCTTCAAGGTCAGCCTCGCCCCAGGGCGTGCTTAGCGCGTTCACCCGCACCACCACCTCACGGCGTCCAAAGCCGCCGACGGTCAGCGCGGCGATGACCATCGCCCTCGCGCTCTCCTTCGCTTCGGGCGCCACACTGTCCTCCAGGTCAAGGACGACGGCGTCACAGGGCAGGGTTCGGGCCTTGTCCAAGGCGCGAGCATTGGAGCCGGGCAGGTAGAGCACGCTACGGCGGGGACGCAGGGCGGCGGGGGCAGTCATCTGGGGTTCTCAGCTCAGCGGATAGGTGCGTTCAAGCTCGTAGCGGGAGCCCTCGTTCGACAGCCAGCTCGAATAAAGCGCGAACGCCCGTACACGCCAGGGTGGCGAATGCAGCAAGTTGTGTCCCTGGACCCAGGCCGCGGCGCGAGGCTCAACCGACCGCTTGAGGTAGGCCAGGGTGACGTGCGGGCTGTAGGCGCGAGCCTGCGGCTTCAGCCCGCAGCGCCTGGCGGCTGTCTCGCACTTGCCGGCCAGCCGGCGAAGCGGCTCGCTCTCCGACACACCGGCCCAGACGGCTCGGACCCGATCCACGTCGCCGAAGGCGCCTGCGCCTTGCAACGCGACCTCGAAGCTGTCCATGGCGATCGTCGCGAGCGCTGCGTCAACGTCGCCGGCCATCGTTTCGCTCACCTCGCCAAAGAAGCGCAGGGTGACATGCAGGTTCTCCCCTGGCGTCCAGCGCGCGCCGGGCAGCCCCTGCTGGCGGCGCGCCAGCCCTTCGGAAATGTCGTATGGCACGGGAAGGGCGGCGAACAGGCGTATCATAGCGGAGATCTGGGGACGGGGCCCTGTGTACGCATCCGGGCGGCCCTTGCGCGCGAGCCCAAGCTCGACGATATCTTGCACAGCGTCGATGGGCGCAATGCAAAGGGTTTGTTCGCAATGAGCGACTTCAATCGCGGTTATGCGCGTCCCTTCGGGGCGCCGCAGGCCGACATGGCCGTGGATGCGGGGCTCCGGTCCTTCATGCTCGGCGTCTATAACAAGGTGGCGCTTGGCCTGGCGCTTTCGGGGGTGCTGGCCTGGATCACCTCGCATGACCCGGTGGCCAGTTACCTGTTCCCGATGGTTCAGACGCCGGAGGGCATGGCTCGTACCGTGTCCGGCCTCGGCTTGGCGCTGATGTTTGCCCCCCTGGTGGTGATAATTGGCTCGCGTTTCGTCATGCGCTCGGTAACGCCGCAGAACTCCGGCATCCTGTACTGGACCATCGTCAGCCTGCTGGGCGCCTCGATGGGCGTACTGCTCCTGCGCTACACGGGCGTGTCGGTCGCCACCACCTTCTTCGTCACAGCGGCGGCCTTTGGAGGTCTCAGCCTGTTCGGGTACTCCACCAAGAAGGACCTGTCAGGTGTTGGGAGCTTTCTGATCGTCGGACTGTGGGGCATCATCCTGGCCAGCCTCGTGAACATCTTCCTGCATTCCTCGGTGATCGCCTTCACCGTGAGCGTGCTGGGAGTGCTGATCTTTTCGGGCCTGATCGCCTGGAACACCCAGCGGCTCAAGCAGACCTACTATCAGCTCGCCGGCGACCAGACGGGCATGGCGGTGGCCACAAACTATGGTGCGCTGAGCCTGTACCTGGATTTCGTCAACCTGTTCCAGTTCCTGCTGATGTTCACCGGCGGTCGCCGCTAACGCGTCGATCCGGGCAGAACCAAGCGCCCTGGCCGCAAGGCCGGGGCGTTTTTCGTTGCAGTTTATTCGACAAGCCGGAACCGACGGGACTCAAACATCCGCAGCACCTCGGCCAACTCGTGGCCCCGCTTCAGCACCATGCCGCCCCGCCCGATCACCGCCCAGGTGCCTTGCCGCCGCGCCATGGCCGGCCGCTTCTCGATCCGGTAGAGGGGCTGCTCCGCCGCCCTGTCGAACACCGAGAACACCGCCGCATCCGCAAGGCCGTCGATGGCGTAATCGCGCCACTCGCCGGCGGAGACCATCCGGCCATAGAGTCCCGTCAGGGTGTTCAGCTCCCGCCGTTCAAAGAATACGATAGGCGTGGAGGACAAATGCGAAATGTCGACGCTCATGGCGGCTCCAGCTGCAGCGTCTGTATCTAGGCGTTTGGATGCGCCCGCAAACCCCTAAACCGCAGGCCTGATCAGCCCGTGGTGGCTGAGAAGAAGGAACACGAAATGGCCCTATTGCGGACGCGGGCGCGCCCCAGCCGCCCACGATACCAGCGGCGTCGGTCGGCCGAGAACATCTGACGGTCCGGATCCTGAACAGCCCCCCCAGCCCCCCGGGTCGGCAGGCGCGGTCGGCCGACACCCTCTACATAGTGGTCTTTTAAGCCTCGGCTTGCTGCGCGACGCGTCATGCAAGTCTTCGCGCCGCCAGGATGGCGGCCTGCACTTTCAGCGCTTGCACGGTCTCACGAACGTCGTGCACCCGCACCATCGCCACCCCGGCCCGCGCGCCATGCAGGGCGATGGCCAGGGAGCCACCCAGCCTGTCCATGGGGTCGACGGCGGTGGGGTCGATGTATTGCACCGTGCGCTTGCGGCTGGCTCCGAGCAGTACTGGGAAGCCCAGCGCCACGAGCCGGTCCAGCCGGGCCAGCAGGGCCAGGTTGTGCTCCAGCCGCTTTCCGAAGCCGATGCCGGGATCGAGCCAGATCGCCTCCTTCGGCACCCCGGCCGCCATGGCTGCCTCAGCGCGGGCGCCGAGCCACGCGCAGACCTCGGCGAGGGCGTCTTCGTAGTGCGGCGCGTCCTGCATGGTGGCGGGCTCGCCCTGCATGTGCATGAGCACGACAGGAGCGCCGATCTTAGCGGCCATTTGCAGGCTCTCAGGAGCACCGGTCAGGGCCGTAATGTCGTTCCACATCGACGCGCCGGCGGCGATCGCCGCCCGCGCCACGCCGGGCTTGCGGGTGTCGATGGACACGGGCGCGTCCAACTGCTCCCGCAGAGCACGGACTACCGGCAGGACGCGCGCCAGCTCCACCTCTTCGGTCACCGGTTGAGCCTGCGGGCGCGTGGACTCGCCGCCCACGTCCAGCCAGTCCGCTCCGGCAGCCACCAGGGCGCGCGCCTGGGCTAGCGCCGCCTCGATATCCGCGAACCGGCCACCATCGGAGAATGAGTCCGGCGTGACGTTCAGCACCCCCATGACCAGGGGCGCACCCGAAGCCATGGTGGCAGACTGACGCTCGCGTCCTATGCGGGTTGAGCTTCCGGCTCGATGTGGGTGAGCGGCACCGACACGGTGGAGGTGGCCGGCGGCGGCCCTTCGACCTCCTCGCGCTTTGGCGAGATGCCCTTCAGCACGTCGGTGATCTCCGAACCGGTGAGAGTCTCATATTCCAGCATGGCCTTAGCCAGGGTGTGCAGGTCCTCGATCCGGGTGGTGATGATCCGGCGGGCCTCGTCAAAGCCCATCTGGGTCAGCCGCTTGACCTCCGCGTCGATGGTCTTGGCGGTTTCCTCAGAGATGTTCTGCCGGTTGCCCATGGACATGCCGAGGAACACCTCCTCCTGGTTGTCGCCGTACTCGACCACGCCGAGTTCGTCGGAAAATCCCCACTTGGTCACCATGGCCCGGGCCAGCTTGGTGGCCTGGGTGATGTCGGAAGAGGCGCCGGACGTCACCTTGTCCTTGCCGAAGATGATCTCCTCGGCCACCCGCCCGCCGAACAGGATGGCCAATCGCGAGGTCATCTGCTCGAACGACATGGACAGCTTGTCCCGCTCCGGCAGCTGCATGACCATGCCGAGCGCACGGCCGCGCGGGATGATCGTCGCCTTGTGGACCGGATCGGTGGAGGGCACGTTCAGCGCCACGATGGCGTGTCCGCCCTCGTGATAGGCGGTCATGCGTTTCTCGTCCTCGGTCATGACCATGGACTTGCGCTCGGCGCCCATCATCACCTTGTCCTTGGCGTCCTCGAAGTCGCGCTGGGTGACCATGCGGCGGTTCTTGCGCGCCGCCATCAACGCGGCCTCGTTGACCAGGTTCATCAGGTCCGCGCCGGAGAAGCCCGGGGTGCCGCGGGCGATGGTCTTCACCTCCACGTCGGCGGCGAGCGGGACGTTGCGCATGTGCACCCGGAGGATGCGCTCGCGACCGTTGATGTCCGGGTTCGGCACCACGACCTGGCGGTCGAAGCGGCCCGGGCGCAGCAGGGCGGGATCCAGCACGTCTGGCCGGTTGGTTGCGGCGATCAGAATAATGCCTTCGTTGGTCTCGAAGCCGTCCATCTCCACCAGCAGCTGGTTAAGGGTCTGCTCGCGTTCGTCATTACCGCCACCCAGGCCTGCGCCACGGTGACGGCCCACGGCATCGATCTCGTCAATGAAGATGATGCACGGTGCGTTCTTCTTGGCCTGCTCGAACATGTCGCGAACGCGGCTCGCGCCCACGCCCACGAACATCTCCACGAAGTCGGAGCCCGAGATGGAGAAGAAGGGAACGCCCGCCTCGCCGGCAATCGCGCGAGCCAACAGCGTCTTACCCGTACCCGGAGGGCCGACCAGCAGGGCGCCCTTGGGGATCTTGCCACCGAGGCGCTGGAAGCGGCCAGGGTCCTTGAGGAAGTCGACGATCTCGTTCAGCTCGTCCTTGGCCTCCTCGACGCCGGCGACATCCTCGAAGGTGACCTTAGTCTTGTTCTCGGTCAGCAGCTTGGCTTTGGACTTGCCGAAGCCCATGGCTCCGCGTGCCCCGCCCTGCATCTGGCGCATGAAGAACACCCATACGCCGACCAGCAGCAGGATCGGGAGCAGCGATCCCAGCAGCTGCATCCAGCCGGAGGGCTGGGCCGACTGCACACGGATGTTGGCGCCATGCGCTTCCAGCCGCTTCAGCAGGTCGTCCTGCGAGCCCGGCGTGGTGACCAGGAACTTGCGGCCGGCGGCGTCCTGCGCCTGCACCATCTCGCCGCGGACCACGACATCCTTGACCTGGTCGCTGTCAACCTTTTGAAGCAGCTGGGAATAGCTGATCTCGTTGGCCGCGTTGGCGCCATGAGTGTTGGGGTTCAGCACGCTGTAGAGCGCGATGATGACCACCACGATCACGCCCCAGATGGCGAGATTGCGCAAATTCATGTTCGCACCTAATAGGCCCGCCGCCGGGTCCAAGACCTTCGACGGCCGCCGCCGCCGGACGCGAGGATCTCACGCCAAGGCTCAAGATAGGATGAGTGTGCGCCCTGCGCTACCGGCATGCTACAGCTCCGCAGCCTGTTCCAGGGCGCGTTCGCACCCGATCAGAGCCCAGGCCGAGGCTAGCCGCAACCCGACCTGGCAGCGGGCGGTCGCGGCGCCAGCACCAAAGGGCTGAGGCAGGCGCGCCTCACCCTCGGGCCCGAGCAGGACAGGCAGGCTGGAGCGGGCGTGCGAAGGTATGCGCCTCAGCACCTCGCGCTCGCGCTTGGGCAGGCTGGCGGCGTGACCGGTGAGCGGGCCCACACGCCATCCTGGAGCCTGCGCCACGACCTCGAACCGGCCGTCGAAGATCTGGGCGCCGCCGCAGGTGAGCGGGACAAGCGCCGGGGGAGAGCGGCCCAGCTCGCGAGTGAGGCGCAGGTGACCGCCGTCCACCCTGAGCCTGGCTCCGGACAGGGTGGCCGTGAACACGTAGTCGTTAGAAAGCCGGGCCAGCAGCCTCGCCAGTGCGGCGCCCGCGGGGGGACGGGCTCGACCCGAGACGCACAGCAGCGCCCTGGCAAGGGCGTCCATCGGTCTCTCGGTGGCCAGGAGCGCGGCCAGCGGGAGGTCCACGACGCCGTAGTCAAGCAGGGCTTCCATCTCGCCACGCATCTTTCCGTCGTGATCGAGTTTGGCCCGTGGATCGAGGTCGGCCCAGCCAAGAGCGTCTGCGGCGCGCCAGTGTCCGCCAGGCTGCACGTCCGACCCCTGAGGCGAGCCTGAAGATGACGAGGGAGTGTTGGATGGGGCAGCTTGAACGCGTTCGGTGCGAGCCCCTTCCTCCAGGCTCGCCCGTGCGCGGCTTCGGGCGAAGCGAAGATCGCTGTTGGCGGGATCGTCCATCCAGCGGACCCTCTGGGCTGCCAGCCAGGCCTGCAGGTCAGCCCGCCGAAGCGAAAGCAGCGGCCGCAGAAGGAACACGCCCCGACCTTCCGGCCAGACCGGCGAGGGTGACCATTCCGCCAAGCGCCCATGCGTCGGCGTCTGCGTCCGGATCAGCTCGGACTCGGCCGCATCGTCGGCCGTGTGGCCGAGCAGGAGCACATGGGCGCCTTCCGCCCTCGCCGCCTGGGCCAGAAGCGCGTGGCGGGCCAGCCGAGCCGCCGCCGTCACTCCCGAAGCCGGTTTGGGACCTGTCCAGGCAAGGGCGCGCCACTGCACGCCGCCGAGCTCGGCCGCCTCCTCGCCCGCGGTTTGCGTCCAGGCTGCACTGTCGGGATGCAAGCGATGATCCACGGTCAGCGCAAGCAAGCCTCGCCGCCTTGCAGCCGCCCAAGGCTCGACGATCCTCAGCAGGGCGAGGGAGTCGCTACCACCCGACAGCGCTACGGCCAGCGGCGCATTGCTTTCGCCGTCGAGTCGCCGGTCGAGGGCCGCAAGGGCCGCGCCGAACGCGGCCGGGATCATCTCATGCCGACGGCCGCGCCACTCGTGACTGAGCCGTCAGGCTCCACACTTGGCGCGGCTCCGGACCGCTTCGGCGCGAGCCTTGACCGTGGGGGAGGCGACCGTGTGGTAGCGATGGTCGAACTCGGCCAGGGCGGCGCAGGCCTCGGGCGTGCGGTTGGTCTCGGCCAATGCGCGCGCCAGCTTCACGGTCGCGTCCGGCGACCAGGGCAGCTTCGGCCAGCCTTTCAGGGCCCGGGCATAGGCGGGTGTGGCGTCCTGGTAGTCCTCGCGCGCGTAGTCACTCTCGCCCAGCCAGTAGTAGGCCTCCGGCGTATTTTTGGCGCTGGGATAGCGGGTCAGGTAGTCCTGGAAGCCGTTTGCGGCCCCTGCGTAATCGCCGGCGGTGAGCTGGGCCCGTGCAGCGCGATAGGCGTCGGATGCCGTCGCGGCGGTTGCAGGCGGCGCACCGGGGGCGGAGGATGGACCACCCAGCCGACCCGTATCTGCCGCCTGCGCGGCAGCGGTTGCGTCGACGGGAGGGGGCGGGATGTTAGATGGTGGCGGAGGGGGTGGAGCGCCTGCCCCTGCGCTCGGCGCGAGCTGGGCCTCAAGCCGCGCCACCCTGTCGCCCAGGTCTTTCAGCTGGGCCTGGAGCTGGCCGTTCTGGTCGTGCATCGCCGCGACGCTTTGCCGCGACTCCTCCGTCTCGTGGGTCAGCTCCTCCGATTGACCCTTGATCTGGCGGATGGTCTCGTCGACCCCGTCGAAACGCTGCTCCAGAGCGGTGACCGCCGGATCGGGGCCGGCGGGCCTGACCTCCACCGGCTGGCCGGTGTCACGTCCCTGGAAGACGATGGCACGCAGTTCGCGCACCTGCTTCTCTAGCTGGTCCAGCCGGCGTGATCCGCCGACATCCTGGGCCGCAGCCTGTCCTACAAGGGCGAAGGCGGCGATGGTCGCGATGAGCAGGCTGCGTGCGGTCATTGCACGCTTCTAGCGTCTGCACGGCGGCGGAAGGAAGGCCTAAGGCTTCGCCTCCCGCCGTCCGGCAAGGCGCTATTGCAGCCCGCCTGGCGCGTTGCCGGAGAAGTCGCTGCTGGTGTCGCCGCCGGCCGCGCCGCTGGTTATGGCGGTGTGGGCGTTGCGGTTGTGCGCGTAGGCGTCCTCGCCCGTACCCGGATCCGTCGGCCGCTCCTTGCCGTAGGAGGTGGTCGTGATCCGTGCCGGCGAGATCCCGCGGCTGACCAGGTAACGCTTCACGCCGTCCGCACGCCGGCCGCCCAGCGCCAGGTTGTACTCCCGTGTGCCGCGCTCATCGCAGTTGCCTTCGATCCGGACCATCACGTTGGGATAGCGCTGCAGCCACTGGGCCTGGCTATCCAGGACGCCGCGGCCCTCGCTGCTGACGCTGTCGGCGTTCAGCTCGAAGTAGACTCGGTCTCCAGCGCTCACCACGAAGTCCCTCACGGAGCCCGGGATGGGCGCGCCGGTCACCGGGCCGCCGCCGGGCGGACCGTAGTTGCTGGGCGGAGGCGGGGGCGGCGGCCCGCCCATGCCGGTGTCGGCGGGGGGCGGGGGCGGCTTGTGGGCGCAGGCGGCGGCCGAAGCGGCAAGACCAAGAGCGAGGGCCAGTTTGAGCGCCATGTGGCGGGCGGGGGCGGTCATGGGAACTCCTTCAGTTCGTGCGCTGACCGAAGAACGCCGGCCGTCTTGGCTACTTCAGCAACGGCGACCATGCAGGGTCGGTTGCGCCGCCGGGATAAGGCTCCAGCCGCTCGTTCTGGCCGGAGACATCGATGGTCCACAAACGCGCGCCGGAGCCGGGCGTTTCCCGGGAGAACATCAGAACCCGTCCGTTCGGCGCCCAGGTGGGTCCTTCGTCCAGGAACGAGGAGGTCAGGACGTGTTCGCCGGAGCCATCCGCGCGCAGGGTGACGATGTGGAACTGGCCGCCGGTCTGCTTGGTCGCGGCGATCAGGTCGCCCTTGGGACTCCAGACGGGGGTGGTGTACTGGCCGCTGTCGAAGGTGATGCGGTGCGCGTTCCCGCCCTCCGCGCTCATCACGTAGAGCTGGGGCTTGCCGCCGCGGTCCGAGGTGAACACGATGCGCGAGCCGTCCGGCGAGTATGACGGGGAGGTGTCGATGGCGGGGTCCGATGTCAGGCGGTGGCTCTCGCGCGAGCGCAGGTCGACCACGTAGATGTCGGTGTTGCCGTTCTTCTCCACCGAGAGGGCGACCTTGCTGCCGTCGGGCGAGAAGCGCGGGGCGAAGGCCATCTCGCCGACGAAGGAGCCGATGGTCTCGCGCCGCCCGGTCTCGATGTCGAACAGGTAGACTCGCACCGCATCCTTGCTCATCGCGGCATAGGTTATCTGCTGGTTCGACGCGGAAAAGCGCGGGTTGAGCGCCACATATGTGCCGTTCGTGAGATAGCTGGGATTGGCCCCGTCCTGGTCCATGATGGCCAGCCGCTTGATGCGATGGGCGCGCGGCCCGCTCTCGGCCACAAACACCACGCGGGTGTCGAAGTAAGGGCCCTGGCCGGTGAGACGCTGGTAGACGGCGTCGGCGATCTTGTGCGCCACGCGGCGCCAGTTGTCGGGACTGGAGGTGAACTGGGCGCCCACCAGCTGGGAGCCCACGCTGACGTCCCACAGGCGGAAGTCCACCCGAAGGCGCCCGTCCACGTCGGTGCTGGCGGCGCCGTTCACCAGGTCGATCACGTTCACACCACGCCAGGCGGCGAACTGCGGCGTGACGGCGATGTTCAGGTTCGGCTCGGGATAGTGGTCGGTCAGGGCGTGGAAGAAGCCCGACCGCTCCAGGTCCTTGGCCACGACTTCCGCGATTCGGGGCCCGAGCTCTGACGACCGGGCGTCCGACCCACTGAACGGCGGGACGGCGATGGAGACGGACGAGGCCACGCCCTTGTTGATGTCGATGACCGGCTGAGCCCGGACAGCACCACCGGCCAAGGTCATGCTCAGGGCCGCCAGCGACGTGGCCAGCAGGAAGCGGAGCGAGTTGCGCATGGGGGCGTGTTTACAGCCTTCCTGGACGGCGTTGAAGCCCGGCATGTCAGCCGCAGCCTTCCGTGGCGTTGAACCTGATCGGCGGCAGGACGAGCGGCGCGTTGGGCGGCAGTTCCCGGAACGGCGCGGCCTGCTGCACGGCGGCCAGGGCGCGGTCCGTGGCGAGCGTCACCGTGGCATCGTCGATACCAGGCTGTCCGTGCGCGATGACGTTTGGCCGCGCCGCGAGGCTGTGGTCCGGCCGCAGCAGAATGCGGATGGTGATGGTCACCCCGCACACCGGGTTCCAGTTCGCCTTGATCTTGGCCGCCAGGGCGCCGAACGACGGCGCGTCCAGCCCCTTGGCGGGTCCGGCGGCGTCCCGGGCCTCGCGGTCCGTCTCGGCCCGCGCCGCGCCGCGTGTGCTCGCCCTATGTCCTCCCGCCGCCAGGGCGGTGAGGTCCAGGTCGGCGTGTTTCTGGGCGCGCCCCTTGCCGGGGCTGGAGGACAGGGCGGCGAGGTCCAGGCTCTGCTCGCGGGCCTGGGCCTTGGACAGGGCGTCCAGGTTCAGCGCCTTGCGGGCCGAGGACTTGGCGGTGCTCTTGCTTAGGCTGTCGAGATCCAGGTCAGGCTGGGATTTCGCCTCGGGCTTGGGCGGCTTCGACTTGGGTGGCGTCAGCTTCGGCGGGGCCGGCTTGGGCTTGGGTTCAGGCTTGGGCCTGGGCTCAGGCCGTGGCTTTGGTTCTGGCCGCGGCTGAGGCTCGGGCGTGGGCTCCGGAGCTGGGACGGGCTTGGGCGGCGGGGCGTGGTGGCGCGGCGGGGGCGGCGCGGGCTCAGGCTCCGGTTCGGGCAGCGGCTT
>NZ_CAHJWH010000095.1 GCF_903642205.1 Caulobacter sp. S45 | reverse complement strand
GAACGTAGAGTCCGGCCCAGCGAAGGGACGGACGGATGAAGCGGTCGAGGTTCACAGAAGAACAGATCATCGCGATCTTGCGCGAGCAGCAGGCGGGCGTGGCGGTGGCGGACCTGTGCAGAAAACACGGGCTCAGCTCGCCGACCTTCTACAAGTGGAAGTCTAAGTTCGGCGGCATGGAAGTGTCTGAAGCCAAGCGGTTGAAGGCGCTGGAGGATGAAAACGCCAAGCTGCGCCGAAGGCCGGCGAAGCCAACCGGCTGCTGGCGGACGCCATGTTGGACAACGTGGCCCCGAAGGACCTCCTGGGAAAGAAGTGGTGACGCCCGCCGCGCATCGGCAGGCTGCAGCGCACCTGCAGTCCACCTACGAGATGAGCGAGCGGCGGGCGTGCCGGGTCCTGGGCGTGCACCGAACGAGCGTGCGCTACCAGGCGATCAAGGCGCCTGACACGGAGCTGCGCGAGCGGCTGAGATCACTGGCGCAGGAGCGGCGGCGGTTCGGCTACCGACGCCTGCATGTGCGGCGATCAGGATGAGAACAGCGCGACAATCAGGATGAGAATGGATCGTGTCGCTGTGACGTAGGGCGGCCGGAGGGCGGCCGGAGGCGCAGCGACACGATCAGCGGTCGCCTCTGGGCGTCTGGCTCGGTCGGTGGAGGTGGTTAGGCTCTGATGAGTCCCCAAGCAGGGGGGGCGAGTCGCGTGCCGGGTTGACACATCACCGACCGCCAGATGAGGCTCTACATGTCGCTCCGCTCCACCCACGGTCCCGCTGTCGCCGCGGCGAAGGCCGGCTTCAGCACCGTGGCCGCCTACCGGATCGAGGCTGATTCACGACCCCCCGCCGAGACGCGCAAAACCCGTGAGCGGCGACGACCCAATCCCCTGGTCGGGGTCTGGGAAGAGGAGATCCTGCCGATGCTGAAGGCAGCGCCGGGACTGTGCCCGGTGGCGATCTTCGAGGAGGTGCTGCGCCGCCATCCGAACATGGGCGCCGGCGTCCGCCGCACGCTGGAGCGGCGCATCCGCAGCTGGCGGGCGCTGAATGGGCCTGGTGCTGAGCGACCCGCGCCTGCCAGCGATCAAGCTCGCCTGGCCGGAGTTGGCCGCGCGCGCCGACAAGGAGGGCTGGCCCGCCGCCCGCTTCCTCGCCGCGCTCGTGGAGCACGAGATCGTCGAGCGCGGCCGCCGCCGCATCGAGCGGCATCTGGACGAAGCGCGCCTGCCGCCGGGCAAAACGCTGGCTACCTTCGACTTTACCGCCACGCCCATGGTGAGCAAGGCCCAGGCGATGGCGCTCGCCGCCCGCGACGCTTGGCTGGAGAAGGGCGCCAACCTGCTGCTGTTCGGCGGCCCGGGCGGCGGCAAGACCCACCTGGCGGCCGCCATCGGCCTGGCCCTGGTGGAGAACGGCTGGCGCGTGCTGTTCACCCGCACCACGGACTTGGTCCAGAAGCTCCAGGCCGCCCGGCGAGACCTCGCGCTCGAGAGCGCAGTCGCCAAGCTCGACAAGTACCACCTGCTGATCCTGGATGACCTCGCCTACGCCAGCAAGGATCAGGCCGAGACCAGCGTCCTGTTCGAGTTGATCAGCGCCCGCTACGAGCGACGGTCGCTCCTCATCACAGCAAATCAGCCCTTTGCTGACTGGGGGCGGATCTTCCCCGACCAGGCTATGACGCTCGCCGCGGTCGATCGCTTGGTCCATCACGCCACCATCTTCGAGATGAACGTGGACAGCTACCGGCGACGCTCAGCCTTCGAGCGCGTCAGAGGACCAGGACGCCCGCCCGGCCGCGCGACACTCAAGTCCTCCACCTGATCGCCGCGGCGCGACAATCACCCTTGCTCAGACTGTCGCGCCACGACAAACATCGCCACCTTCATCGACGGCGTTCTCATCCTGATCGCCGCTGGCTTCTCATCCAGATCGTCGCGCTACACAGCAGCACATCATTGTTCATCCCGCAGCGGTCGCCGCTCGACCCCGCGTAAGTTCTCCTCGGTGTTCGACGACGCAGAATGCCGCACGCTGTAGACGGACGATCCCGCAACCTGTCTGACGGGAAGGGCGCGCTCGAATACGCCACCCTCGCTCCTTCACGCTGGAAAACCTGGACGTGGAGTGGCACGACCTCGTGTCAGACCTGGGCAAACCCCGGAGTAAAATGTTACGCTGGCTTGATGCCGGAAGAGCGCCGCAGGTAATCTCTTGTTCGCAAAAAGGAAATTGGCGCGCCCGGAACGATTCGAACGTCCGACCCTCAGATTCGTAGTCTGATGCTCTATCCAGCTGAGCTACGGGCGCGTTGACTTGGCAGGGAGGCGCGGGAATATCCGCTTCGGTTGGCGCGTGCAACCCTCTTGATGGACTCGGGTCGGAGCGTTGGCGCAAGCCGGCAGAGCGCTCGGCGAGCGGCGGCGGCGGTCGAGGCGTCTGAAGTAAGTGCAACGTCCAGGGCGGAATGACGAGTAGGGGCTGGACGCTGGAGCGGTCGGGCGGTGGTCAATAGGAAGCATTGCAACGAGCCGTCCCGGTCGGACTAGGCGGGTGAGGCGTCAGCCGACCTTGGCCGCCATAGCGGCCCATGCCGGATCGGAGGTGAAGCGCTCGCCATGGCTTCCGGCCAGTGAGACGAGCCGACCGCGGATTTTGGCCGAGCCGAAGGCGTGGACGAAGTGCAGCGGCCCGCCGCGGAACGGTGCGAAGCCGAAACCGAAAAACAGGGCCGCGTCGATCACGTCCTCATCGGTCGCCACGCCTTCGCGGAGATGGGTCTCGAAAGTGTTGAGCATGGGAAGGATAAGGCGGGCTGGCCACACCCGGGTCTGGCGCGTCCACGTCCTTGGCCTTGACGGCCTTGCCGTCGGTCCAGATGTAGAACTCCTGCCCGGTCTTGCGGCCGAGCTGGCCGTCGTGGACTTTCCGGCGCAGCCAGTCCGGCGGATCGGCCAACTCCCAGCCGAGGTCGCGCTTCAGCGTATCCACGACCGTCACGGCGAAGTCGAGGCCCAAATGGATTAGGCCCGGCCATCGCGCTCACACCCGCTCGACCAGCATGGCGCCGCCCTGGCCGCCGCCAATACACTCGGTGGCTATGGCCCACTTCAGCTTCAATCGCTTCGGGGCGGTCATGGCATGGAGCACGATACGGTCGCCGCTGGCTCCGACCGGGTGGCCGAGGCTGACCGCACCGCCATCCACGTTCATCCACGCCATGTCGATCTCGCCAGCCACTCCTTCGAAGCCCAGCACGCGCTCGCTGTAATCCTTGTCGGCCCAGGCGGCGACGCAGCCCAGCACCGGGAGTGCGAAGGCCTCGTTCAGTTTCCCGGGGTCGAGCTCGGAGATCGGGTTGGTCAGGCCATGCACCAGGCCGATGACGGGCGTCAGTTGCGGATTGCGTCTTACTCCGCCGGCTCCGGCTGGCGCGCGGGCGAGGCCCCGGCGCCCTTTTTCGACGCTGGCGGCTCAGGGTTCGATCCCCGGGTCTGCGCGCCCGCCTCTTCCGGCGACGTCCGCGTCGGCGCCTCTTCCACCGCGCGGTGCCGGGTCAGCTCCTCGGGCGAGAAGTCGTCCACGTCGATGACCTCGCCCACCGCCTTGTCGGCCGCCTCCAGCCGCGCGGCCTCCTCGTCGGTGACCAGGCCGCGCTCGCGCCCGACCTTCCACGACTTGATCTTGGCCTTGCGCAGGCGGTCGTGGATGGGCTGGGTCTCCACGGTGAGCTGGAAGGCGTGCAGCAGCTTGGCGATGGCGCCCTCGCCGCCGCCCACATAGACGTTGTCCACCAGACGGTCGCGGGTTGGGTTCGGCTCCAGCAGGATGTCGGCGCAGGTGCGGATCAACTGGTCGGACGGGCCGCGCACCCGGGGGCCGAGGGGCAGGATGGCGAAGCGGAGCAACGATCCCGCCAGCCTGTTCGGCAGGTTGGCGAACACCTCGTCGAAGCTGGCTTCGATCCGGGCCGAGCCGGCGATCATCACGTAGTCGAGCACAGGAAGGTCGGCCTCCTGCCGCCCCTCGTCATCCCAGCGCTTCAACGCGGCGGACAGGAAATACATTTCCGACAGGATGTCGCCCAGGCGAGCCGACAGCAGCTCCCGCCGCTTCAGCGCGCCGCCAAGCGTCAGCAAGGCCATGTCGCTGGTCAAGGCGAAGGCGGCGGCGTAGCGGCCGAGCTTACGGTAATGCTTGCGCGCCGCGCCCGCGTCCGGCGAGGGGGCGAAAGCCGCGCCCGTCCAGCTGCGCGAGGTGGCGTGGAGCAGGGTGCGCATGGTGTGCGCAACATGCTCCCAGAACACCTTGTCGAACTGGTCCAGACCGCGCGCCCGGTTGGCGTCTCCAAGCGCCAGGATTTCCTTCAGCATGTAGGGATGGGCGCGGATGGCGCCCTGGCCGAACACCATCAGCGACCGGGTGAGGATGTTGGCCCCCTCCACCGTGATCGCCACCGGCACCGAGCGGTAGGTCGGACCGAGATAATTGCTTGGGCCGTCGATGATGGTCTTGCCGCCGTGCACGTCCATGGAGTCGGTGACCGAGACTCGCATGGTCTCGGTGGCGTGCAGCTTCATCAGGCCGGAGATCACGGAGGGGTGGTGGCCGGCGTCCAGGCCTGCGCAGGTCAGCCGGCGCGCGGCGTCCACCACGTAGGCGTTGCCGGCCAGGCGGGCGAGCCGCTCCTGGATGCCCTCGAACTTGCCGATAGGGGTGCCGAACTGCTGGCGGATGCGGGCGTAGGCGCCGGTGGTCAGCGCCGTCATCGCCGTGGCCGCGCCCGACTGGGCCGGGAGCGAGATGCCGCGCCCGGCGGCCAGCGCGGTCATCAGCATGCGCCAGCCCTGCCCCACCCGCTCCGGGCCGCCGATGACGTTGTCCAGCGGCACGAACACGTCGCGCCCGAAGTTCGGCCCGTTCTGGAACATCTGCATGGCCGGCAGATGCCGCCGCCCGATCTCCACGCCCGGCGTGTCGGTCGGGACCAGGGCGCAGGTGATGCCCAGGTGCTCGCGCTCCCCCAGCAGGTGGTCGGGGTCCTGCAGCTTGAACGCCAAGCCCAGCACGGTGCAGACCGGACCCAGCGTGATGTAGCGCTTGTGCCAGTTCAGCCTCATCCCGAGCACACGCTCTCCGCGCCACTCGCCATGGCAGACCAGGCCGTGGTCGATCATGGCGGCGGCGTCGGAACCGGCTTCGGGGCTGGTCAGGCCGAAGGCAGGGATCTCGCGCCCGTCCGCCAGGCGCGGCAGCCAGTAGTCGCGCTGGTCCTGCGTGCCGAAGCGCATCATCAGCTCGCCCGGGCCCAGGCTATTGGGCACCATGGCGGTGACCGCGGCGGTCACCGAGCGGGTGGAGAGCCGCTTCACCACCTCCGCATGGCCGTAGTTCGAGAAGCCCAGCCCGCCGTACTGCTTGGGCAGGATCATGCCGAAGAAGCGCCGGCTCTTCATGAATTCCCAGGCTTGCGGCGGCAGGTCGCCGAGCTCCCAGACGATCTTCCACTCGTCGAGCATGGCGCAGAGCTCGTCCACGGGGCCGTCGAGGAAGGCCTGCTCCTCCTCGCTCAGCCGCGCGGGCGGGGTGTCGAGCAGCTTCTTCCAGTCCGGGTCTCCGGTGAACAGCTCCGCGTCCCACCAGACGTCGCCCGCCTCGATGGCGTCGCGCTCGGTCTCGGACAGGGCGGGCATGACGCCCTTGGCCCACTGGTAGAGGGGGGCGGAGAGATAGTCGCGCCGCAGTTTGATGGACATGCCGCACCTTCAGGGGAGCCGGCGTGAGAACGGGCAAACCGCTCAGAAGGTTCGCTCACCTTCCGCAAACAGGCGCGGCTTGCGCACGAAGACGTAGTCGGCCGAGTAGGACACCGCGCGCAGGTCGCCCGCCGCAGCGGGTGATGTCACCCGCTATACTCGCCGCTGCAGGGAGTCCCTGATCTCCATCAGCAGCTTCTCGCTGGTGGTGGGGATCGGATCGACCGGTGCGGCCTCCTCCTTGCGCTGGACCTTGCTGACCGCCTTGACGATCAGGAAGACGGCCGCCGCGATGATCAGGAACTGCACGATGGCGTTGATGAAGACGCCGTAGCCCAGCGCCACCTCCGCATGCCTGGCGGCCGGGTCGGCGGCCTTCAGCACCACCTTCAGCTGGGAGAAGTCCACCTGGCCGAGAAGCAGGCCGATGGGCGGCATGATCATGTTGTCGACCAGGCTGGTGACGATCTTGCCGAACGCCGCGCCGATGATCACGCCGACCGCAAGGTCTACGACATTGCCGCGCGCGATGAAGGCGCGGAATTCACTCACCAAGGCCATGTCCGGCTTTCCCCTGATCTTTCGACTATCAGCCTTACCCTCCAGGCCGGCGGCGTCAACAGAGGGCTCCTCGCCGCGGCTCGCAAACCGCAGGGCGCATTCCCATCTCCGTCCTGACCCCAATTCCCGCGCCCGGCCGGCGCTCTCGACCAGCGACCCGCTCGCCCCGCGGAGACTTGCCCTTGACCGACGCCGCCTTGTCCTCGACCGCGCCTCGTCCCGCCGACGACCTGGTGGCCGCCTTCCAGATCGAGCACCAGCCCGCCCGCGGCCGCATGGTGCGGCTTGGTCCCGTGGTCGACGAGATCCTGAAGCGCCACCACTATCCCGAGCCCGTGGCGGAACTCCTGGGAGAGACCTGCGCCCTGGCTGCGCTGGTGGGCGCCAGCCTCAAGTTCGAGGGCCGGCTGATCGTCCAGGCCCAGGGCGATGGAGCGGTGGCCTATGTGGTAGCGGACTACGACACCTCGGGCGGCCTGCGCGGCTATTGCAGCTTCGACGCCGAGCGGGTGACGCAGGTGTCCGCCGGCTTCGTGCGCCCCGGGGCCAAGAGCCTGCTGGGCGACGGCGTGTTCATCATGACCATCGATCCTACGGACGCCAACGAGCGCTACCAGGGGATCACGCCCATCGAAGGCGAGACCCTGGCGCTCTGCGCGGAGACCTACTTCGCCCAGTCCGAGCAGACGCCCACCCGGGTGCGCCTGGCCGTGGGCGAGCTGCAGGACGCGAGCGGCCACAGCTGGCGCGCCGGCGGCATGATCCTGCAGAACATCGCTGGCGACGAGGCGCGAGGCGCCACCGATGACGCCTGGGATCGCGCCCAGGCCCTGTTCGAGACGTTGGGCGAGGACGAGCTGATCGACCCGCAGGTGGCGCCGGAGACCCTGCTCTACCGCCTGTTCCACGAGGACGGGGTGCGGATGTTCGAGCCCCGCCCGCTTCGCGCCCACTGCCGCTGTTCCGAGGAGCGGGTGATGGCCATGCTGCACGCCCTGCCGGAGAAGGACCTGGCGGAGATGACCGAGCCGGACGGCGCCATCCATGTCACCTGCGGGTACTGCTCGCGCACCTACGCCATCGCTCCGGAGGCGGTGGAGAGCTGAACCCGCAAGGGTCTTGCTTTGACCGCGCCCGGCGGCGGGGCTAAAGCCAAATGCTTCCGCAAAGGAGGCGCCTCGTGCCCCCCTATCGCTCCCGTACCACCACCCACGGCCGCAACATGGCGGGCGCGCGGGGCCTGTGGCGCGCCACGGGGATGAAGGACAGCGACTTCGGCAAGCCGATCGTCGCGGTGGCCAACAGCTTCACCCAGTTCGTCCCCGGCCACGTGCACCTGAAGGACATGGGCCAGCTGGTGGCGCGCGAGATCGAGCGGGCGGGCGGCGTGGCCAAGGAGTTCAACACCATCGCCGTGGACGATGGCATCGCCATGGGCCACGCCGGGATGCTGTACAGCCTTCCGTCCCGCGAGCTGATCGCCGACAGCGTAGAGTACATGGTCCAGGCCCACTGCGCCGACGCGCTGGTCTGTATCTCCAATTGCGACAAGATCACGCCGGGCATGCTGATGGCGGCGCTGCGGCTGAACATCCCGGCCGTCTTCGTCTCTGGTGGCCCCATGGAGGCCGGCAAGGTGGTCTGGAAGGGCGAGACCCGCGCCGTCGACCTGATCGACGCCATGATCGTGGCCGCCGACGAGGCGGTCAGCGACGCCGAGGTGGCGGTGATGGAGCGCTCGGCCTGCCCCACCTGCGGCTCGTGCTCCGGCATGTTCACCGCCAACTCGATGAACTGCCTGACCGAGGCGCTGGGCCTGTCGCTGCCCGGCAACGGCTCCACCCTCGCCACCCACAAGGACCGCGAGCGGCTGTTCCTGGAGGCCGGGCGACTGATCGTGGACATGGCGCGCCAGTGGTACGAGCAGGACGACGCCAGCGTGCTGCCGCGCTCGGTGGCGAGCTTCGGCGCCTTCGAGAACGCCATGCGGCTGGACATCGCCATGGGCGGCTCCACCAACACCGTGTTGCACCTGCTGGCCGCCGCCCACGAGGGCGAGGTGGCCTTCACGATGGCCGACATAGACCGGCTGTCGCGCCACACGCCGTGCCTGTCCAAGGTCGCCCCCGCCAAGGCCGACGTGCACATGGAGGACGTGCACCGCGCCGGCGGCGTCTACGCCATCCTGGGGGAGCTGGACCGGGCGGGCCTGCTGAACGCCGACCTGCCGACCGTGCATTCGCCGACGTTGGCCCAGGCACTGGCCCGCTGGGACGTGGCGCAGACCAACAGCGAGACGGTGCGCGACTTCTACCGCGCGGCCCCTGGCGGCGTGCCGACCCAGACCGCCTTCTCGCAGTCGCGCCGCTACGCCGAGCTGGACCTGGACCGAACGGAAGGCGTGGTCCGCGACGCCGAGCACGCCTTCTCGCAAGACGGCGGCTTGGCGGTCCTGACCGGTGATCTGGCCCCGGACGGCTGCATCGTGAAGACGGCGGGGGTGGACGAGAGCTGCCTGGTATTCTCAGGCCCGGCGCGCGTCTATGAGAGCCAGGACGACGCGGTCAGCGGCATCCTCACCGGCGAGGTGAAGGCCGGGGAGGTGGTGGTGATCCGCTACGAAGGGCCGAAGGGCGGCCCGGGCATGCAGGAGATGCTCTACCCCACCAGCTACCTGAAGTCGAAGGGCCTAGGGAAGGCCTGCGCCCTGATCACCGACGGGCGCTTTTCCGGCGGCACCAGCGGGCTCTCCATCGGCCACGTCTCACCCGAAGCGGCGGAGGGCGGCCTGATCGCGCTGGTGCAGGACGGCGACCGCATCGAGATCGACATCCCCGCGCGCAGCCTGACGCTGGCGGTTGTCCAGGCCGAGCTGGACGCCCGCCGCGCCGCGATGGTCGCGCGCGGTCCGAAGGCCTGGGCTCCCGCGACCCGCGACCGCCACGTCTCCCCCGCGCTGCAGGCCTACGCCGCCCTCACCACCAGCGCCTCGAAGGGTGCGGTGCGGGATGTGGGGCAGTTGAGGCGGTAGGCGCTCGCCAGAGGCGTTGAGTAGCCTGTCGGACATGGAGGGCGCGGCGGAGAACGACCCGCTGCGGACTCTTGACAGGTAGCCTCAGGCTGCGCGTCATTACCGTATGAAGCGGCTTGCCATCGCTGCCTGCTTAGGAGCATCGCTTCTCGCCACTGACCTTGCTCGTGCGCAAGAGACCTTTTCACCCCCACCAGGTGGATTGGTGCGCGACAGGCAAGCTGCAATCAGCATCGCCTACGCCGTTTGGGGTTCGCTCTTCCCGCTGGGTCGCGCAACCAGCTCCGAAGCGGATTGGCAAGCAACCTACAGCGCCGAACTAAGTGGCGGCGTCTGGACGATCAAACGTCCCACGCCGAAAGGTCGAGTCGGGGGCGGCCTTGTTGTACGGGTCTCAGAGAGCGATGCGCGCATCCTTGACCTGCATCTTACACAGTAGCTTCAGCACCGGCTCACGCGCGCAGGGTCGGTTGCATTGCAACGGGCGAAGCCAATGATCCTACTGTTTGCACTTCTGCTCGGCGCTGCACGATCTACAATGCCGGACGCCTACGTCTCGGGAAGCCCGCTCGGACCTCAGGCCACCATCACAGACGCCACAGCATTCTTTGAAAGCGGCAACCCACCTTGGATAGAAATTGAGTGGGCGCAGAAGCTCAGCCCTACTCTGATAGCGAGGGTCGTGCTCTTCAAGTCGGGTCTGTATGGGATCATAGATGCCAAATGCCAGGACTTTGCCTCTACTGGCAAACTCACAGGCTGCGTCATTACCGATGATCCTTCGGATCAAGGCTATCGCGAAGCCGGCGCGAAGCTGATGAGGAACCTAACCGCAAGCAACAGCTTTCGCGAGACGCACAGCGGCAAAGTGAAGTTTATCCACATCCAGATGCGACTTAGTAACTCGGACAAGGATGAGATGAAGGGGCCATGCTGGCCGCCGAGCTGCATCGTTGAGCCGGGCCCGCCTCCTCCACCTCCCGTCCGCTGACCACCCATAGCGGAGATCACCTCTGTCCGCTTGTGGGGAACGCCCTGACCAGCTCACACCAGCCCAGGCAAGATCATTGCCCCTCAGCGCCGCTTGACCGCCATCCGCCGCTACGCTAGGTCGAAATCTGTCGCTGCGGAGCAACAAACGTGCGTCATCTCCTCGTAATTACCGGAGCGGCCCTGAGCGCGTGACCTGACAGGTCATGCGAGCGCGGTCGCTCACCCAAGGCCCTCCGGGGCCTTTTTTAATGCCTTGAACCCAGCCCCGAAGGCCCGAAAATGACGGCCCACCAGACGATCAGCCCAGCCGCCACGTACGCTGAGACCCTCACCGGGGCGGAGATCGTCGTGCGCGCCCTGGTCGACCAAGGGGTGGACACCCTGTTCGGCTATCCGGGCGGCGCGGTGCTGCCGATCTACGACGCCTTGTTCCACGAGCCGCGGCTGAAGCACATCCTGGTGCGCCACGAGCAGGGGGCCGGCCACGCGGCCGAGGGCTACGCCCGCTCCACCGGCCAGCCCGGCGTGGTGCTGGTCACCTCTGGCCCTGGCGCCACTAATGCGGTGACCCCCATCGTGGACGCCCTGATGGATTCCATCCCGCTGGTGGTGATCACCGGGCAGGTGCCCACCCACCTGATCGGCTCGGACGCCTTCCAGGAGTGCGACACCGTCGGCATCACCCGCTCGGCCACCAAGCACAACGTGCTGGTCAAGGACGTGAAGGACTTGGCCCGCGCGATCCACGAGGCCTTCCACATCGCCACCTCCGGGCGCCCCGGCCCGGTGCTGATCGACATCCCCAAGGACGTACAGTTCGCCACCGCCCCCTACGCGTCGCCCGGCGAGGTGCGCTTCGCCCACGCCTATGCGCCCCGCCGCCGAGGTGACCCCGCCCGGGTGCACGAAGCCGTGGAGATGGTCGCCGCGGCGCGGCGGCCGATCCTCTATGTCGGGGGCGGGGTGATCAATTCGGGGCCGGCGGCGAGCGCGCGGCTGAGGGCCTTCGCCGAGGCGACGGGGGCGCCGGTCACCGCCACCCTGATGGGGCTCGGCGCCTTCCCGGCCGAAGGAGCGCAGTGGCTCGGCATGCTCGGCATGCACGGATCGTACGAGGCCAACCACGCCATGCACGACTGCGACGTGATGGTGTGCGTGGGCGCACGCTTCGACGACCGGGTGACGGGCAAGCTGGACGCCTTCTCACCCGGCTCCAAGAAGATCCACATCGACATCGATCCCTCCTCCATCGGCAAGATCGTGCACGCCGACGTCGCGGTCTTGGGCGATGCAGGCGAGGTGCTGGGCCAGATGCTGGACGCCTGGGCCGGCCGCCCGGCCGCCGACCTGTCGCCCTGGTGGGCGCAGATCGACGCCTGGCGCGCGCGCAAGGGGTTCGCCTATGCGCCGTCGGACACCGTGATCAAGCCGCAGTACGCGGTGGAGCGCCTCTATGCGCTGACCCGCGGCGCCGAGGCGTCCGGACGCGACGTCTACATCTCCACCGAAGTCGGCCAGCACCAGATGTGGGCGGCGCAGTTCTTCCACTTCCACCAGCCCAACCGCTGGATGACCTCAGGCGGCCTGGGCACCATGGGCTACGGCCTGCCCGCGGCGGTGGGGATACAGGCGGCGCACCCGGGCGCGCTGGTCATCGACATCGCCGGCGAGGCCAGCGTGCAGATGACCATGCAGGAGATCTCCACCGCGGTTCAGTACGAGCTGCCGATCAAGGTCTTCATCCTGAACAACGAGTGGATGGGCATGGTGCGCCAGTGGCAGCAGCTGCTGCACGGCGAGCGCTACAGCCACTCCTACGCCTCCGCCCTGCCCGACTTCGTGAGACTGGCGGAGGCCTACGGCGCGGTGGGCCTGCGCGCCGAGACGCCCGCCGAGTTGGACGCCAAGATCATCGAGATGATCGACACGCCCTGCCCGGTGATCTTCGACTGCCGCGTGGCCAAGGACGAGAACTGCCTGCCCATGATCCCCTCCGGCAAGGCGCACAACGACATGATCCTGGCCGATATGGAGCGCGAGATGGGATCGCTGATCGAAGACGACGGGCGGAGGCTGGTTTGATGGAGGCGCGGATC
>NZ_CAHJWH010000094.1 GCF_903642205.1 Caulobacter sp. S45 | reverse complement strand
TACTACGTCCGCGCCCATGCGGGTGATGCGCTGCCGCTGAGCGCCGAGCCGGACGGCAACGAAGACCCTCTCGCCACGGTGGAGCAGATGGTGGGGGCGGCGCTGGCCCCCTCCGTCGGCTTCGCCGACAGCTCCCCCAAGGGGGGAGCATCTGACACAGCGCTCGCCGCTTCTGATCCTCCCCCTCTGGGAGAGGGGGACCACGCGCAGCGTGGTGGAGGGGGCCCGCTCTCCGGCCTCACGCCCGCCGAGATCGAGGTCGTCGCCGATGCGGTGCGCGACCACTACAAGCCGCTGGGGCCCTCGGACAGCGTACCGACCGCGCCGGTGACGGTGGCGGTGGCGCTCGCCGACAAGCTCGACACCCTGGTCGGCTTCTTCGCCATCGACGAGCGGCCGACGGGGAGCAAGGACCCGTATGCCCTGCGGCGGGCCGCGTTGGGGGTGATCAGGCTGGTGCTTGAGAGCGGATGCCGACTGGCGTTAACCTCGACGGCAGAAGACGCATACTTCCGATACGCTAAGCAGCTCACGGCTAAGCGTACTGGTGAGATAGCTCATCTTAAGTGGGCTGCTGAGGATCGCTTTGATATCAGAATGCCTCCAGCGCACGACGAACTAAACATCGCTGAAGGCGAGGATTTTGAACTGCAGATTCGAGAGCGTTCTCTTGCTCTTACTGCCTTCTTTGCCGACCGGCTAAAGGGCCTCTTCCGAGAGGAAGGCAAGCGGCACGACCTTGTTGATGCTGTCTTCGCGCTTGGAGACGATGACTTAGTGCGGATGGTACGTACGGTGGAGGCGCTCTCCGCCTTCCTGGCCACCGAGGACGGGGCGAGCCTCTTGGCCGGCTACAAGCGCGCCGCCAACATCCTGCGCGCCGAGGCGAAGAAGACGCCCGACGAGGACCACCAGCTGAACGAGAGCCTGGGCCTGCTGGCGGAGGCCGAGGAGCAGGCGCTGTCGGCGGCGCTGCGCACTGTCCAGGGCGAGGTGGACCGGGCGCTGGAGGCGGAGGACTTCGAAGCGGCCATGCGTCATCTGGCGCATCTGCGGGCGCCGGTGGATAGCTTTTTCGACAAGGTGCTGGTGAACGCGCCCGATCCCGCCCTGCGGTTGAACCGGCTTCGCCTGCTCAGCGGCGTGCGCGATACAGCGAACCGGGTCGCCGACTTCTCGCTGGTGGGGGGCGGATAATCTCTGTCATCCTGGAAAGCGGCGCAGCCGCTTGTCCGGGACCCAGGGCGAGCGGCGCGCCGGCGGCCCTGGGTCCCGGCTCTCCGCTTCGCTACGGCCGGGATGACAGTGTAAAGGTGGGCCGGCAGGCCCATGAATTTGGAGACGTAGCGGATGGCCGACGGTTTCAACGAGGTTCCCGAGGCGGCGTCGACCACGCGCTGGGTCTATTCCTTTGGCGGGGGCGCGGCCGATGGCGACGCGAAGATGAAGAACCTGCTGGGCGGCAAGGGCGCCAACCTGGCGGAGATGAGCTCGCTCGGCCTCCCCGTGCCGCCGGGCCTGACCATCACCACCGAGGCCTGCGTCCACTACTACGCCGAGGGCAAGTCCTACCCCGCCGGCCTGCAGGAGCAGGTGGACGCGGCTTTGTCCAAGGTGGAGACGCAGGCTGGCAAGCGGTTCGGCGAGGCGGCCAACCCGCTGCTGGTGTCGGTGCGCTCGGGCGCGCGGGCGTCGATGCCCGGCATGATGGACACGGTGCTGAACCTGGGGCTGAACGACGAGACGGTGGAGGGGCTGGCCACGCTGTCCGGCGACCGGCGGTTCGCCTTCGACAGCTACCGGCGCTTCATCCAGATGTACTCCAACGTGGTGCTGGGGCTGGAGCACAGCCTGTTCGAGGAGATCCTGGACGACCACAAGGAGCGGCTGGAGGTGTCGGTGGACACCGCCCTCACCGCCGCCGACTGGGAGAAGGTGGTCGCCGACTACAAGGCCGCAGTGACGCGCGAGCTGGGCGCAGACTTCCCGCAGGCCCCGCGCGACCAGCTCTGGGGCGCCATCGGCGCCGTGTTCGCCAGCTGGATGAACGACCGGGCCAAGTTCTACAGGCGGATGCACGACATCCCCGAGAGCTGGGGCACCGCCGTCAACGTCCAGTCCATGGTGTTCGGCAACATGGGCGACACTTCGGCCACCGGCGTCGCTTTCACCCGCAACCCGTCCACGGGCGAGGCCAGGCTCTACGGCGAGTTCCTGATCAACGCGCAAGGGGAGGACGTGGTCGCCGGCATCCGCACGCCCCAGGCGCTCACCCGCGCCGCCCGCGAGGAGATGGGCGAGTCCGCGCCTTCGATGGAGGAGGCGATGCCGGAGGTGTTCGCCCAGTTCAAGTCGGTGGTGGAGCGGCTGGAGCATCACTACCGCGACATGCAGGACATCGAGTTCACCGTGGAGCAGGGCGTGCTCTACATGCTCCAGACCCGCAACGGGAAGCGCACCGCCAAGGCGGCGCTGAAGGTCGCGGTGGACCAGGTGGCCGAGGGGCTGATCTCCAGGGAGGAGGCGATCTCGCGGGTCGAACCCTCCTCACTGGACCAGCTGCTGCATCCGGCCATCGATCCCGGCGCCATCCGCGACGTGATAGCAAGCGGGCTGCCGGCCTCGCCGGGCGCGGCGACCGGCGAGATCGTCTTCGCCGCCGACGAGGCCGAGCGGCTGGCCGAACTCGGCCGGGCGGTGATCCTGGTGCGCGAGGAGACCTCGCCGGAGGACATCCACGGCATGCATGCGGCGCGCGGCGTGGTCACCTGCCGCGGCGGCATGACCAGCCACGCCGCGGTGGTGGCCCGGGGCATGGGGCGCCCTTGCGTCTCCGGCGCCGGTGAGATCGACATCGACGAGAAGGCCGGCGTGCTGCGCGCCCGGGGCCGAAGCTTCTCTGCGGGGGAGGTCATCACCATCGACGGCGCCAAGGGCGAGGTGCTCTTCGGCGCGGTGAAGATGATCGAGCCGGAGCTGTCGGGCGACTTCTCCCAGCTGATGGAGTGGGCGGACGGCGTGCGGCGGCTGAAGGTCCGCGCCAACGCCGAGACGCCGCTGGACGCCCGCACGGCGCGCGGCTTCGGCGCGGAGGGGATCGGGCTTTGCCGCACCGAGCACATGTTCTTCGACGAGGACCGGATCGCCGCGGTGCGCGAGATGATCCTGGCCGACGACGAGGCGGGGCGGCGCGCCGCTCTGGCCAAGATCATTCCGTTCCAGAGGAAGGACTTCGAGGAACTGTTCGAGATCATGGCCGGCCTGCCCGTCACCATCCGCCTGCTCGACCCGCCGCTGCACGAGTTCCTGCCCCACACCGACGCGGAGATCGAGGAGCTGGCGGCCAGTGCGGGGCTCGACGCCGCCAAGCTGAAGCGGCGCGCCGGCGAGCTGGCGGAGACCAACCCCATGCTCGGCTGGCGCGGCTGCCGGCTCGGCATCGCCTTCCCGGAAATCTACGAGATGCAGGTGCGTGCCATCTTCGAGGCCGCCTGCACCGTCGCCGCCAAGGGGGAGGCGCCGATCGTGGAGGTGATGCACCCGCTGGTGGCCAAGAAGGAGGAGATCGCCTTCCTGAGGAAGCTCACCGACGATACCGCCTCCGCGGTGCTGAAGGAGCGAGGCGTGAGCCTCGACTACAAGGTGGGCGTGATGATCGAGCTGCCGCGGGCGGCTCTGCGGGCCGACCAGATCGCCGAGCACGCGGAGTTCTTCAGCTTCGGCACCAACGACCTGACCCAGACCACCTTCGGCATCAGCCGCGACGACAGCGGCAAGTTCCTGGACGCCTACCTGAAGAAGGGGATCATCGAGAAGGACCCCTTCGTGTCGCTGGACCAGGAGGGCGTGGGCGAGCTGGTGCGGCTGGGCGCGGAGCGGGGTCGCGCCACCCGTCCTGACGTGAAGCTCGGCATCTGCGGCGAGCACGGGGGCGACCCGGCGTCCATCGCCTTCTGCGAGGCCGTAGGCCTGGACTACGTGTCCTGCTCGCCCTACCGCGTGCCGATCGCCCGGCTGGCGGCGGCCCAGGCGGCGCTGGAGAAGAAGGGCTGATCAGGGTGTGCGTCCTTCGGGACGCGGGCCATTTGCCGCTCCTCAGGATGACGAAGGTATGTGGTCTGCATCAGCAGTCCTCGTGCTGAGGATGAGCACCCGGTAGCTGGCCAGGGACAGGACCAGGGTGGCGATGATCACGCACGCCATGGCCACGGAGGCTCGCCCCGGTATCAGGCTCGTGGCGACCCCCGACAGGCTGCCGACGCCGAAGAAAACCGTGCCGATGAGGGCGGCGGTGGCGCCCGCCCGTCGCCGGTCCACCGCCATGGCTGCGGCGGTGGTGTTGGGCTGGCTGAAGCCCAGGCCGGAGATCACCACGAACAAGGGCGCCAGCACGCCCCACATGCCGCCCCATCCCGTCCAGGCGCAGGTCGCCAGCACGGTCGCCGCGGCCAGCGCCGCCAGCAGCGCCGCCTGGACCAGGGTGTCGGCGGGGATACGCCGGGCCAGCCGGGCGTTCACCTGGCCTGCGCCGATCAGGCCTATCGCATTGGCGCCGAACACCCAGCCGAAGCGTGCCGGCGCGATGTGGAACTCGCCGATCACCATGCGCGGAGCCGAGGTAATGTAGCTGAACAGCGCCGCCCCCGCCAGGCCGCCTGTCAGCAGGTAGCCGATCAGAAGAGGCTGTCGCAGCAGGGCGAGATAGCTCGCCGCCGCATTCTCCGCGCGGGCCTGCAGCCGGGTCGCCTCCGACCGGCTTTCCGGCAGAAGGAAGCAGGCGGCCGTCCCGGCCGCCAACCCGAACAGCGCCTGCACCCCGAAGATCCAGCGCCAGTCCGCCACTCCCAGCACCCATCCGCCCACGAGGGGGGCCAGGACCGGCGCGACGCCGAACACCAGGCTGAGCAGGGAAAGGACGTGCAGGACCTCGTGGTCGTCGTAGCGGTCGCGCACGACCGCCCGCGCCACCACCGATCCCGCGCAGGCCGCCAGCGCCTGCAGGAGGCGGGCGCCGACCAGCAGGCCGACATGGGTGGAGATGGCGCAGAGCCCGCTGGCCAGGCAGTACAGCCCTGCGCCGCCCAGGATCGGCAGGCGTCGGCCGAACCGGTCCGACAGCGGCCCCACTACCAGCTGTCCCACCGCCAGCCCGAGCAGGAAGACCGAGACCGTCGACTGCGCCTCGGCGGTCGAGGCGTGCAGCGCCCGGGCCATGCCGGGAAGCGCCGGCAGGTACATGTCAAGCGACACCGAGCCGAACATGCTGAGGCAGGCCAGCAGGATCACTTCGCTCCAGGGCGCATGCGCCTTTCCCGCCAGCGGCGGGCCGCCGGCCGGCAGGGGCGCGGGCGGCGTAAGGCCGTCCAACACGGGTGACGAGGTCAGCGCCGCGTCGGGGGCGGCCATGTCCGACTCCGAGGAAGGCATGGACGCCTTCTAGTCCGTCGGCCCGGCCTTGCCCATCCAGGACGGGGTCGCCCTGCATCGGTCCTGCCGGCCCGTCCCGTGCGCAAGGGTCTTGAACCCCTCGACGTATTGCCCGTTCAGCCTATCGTCAGCGGCCGTTTGCACGACTATGTTGACCGGTCCGGCAGGGCGCGAACCCCGCGCCGCCTGTCGCCCAACAGGGGAACGCGTCTACGCGTTAAGAGCCATGAGCGAGCTGACCGCGACCTCCGCCTTCACGCCTTCCACCGCCGTCCATCCCGCGCCGATCTACAAGCCGCCGAGCACCCGGCTCGACTTCCCGCGCGCGATCCGGGCGTTCCGCAGCCTGCTCCGCGACAAGGAGGACACCGCCCAGGTGTTCGAGATCATGCGGGCGCTGAACGGGCGCTCCACCATGATGGGCTACCAGCGCCTGCTCCGATCCGCCGCCGGCGGCCGCATCGCCTATGAGCGCGAGGAGCTGATCGGCCATCTCGACGACGACGACGCGATGCGCGCCTATCCGCCAGGATCGGTGGGCGGCGAATACTTCGCCTGGCGGATGGCGGAGAACCTCTCCGCCGAAGGCCTGGCGCAGGAGAGCCGCAAGGGGCTCGACCTCTCCAAGCTGGAGATGAACCACCCCTATGCCTGGTTCGGCCGGCGCGTGCGCGATGTGCATGACCTCTGGCATATCCTGAGCGGCTACGGCCGAGACAGCCTGGGCGAGTCCTGCCTGGTGGCCTTCTCCTACGCCCAGACGCGGGGGCTCGGCTGGGCCTTGATCGCCGTAGGCGCGGCGCTGAACGCCCGCAGGCTCGGCGGCGGGGCTGAGTTCTCGGCGGCCATCTGGGAGGGTTTCCAGCGCGGCCGCAAAGCCAAGTGGCTGCTGGCCGAGGACTACCGCACCATCCTGGCGGAGCCGGTCGCGTCGGCCCGGGCGCGGCTTGGGATCACGCCTCCCGCCAAGTACGACGCCATCGCGCCCGATCGGCGCGGCGTCGACGGGCGGGCCTGAGGCCCGGGACCGGAGGAGACGTCGCTGGCGGTCTGGTTCACCAGCGACACCCACTTCGCCGACCACCGGGTGCTGAACCTCTATCCCCGCCCGTTCGGGTCGTTGGCGGAGATGGATGCCGCTCTGGTCTCCCGTTGGAACGAGGTGGTCGGGGTCGAGGACGAAGTCTGGCATCTCGGCGACTTCGCCCGCACCGCCAAGGCGGCGGCCGAGCTGCTGCCCCGGTTGAACGGGCGCAAGCATCTGATCCTCGGCAACAACGACCCGGAGGCTGTCGGGCGACTCGGCTGGTCGTCGGCAGCTCCCTACGCGGAGATCATCGCGGAGGGCGTTCCCCTCGTGCTGTGCCACTACCCGTTCCGAAGCTGGAACGGCATGCACCGGGGCGCGGTGAACCTGCACGGCCACAGCCACGGACGGCTTAAGCCGCTGAAGCGCCAGTTCGACGTGGGCGTGGACGCCCGCGACTATCGGCCGGTCGGCCTGGGCGCCATGCTGATCCTCCGCAAAAGCCCGCGACAAGACCCCGCCGCCACGCTAGGTTGACGCTTAGGGCAAGCAAGCGTCCCGACCGCGCCGTCACGGGACCGAGACCCTTCGGGAGGGCATCATGGCCGACGGAACCTACGACTTCGGCGCCGCCAAGGTTCCCGACCCCTATTCGCTGCCCCTCGACCTGCTGGACCCGGCCCGGCCGGAAGCCTTCGAACAGGGCGTGGAGCTCGGCTACTTCGAGCGGCTGCGCAAGGAAGACCCTGTCCACTATACGGCGGAGCACAAGTTCGGCCCCTACTGGTCGGTGACCAAATACAACGACATCATGGCCGTGGACACCAACCACGAGACCTTCTCGTCGGAGCCGGGCATCACCATCGCCGAGGCCCAGGACGACTTCCCACTGCCCATGTTCATCGCCATGGACCCGCCCAAGCACGACGCCCAGCGCAAGGTGGTCAGTCCCATCGTCGCCGGCCCGAACCTGTCCGCCATGGAGCCCCTGATCCGTGAGCGCGCCGGCCAGATCCTGGACGCCCTGCCCGTGGGCGAAGAGATCGACTGGGTGGACAAGGTCTCCATCGAGCTGACCAGCATGACGTTGGCCAACCTGTTCGACTTCCCCCAGGAGGACCGCCGCAAGCTGACCCGCTGGTCAGACGTCGCCACCGCCACGCCCGAAAGCGGGCTTGTGGAGAGCGAGGAGCAGCGCCGAGCCGAGCTGATGCAGTGCGTCGGCTACTTCATGCAGCTCTGGAACGACCGGGTGAACGCCCCGCCCATGCCCGACCTGATCTCCATGCTGGCGCACGGCGAGTCCACGCGCAACATGGACCAGATGGAGTATCTGGGAAACCTGCTGCTGCTGATCGTGGGCGGCAACGACACCACCCGCAACTCCATCACCGGCAGTGTGCTGGCGCTGAACCAAAACCTGGACCAGTACGAGGCGCTGAAGGCCGACCGCTCGATGATCCCCAACATGGTCTCCGAGACGCTGCGCTGGCAGACGCCGCTGGCCCACATGCGCCGCCTCGCCAAGCACGACACCGAGATCGGCGGCAAGACCATCCGCGCCGGCGAGAAGGTCGTGATGTGGTACGTCTCGGGCAACCGCGACGAAGAGGTGATCGAGCGGCCCAACGACTTCTGGATCGGGCGCCCCCGGGTGCGCCAGCACCTGTCGTTCGGGTTCGGCATCCACCGCTGCGTCGGCAACCGCCTAGGCGAGCTGCAGCTGAAGATCATCTGGGAGGAAATCCTCAAGCGCTTCAGCCACATCGAGGTGGTGGGCGAGCCCACCCGCGTCTTCTCCACCTTCGTGCGCGGCTACAAGACCCTGCCGGTCAAGCTGCACGCACTGTGATCTTCTTATCTCCCCCTGCAAAGCGGGGGGAGGGGACCAGGCGAAGCCTAGTGAGGGGGGCTCGCTGGCCGCCACGGCGGATGCCGCGGCGCCCAGGAAGCCCCCGCCGTCACGCCGCTTCGCGTCGCGCCACCTCCCCCGCTACGCAGGGAAGGAGAATATTCTACCGCCCGAACACCGCCTTGGGCATCTCCACATGGACGCCCTTGTTGCGATCGACCAGTTCGGTGATCTCCACATCGCCCGCGACGCTGACCAGCATGTAGGCGTCGTCGCGGGTCATGTGCTTCTCGGCCACCAGGAAGTCGATCATGTTGAGGATCGCCTTGCGCGCGGCCCGGCTCAGGTCGTCGTCGAAGCCCATGGAGATGTAGGCCGTCGGCGTCTCGGCGCGGGGATAGTCGAGCTTTGAGCCCTTGTGCAGGACGAACTGCAGGGTCCCCACCAGCGAGGTCTCCATGGCGGTGATGTCCACCTCGCCATTACCCTGGCCGGCGTGGCCGTCGCCCACCTCGAACAGGGCGCCGGACGCGTGGACCGGAAGGTAGAGGATCGTGCCCGCCACCAGCGCCTTGTCGTCCATGTTGCCGCCGATGATGGTGGGCGGCGCGCTGTCATAGCGGCCGAAGGCCAGGGGCGGGGCGACGCCCATGCTGCCGAAGAAGGGGTGCAGCGCGATGTCCACCCCTGGGCCGAAATGGGCGAGCATCCTGTCCTTGTCGAGCGGGATGATCTTCATCCGCGAATAGGGGAAGTCGTCGGTCAGGAAGCCCGCCCCGTAGCGGAAGCCGTTGTAGGCGTAGGGAATGGCCAGATCGACCTTGAGGATGCGCACCTCCAGGGTGTCGCCGGGCTCGGCGCCCTCGATGGCCACCGGGCCCGTGAGGATGTGGCCACCCGGGCCGCGGTCGTGCACCTGGTCGAAGACGGTGCGCAGGCTCTGCTCCACCGCGGCGGGGGCGACGCCGGCCTTCTCCAGCGCGCTGGGGCTTGAGGTCAGCAGGGTGTGGAACACCACCGTGTCGCCGGAGCGGATGTGCAGCACGGGCTTGGCGGCGGCGTCGTAGTTCCCCCATGCCACCGTGGAGGGGGTCGCCTGCAGCTCGTAGGTCTGGGCCGCCCAGGCCGTCGGCGCCTGGGCGGCGAGGGCGAACAGGGCGCCCAGGAGGGCGAAACCGGGTGGGCGCATGTCGGACTCCTGGGCGGCGTGACCGCACCATAGCTTCCGGCGATCCGCAATCCAGCCGTCTCAGCCGGCGGCCCAGCCGTGTGACCACCGGCTAAGCATGTTGTCGCCACAGAGTGGGCGTAGGCACCGCGGTGAGTGGCCTCCACCGCCGCGTCGGAGCGAAGAGTCGTCATGATCCGTTGTAACTTCGGGCAGGACGCCGGTACGCGGGCGAGGACGAGATGATCAGTCGCCTTCTATCCGCTGCTCTCTGCGCGTGGCTGCTGGCGTCCGGTTCGGCGCGCGCCGCCGACACGGCGCCTTTCGACCTGGCCGGCCCCGCGCTGAAGGTCACCATCGCCCACGCCGGCGCGACCCTGCCGATTTCCGAGGTGCCCAACCTCAGCCCCGGCGACGTGGTGACCATCAAGGCCGACCTGCCGCCCAGCCAGTCCGTCCACTACCTGCTGGTCTCGGCCTTCCTCCGCGGCGCCACCAACCCGCCGCCGGAGGCGTGGTTCTCCAGGGCCGAGACCTGGACCCGCAAGGGCAGTGACGGGCTGAGGCTGGTCACGCCGCCCGATGCGGAGCAGCTGGTCGTCTTCCTGGCCCCACAGACCGGCGGCGACTTCAAGACCTTGATGGGCGCGGTGCAGGGACGGCCAGGGGCCTTCGTGCGCGCGTCGCAGGACCTGAACCAGGCCTCGCTCGACCGCTCCCGGCTGGACGCCTTCCTGGCGGCGGTGCGTTCCACCGACCCCACCGACCCGGACCGGCTGAAGACGGTCTCGCCGCTCCTGGCGCGCAGCCTGACCATGAAGCTGAACACCGACTGCTTCCAGAAGATGGCGGAGCTGCAGGCCGCCTGCCTGACCGAGGGCCAGGACACCCTGGTGCTCGCCGACGGCCACAGCACCTCGATCGCGGAGGCGCTGACCTCCGGCGCTCCGGCCGACCTCGCCCTGCAGCTCACCGCCTCGCCTGTGGCCAACTTCGGCTATTCCAGCGCCTATGTGGCCGCGGCCTTTGACGTCGTGCGCATCCTGCAGTCGTTCCGCACGGCGCAGTACCAGTACATCCCGGCCATCGCGACGGCCAAGGACGACCGCCTGTCGCTGGTGCTGAACGCGGCGCCCTCGTTCCACAACCCGCAGTCCGTGCTGGTGGCGGCCCTGCCGGCGATCGCGGCGCCCCAGTCGCCGCCTCTGCGGCCCGTCGATCCCAAGGCGGTGTTCTGCGCCGAGCGCACCGACCTGCTGCTGCCCGTCGAGGGCGCGCCGCTCGCCTACTCCACCCACTACGCCCACGACATGGTGGTGCGGGTGCACGGCAAGGACGGAAAGATCTTCGACCTGCCGGTCAGGGCGGATGCCGAGAAGGGCGGCTTCATCGTCGACACCAGCGGCGTCGATCCGGCCGATCTCGGCGACGCGGTGGACGGGTCGTTGCACGGCTACTGGGGCTTCGAGGCCTTCGACGGGCCTGCCTTCCACCTGCAGACCGCGCGCGCCGCGCCCTGGCGGCTGGCGCCTGACGACGTGCAGGCCCTGGTGGTCGGCCGGGACGACACGGTGCACCTGCAGGGGCAGGCCGCCTCCTGCGTGGAGAGCGTGGTGCTGCAGCAGCCCTCGGGCGTGACCCAGCCGGTGGAGTGGAAGCCAGACGGCGCGCAGCAGGTCGCCGCCGTGGCGCCGCTAGGCTCCGCTCAGCCCGGACCGATGAGCCTGCTGGTGCGGCAGTACGGCATGAAGGAGGCCGACAGCGTTTCGCTGCAGGCCTACGCGGAGGCGGGCCGGCTCGACAGCTTCGCCCTCCACGCCGGCGACCACGCCGGGGTGCTGAAGGGCAGCCGCCTGGACGAGGTCGCCGGTCTGGCCCTGGGCGGGGTCGACTTCACGCCGGGTGACCTGACCTCCAGCGGCGGCGGCGACTTGTTGTCGCTGACCGCGTCCGAGGGCGGCGAACTCGACAAGCTGAAGCCCGGCCAGACGCTCGCGGCCAAGGTGATCCTGAAGGACGGGCGCACGGTCGCCCTGAAGACTGCAGTCGGCAAGGCGCGTCCCCAGGTCATGCTGATCGGCAAGAGCGCCCAGACCGGCGGGTCCGCCGGCTTCGCTGCGATCCGGCTCGGGGATGCCGATGAACTTCCCCGCGGCGCCCACCTCACCTTCTCGGTGCGGGCGGAGGCGCCGACGCGGCTCGACGGGCACGAGTCGATCGAGGTGGCCGGGCCGGACGGCGGGGTGATCGCCACCCTGACGCCCTCGAACGGCCTGATCCAGGAGGACCCCCAGGTGCTGCTGGCGTCGCTCGACACCGGCCGCGCCTTCGGGGCCTCCACCTTCGGACCGCTGCAGTTCCGGCTGGTGCAGGATGGCGCGGCCAGCGACTGGCAGCCGCTGGGCGCCCTGGTGCGCCTGCCGAGCCTGCACCAGCTCAAGTGCCATGAGGGCGCCGGTGGCGTCTGCGAGCTGAGCGGGGACGACCTGTTCCTGCTGGACGCCGTCTCCAGCGACCCGGGCTTCGACCACGTCGCCCGGGTGCCCGAGGGCTTCCCCGGCCACGTCCTGTCCGTGCCCCATGCGGCCGCGGGCCACCTGCTCTACATCCGGCTGCACGACGATCCCAAGGTGGTCAGCCAAGCCGTGTTCACGCCGGGGCGGGGTTAGGCTTGCCGCTTCAACGGGTAGGATCCGCTCGGGCGGAAACCTACTCCAGGCGGCGATCCACGCGCTCGATGGCGGCGGAGAGCACGTCGCGCACGTTCACCATCGGCCACCGCCACCACCTCCGTCGCCAGGATGATCATCGTCAGGGGCGCTCTCAGCGACTGCGCATAGGCCCCGAAGACGGCGAACAACCTGTCGCCCAGCGCAAGAAGGATCAGGTCCTGCACGTCAGCCCTCTTGTAGAGGGGCGAGACCCACAGCGGAGGTGCGTGAAGACGGCCGTGGTTGCGGGGCCGCCGCACCGGTTCAGCCAACCTGAGGCGTTTGCGGACGTGACGGCCAGACCGTCGGCCTCAGCCGTCCTTGCGGTTCCACCAGCCGCCGCCGAGCGCC
>NZ_CAHJWH010000093.1 GCF_903642205.1 Caulobacter sp. S45 | reverse complement strand
GCGAACGGCAACCTGCCCGCGCCCCCGCCGCCCAGCGCCGCGGCCGCCGCGCCGTTCGCCCCGGCCTCGCCCTTCACCTCGCCCGTGGTGGGAGCGGCGGCATGACAGTGTTCCTTTTCGTGGTGTCCTCAATCCTCGCAGGTGCGCTCATCGGGGCAACCGCCGTGATGCTGACGGAGCGTTGGCTTGGCAACGGTCGCCGCCCTTCTTGCCCTTCTTGCCCGCCCTCCCCGCCTCCCGAGCCCCCAGGCGTGGTGGACAACGCGCGCCTGCTGGCGGACCTTCGTGCCCTCAACCCCGTCGCCATCGCCCAGGCCTACCGCATGACCTTCGGCGGGCAGGTCGGCCGCTTCGTGCTCACCCACTGGATGGCGGACTGCGGCGTCGGCCGCGCCCAGGGCCCCGGCGTGAGCGCCGAGGACCGCACCTATCTCGCCGGCCGCCACGACGCGGCCATCGACCTGATGAGCAGCGCCGGCTTCGACCAGCCGTCCGCCGTACTCGCCACCCTCACCGAGCAGCTTGGAGACATGGACAATGAGCGATACGCCCCCGACACCGGCTACGCCGCCACAGGGATCGACGCCTCCGAGCTCTGACCCGCCCGCGGGTGGCGCTCCCGCCACCCCGTTCTACGAGAGCTTCCAGGACGCCTCGCTGAAGACGAACCCGCGCCTGCAGCGCCTGGCCTCGGTCGAGGACATGGCGCGCAGCCTCGTCAACGCCGAGAGCCGCCTGGGCGTCCCGGTCGACCAGCTCATCCGCCTGCCGACCGATCCCAAGGACGAAAAGGCCATGCGGGAGGTCTACACCAAGCTCGGCCTGCCCGATAAGCCCGAGGGCTACGGCATCAAGCTGGACGCCACCGCCAGCGACGCCGACAAGGCCATGCTCAACGACATGCTGGGCGTCGCGCACAAGGCCGGCACGCCGCCCGATCAGGTCAAGGCCCTTGTGGCCTGGTGGCAGTCCAAGGGCGCGGAGTTCCAGCAGCAGCAGACCGCTCAGGCCGAGCAGGCCCGGGCCGCCGGCGAGACGGAACTGAAGACGGCCTGGGGCGCGGCCTACGATACCAAGTCCAAGGAGATCGGACGCCTCGCGCGTGATCTGGGCGGCCCTGAGCTGGCGGCCGAGCTGGACGCCGGCAAACTCGGCAGCCACCCGCAGCTGGCCAAGATGCTGGGCGCCATGCTGGACAAGATGGCCGAGCCCGGCGCCCCTGGCGGCCGAAGCGGCGAGGCCGCCGGCGGCCTGGACACTCCGCTGACCTCCGCCCAGGCCACGGCCAAGGCGCGCGAGCTGGAAGCGCACCCGGCCTTCCGCGATCCTAAGCACGCCCAACACAAGACGATCGTCGCTCAGCGCAACGATATGCTTCGGATGGCGAGCGGAGTGAAGCAGTAGCGGCTTGACAGCAGGCGCGAACACAGTCACGCCTCCTTCATCGCCGGATAGCGGGCGCCCGGAGGGTCCAGACCTTCCGATCCGCACCGAAGGCGACGCCCCAGGGGGCGACATCCCTAGGCTTGCGTCCGGACTTGGAAGCCGGGGGCCGCTGCCGATCGAACCCATACGATCGATCCGCAGAGGCTCCCGATGGCTGATCCAACCGGCGCAACCGCTCTCTCTCAGTACGTCCCGGCGTTCCGCGCCAACCTGAACCTGGTTCCGCAGGTGACCCGACCGCGGCTCATGATGGCTGTGGACACAGACCTGGCCTACGACACGCCCGGTGACCGCTGGAACGCGGACGACGTGGGCGTCTCCAACCCGCAGCCCGTGGTCGCGCGCGTGCCTGTCACGCCCAACCACTTCATCGACCAGTTCCGTCGCATCGGGATGTTCACCCCCTATGCGGACGCGCCTTGGCTCGCCGACAATGTCGACAAGCTGCGCGAGATCGAGGACCCGAGCAGCGAGATGATGAAGGCCGTCATGGCCGGCCTGGCCCGCTGCCGCGACGACAGGATCATCGCCGGCGCGCTCGGCGTCTACTACTACCAGGACAACACCGGCGCCCTGCAGGTCGGCCCCGCCAACGCCAACGTCATCGCCGCAAACGATCCGACGGCGCAGGAAGCCGAAAACATCCAGGCCGTCCAGAACGCGACGACCGGCGGCTATGGCCTGACGGTGGGCAAGCTGATCAACACCAAGGCGTTCCTCGACGCCAGCGAGCTTGACGAGATGGACCCAGGCGACAAGCCCAGCGATTACTACATCGCCGTCACCACCAACCAGCTGAAGAACCTGCTGATGTCGATCCCGGTCGCCAGCAATTTCTACAACGACGCCCGTGCGCTGATGAACGGCACCATCAGTTACTTCATGGGTTTCAACTTCATCCGCATGGGCAGCGCCAGCCGCAGCAACCCGCTGCCCAAGGTCGGCTATACCCGCCAGTGCTTCGCCTTCCACCGGCGCGCCATCCAGTACCGCGGCAGGACCATCATCAATGCGCGCATCGATGAGCGGCCGGACATGTCCTACCGCAAGCAGGCCTACTACGAACTCGATCATGGCTGCCTTCGTCACTACGACGAAGGCGTCATCCGGGTGGATTGCGACGAGACCACCAACGGCGCCTTCACCTGATCGGCGCAACCCCAAGAGGACCTAGGCCATGGCCAAGTACTACGGATCAATGGTGGGCGCGCCGTCCCAGGGGCCGACCTACCCAGGGATCAGCAACTTCTGCAAGGATGGCCGCGACGACATCCTGATGCGCGACAAGCTGGCGCTCACCGGCGCCAATGCGATTGGCGACGTGATCTCGCTCGGCACGTTCAAGGCGACCGCACTTCTCAGCGCCAGCGGCTGCGTCCTGTGGAACGACGCGCTGGCGGCCGGGGCGACGCTGAACATCGGCGATGCGACCTACGCCTCCGGGCTGGCGGCCGGTGTCAGCCTCGCCGCCAAGCAGACGGTCTCGCTCTGGCAGACCTTCGGCGCCAGCAAGCTGGCCATCCCGCTTTGGCAGGCGCTCGGCTACGCCTACGGCCCCGACTATGGACCTGGCGACGCGCCGCCGCCCGCCGGCGCGGTCCTCCCAGGCCGAACCATTGAGCTGCTGGCCACCCTCGCGGGGGCCGCTCCGGGCGCCGGCTCGATCGCCTGGCAAATCCTGGGTTTGAACCGCTAACCGCTTTCGCCGCCGCGCTCCGTGTCGCAACACAGATGCGGCCGGCGAAATCCAGGGGCGCTCCGCTCGGCGGCGGAGCGCCCCTGTCGATGTCTGGAGGTGACCCGTGGCGGCCGAGCTGGACATCGTGAACGCAACCCTGGCCATGCTGGGCCAGGAGCCGGTGCTGGACCTGGGCTCCGCCTCGCTGGGCCAGTCCAACGCCGCCCTGAAGGTCACCCGCCAGCTCAACCAAGTGCGCGACGTGGTGCTGCGCCGCCACGGCTGGCTGTGCGCCCTGACCTACGCCACCCTGCAGCCGTCCGTCCTTCCTGCCCTGGTCGCGAGCTGCAATGCGAGGTGGCCGGTGGCCTACCTGCTCCCGAGCGCGGCGCTCCGCGTGTGGTCGATCGGCGGACTGCTGGAGCCTGACTGGTCGGCCGCCGACTGGGCCGGAGACTGGAGGGGCTGCGGCCATCACGACGGGCCGCGCTGGGAGACCGGCACGATCGACACCGACATCGGCGCCCGCCAGATCATCCGCGGCCGCTGGAGTGCGCCACTGGACGTCGCCTATGTCCGCACGCCGAGCTGGCAGGCCATCGACCCCCACGTGTCCGACGCCATCTCCGCCGAGCTGGCCTATCGCGCCTGCCGCTCGGTCACTGCCGAAGCGCCCGGCGCGGACATGAAGTCGGAGGCCGGCGAGCGCCTGCAGCTGGCCGTCAGCGTGGACGGCACCCAGGCCTCGCCCGAGCAGCGCCCGCCGTCCCGCCTCGCCATGCTGCGCCACTGGGGCGGCTGCTAGCGCTCATCCGACCGCGAGTGAGAGCGGCGAAGCTGCAGGCGTTGCGAGACGGAGAAACGACATGGCGGCCGAAGACAAGCCTCTTACCTGCGCAAAATGCAACGAGCCTCTTGAACCGGGTACTTTCTACAGTTGCGACCGAACGCTGAAAGAATACTGCCCCGATTGCATCATCACGACGCAGTGCTGGTATGGCTTTCACGGGGAAGGCTGCATGACTATGGTTATCACGGGGCCGGAAGGCTGATGCCTACCGCTTCCGGCCTGCAGAACAACTTCACCTCCGGCGAAATCTGCGACGACGCCTGGGACCGCACCGACATCCAGCCGGTCCAGAAGGGCTGTCAGCTGGCGCAAAACTTCGTGGTGCGTGTCGCCGGCCCGCTCGGCAAGCGCCGGGGCTTCTGGAACAACGGGCCGGTGGCCGATCAGACCGTCATGGGCCGGATCATCCCCTTCCGTCGCTCCATAGACGACGCCCTGGTGCTGGAGTTCGGCGAGAAGATCATGCGCGCCTGGTACGCCGACGGCTCGCCCTTGCTCAGCGGCGCGGCGGGCAGCGCGCCCTTCCAGGTCGCCACGCCCTGGACGGCGGCGCAGGTCCAGACGCTCCGCTACAAGCAGGTGGGCGACGTCATCTACTTCGTGTCGAGCGGCGGGCTGCAGCCCCAGACGCTGCTGCGCAACGGCTCCAACACCGCGTGGCTGTTCCAGCCCCTTACGCTCACGAACGGCCCCTGGCGCACCGAAAACCCCACCACGGGTCCGACCCTGACCTTCAGCGGCGCGGCGCACCAGACGGTGGACGCCAATGCCGCCAGCGGCGCCATCGTCATCGCCGGCGGCTATGGCGGGATCGCCATCACCGCCTCGCAAGCCGTGTTCGAGCCCGGCCACGTCGGCTCCCTGCTTCGCATCCGCCAGGGCGACGGCCCGCAGGGCGTGTCCAGCTGGTCGCCCTCGGCACCCAGCGCCGGCATCGAGTTCCTGCAGGGCCAGTTCGCCCTGTCCAACAGCCGCGTCTATTTCAACACCTCGCCCTCGGGCAATTCGGGCAACACCCCGCCCGTGCACCTGGCCGGCACCGTCTCCGACGGCGCGCTCAACTGGGCGTTCTCGCACGACGGCTCGGGCGTGGTGCAGGTGACCGGCTACACCAGCCCCACCGTCATGACCGTCAAGGCGCTCACCAACCTGCCGATCGGCAACGGCCAGTCCACCACATACTGGAGCGAAGGCGCCTACAGCGACCTCCGCGGCTGGCCGACGGCCTGGCCGGCGCTGCGGGAGGAGCGCCTGGTCATGGGCTCCACCGCCACCGACGTGGACTATGTCGACCTGACCACCACGGCCGGCTTTACCCCGACGTCGGCCGATTTCACCCCCGGCACCGGCACCGGCACGGTCATCGACACCGACGCGGTGCGCAGGCGGTGCGGCGACGACGGCTCGCCCATCGTCTGGTTCGCCACCAACACCTACCTAGTGGCCGGATCGCAAACCGCCGACTTCCTGATCGCCGGCTCCGTTCTGGACGAGCCCATCTCGCCCAGTGCGGTGCTCGACAAGCAGCAGATACAGTTCGGATCGGCGGACGCGGCCCCCTGCAGCGTCTGGGATGAGCTGATCTACATCATGCAGGGATCGCAGGCGCTACGCTCCCTGGCCATCGACGGCGGCCAGAACAAGCAGAGCCGCGAGCTGACCGTGCTGGCCACCCACATCGGCGACCGCGGGTTCGTTGAGCTGGCTTGGGCGCGCCAGGACCAGACGCTGTGGGCGCGGCTGCAGGACGGCGGCCTGGCCGCCTACGTCTACCACAAGGAAGAGCAGGTGGAGGGATGGTGCTCCCAGCAGCTCGCCGGCGGGTTCGCCGTGGAATGGATGGCCGTCATTCCCGGCGAGGCCAAGCTGGACACCATCTGGCTGCAGGTCAGCCGCACCAAGGGCAACGTGGTGCAGCGGTTCCTGTTCATGCAGTCCCAGCCCGCCGACAAGATGTTCTACGACGCCGCCGAGATCTATGCCGGCGCGGCCGTGACCCAGATCGGCGGCCTGGACTATCTGGAAAACGAGACGCCCTGCGCCATGGCGGCCGGCATCGAGTTCACCGGCCTCACCGTCGCCGGCGGCGCCACCACCCTGCCCAAGGCGGTCACCGCGGCCAATATCGGCCTGCCCTACCAGGCGCACTTCATCAGCCTCAAGCTGGACATGCAGCAGCTCGGCCCCGGCGGCACGCTGCTGAAGCGCGAGCGCATTGCAGGAGCCGACGTCAGCCTGTTGACCGCCAAGGCCACCGTGGGAACCTACGGCGGCGGCCCGGCCGAAGTCTTCCTGCCCCGCACCACGGCCGACATTCCAGGCGCTAGCGCCCGTCGCGCGATCAAGTCCATGACCTTTACCGGCGACACCTCGCGCGACCCTCGCGTGGAGATCGTCGACGCCACCGGCTATGATTGCCGCATCTACAGCGTTCGCCCGAAGGTGGCGGCATGAGGCCTGCCCTGGGCTTCCGTCCCTATCGGCACGGCGACGCCGACCAGATCGACGCCCGCGCCGATTTCGCCGCCGAGCAGGCGGCCATGGGCTGGCCCCTCCGCCAAGCCCGCCCGCGCGGCGAGGCCTGGACGATCACCCGCGACGGCCAGCCCATCGGCTGTGGCGGGGTGGCCTATGACCGCCAGGACAAGGTCTGGCGGGGGTGGCTGTACCTGTCGGACCTGAGCCGCAGGGAGTGGGCGCATGCACTGCGCACGTCCAAGCACGCGCTCGACTATGTCGACCAGCACGCCGGCGTCTCGATCGAGGCCAGCGCCATGTTCGAGAACAAGGCGGCGCTGCGCACCCTGCACCGCCTGGGCTTCGTGTTCGAGCGCGGCGGGTTCACCCATGGCGACGAGCCCTACGTCCAGTTCCTGCGCGAGGCGGCCTGATGGACCCGATGGAGCTTGCGGGCGGCCTGTCCGCCGTCGGCAGCCTGTTCAGCGGCGCGACCGGCTTCTTCGACGGCCAGCGCGCCCTGCAGGTCGCCAAGCAGAACTACCGCATGGAGCTGAACCAGTCCGGCGTCGCCGCGCAGGAGGCCATCGGCCAGGGCGACCGCGTCGAAGCCAAGGCCGCGACCGAGGCGGCGGCCAACGGCGGCGGCCTGGTCGGCTCCAGCATGGGCGTCATCCAGGACCTGAGCAACCAGTCCATGTTCAACGCCCGATCAGTCATTTATCGCGGCCAGACCCAGGCGGCGGCAGACCTGTACCAGGGCGAGGTGGCCAAGGTGCAGGGCGAGCGCGCCGCCATCACCGGCGCCGTGAACGCCGACTCCAGCCTGATGGGCGGCTGGGCGAAGTCCGCCCAGACCGCCCAGATCAACGCCTCCCTGCGCGGCGGCGACAGCTACTACCGCCAGAACAGCGACGCCAACTACGGCTACGGAGGCTGACATGGCCGCCCTTCCCGAAAGCCTCGATCTGGACCGGCCGAGCGGCACGCCGCTTCCGGTCGCCACGGCCGGGTCCACCGACTTCGGCCTGGGCCACGCCGCCGAGGAGGCCAGCCAAGTAGGCGTACTCGCCGAGCGCGCCCAGCGCTATCAGCAGGCGGCCCAGATGCGGGCCGACCAGCAGACCGCCAGCACCTATGTCCAGAAGCTGCAGGCCGACAACGCCGACAGCTACGCCGCCGACGCCGCCGCCTATACCGGCGACCAGCCCGGCTTCGCCTCCGACCAGATCGCCAAGGTGAAGGCCAGCGGCCAGAGCGTCATGGACCTGGCCTCCGGCATGGGCGAGAGCGCGGGCGTCCAGGCGCAGCTCTCGCACATGGTGAACAAGTACACCGCCCAGGTGGGCGACGCCGCCATCGCCCACGAGGCCCAAGTCCGCGCCCAGCCCATCGCCGAGGCCCGCCAAGCTCAGCAGCAGGTGCAGCTTGCCGGCGGCCTGACCGCCTTCCAGACCACCTTCGCGCCCGCCCAGGCCCAGCTGTATGACGGCTATGACGGCTCCAAGCCCGGCCTGACCCAGGACGTCTCCAACGCCTGGGATACAGCCGCCCAGCCGGCGATCGCCGCCACCCCCGCCAGCCTGCAGCCCCAGCTCACCGCCAAGCTGGCGGCGATGAAGACCGAGGAGATCGCCAAGGCCAGCGAGGTCGAGGCGCACGGCGCCATCAAGTACGTCCTGGGCGCCGCCACCTCCCAGGCCGACGGTTTGATCAACAGCGTCACCGCCAACCCGCTCAGCTACGACCAGGCCTCGTCCACCCTCCCCACCATCCTTTCCAACGTCCCGGCCGCCCAGCGCGCGCCGTTGCAGAAGGAGCTGCAGGGCGAGCTGGCCAAGGCGCGGCTGGACGGCCTGATCCTGAACGGCAACCCCGCCCAGGCCCAATCCGAAATCCAGGACAACCGCTACGGCAACCTGCTGCAGCCTGAGGCGGTGGAGGGTCTGCTGGCCCGCGCCGACAGCGCCATGCAGGACCACAGGCCCCGCAACCTGGACCAAGCCTCGGCGCAGCTTTCGGTCGCCCACCGCGCGGACGCGTCGATCACAGCGATCACCAACACGGGCTCGCCCTCGGCCGACGCGCCAGCGGTGGAGGAGATGGCCGCCAGCTTCGGCCCCGAGAAGGCGGCGGAGTACCAGGCCAAGCAGACGGCGGCCTATCAAGCACACGCGATCACCGGTCACGTCCAGGCGGCCACGATCGACGAGCTGCACACCCAGGCTGCCGCGCCCATGCCGCAACCGTCGGACCCGAACTACGCCCGGGACATGCCAATCTGGCAAGCCTCCACTCAGGCCGCTCAGAAGGAACTAGCCGACCGTCAGAAGGGCGCGGGCGCCTGGGCCTTCGCCGCAGGGTCGCCGATGAAGTCCGGCAAGGCGGGCGGCCCCCAGGCCATGGCCATGGCCAGCCACGGACAGCAGCTGCAGAGCATGTATCAGGCGGTTACGACCGCCACGGATGCGCCCTCACGCGCGGCCGCGGCCAAGACCTACGCCGCCAACATGCTGGGCGTGCAGGAAGCCGCCGGGATCTCCAAGACGGCTTGGCAGGTCGTGCCTGACCAAGAGGCAGGCCGCTTGGCGACCGCCATGACCAGTGCGGCGCCGGAGAACCGGCTGGCGGCCTATGCCCAGGTCGCCCAGCTGGTCGACGCCATGCCGACCTCGATCCGCGCCCAGGACGGCTCCCTCGTCTCGCCCCGCGCCCTGCTCGCCCGCCAGCTTCAGAACGCCGGCGCATCGATCACCGACGTGAGCGCCATCGCCGACTATGGCGCCGACCCCTCGCGCATGGGCCGCTACGTGGCGGCGCTGAACAACCCGTCCGCCGCCAAAAAGCTGGACGACACCGACGAGAAAGCCCTGCACTCAGCCGTCATCAGCTCGCTGACCCCGGTGCTGGCGGCGCGCAGCCCACTCCCCGGCGAAGACCTGTTCCGCCAAGCCCGCATCGACCGCACCTTCCTGGTCGCCCGCAACCTCGTCCAGACCCAGGGCATGGCGCCCGCCGCGGCGGCGCGCTCCGCCGCCGGCGACCTGACCCAGGGCGAGACCCTGGTGGGCGGCCAGCGCATGCCGACCTCGATCGCCACCAGCTCCACCTGGCGCAATCCGGCCGATGCCTGGATGACAGGACGTTCGGTCAACTCCAGCGGCGCTGATGACGTGCAGACCGGCCAGACGCGGATCATCTCCGACCTGGTCGCCAACGGCGGCTCGCGCCTGTTCGCGCCGGGCGCCACGCCCGGCAACTCCGAACAGCAGCGCCAACAGTTCGCCCTGCAGGTGCAGAAGGCCGGCAAGTGGGTGACCTCGGCCGACGGCTCCAGCTCCACCCTGATGGTCCCGTCCAAGACCGGCGGGTTCATGCCCGTGGCCGACCGCTACGGCGCACCGGTCACCGCCAGCTGGGGCCAGCTGCAGACCCAGGCCAACACCCAGGCCGGTCCCCTATTCGGCAACCCCCGCCCCGGCACCCTGCACACCGACGCCGGCCAGCCCGTGCCCGCCGTCTCGCTCAGCCGCGCCCAGTCGCTGTTCCAGCAGGCCCTGGTGGGCACCGAGAGTGGCGGCCGCAACGGCCTGCAGAGCCCCGCCGGCGCGCTCGGCCGCTGGCAGGTGATGCCGGCGACCGCGGCGCCCTACGCCGCCAGGATCTTTGGTGCGCCCCTGGACACCAATCGCCTGCAGCACGATCCGGCTTACAACCAGCAGATTGGCCAAGCGGTGCTCGGCCACGTGATGAGCCGCTTCGGCGGAGACCCGGTGCTGGCGGCGGTGGCCTACAACGCCGGCGACGGCGCCCTGACCGGCTACGTGGACAAGAGCGGCAACCGCCACCCAGGCCTGCTCTACACGATCGGCGATCCGCGCACGGGTGCGATCAGCCATAGCGACTTCCTGGCCCGCATGCCGCCCGGCGAGACCCGCACCTACGTCGGCCGGCTCGCCCAGCGGTTCACCGCCCTGGCCCACGCCCAGTGAAGCTCAGAGCGACGGCAGGCCCAGGCGCAGGCGCTCGTGCTCCAGCCGCAGGGCCGTGACGCTCGGATCGTCCAGCACGTGCGGGTTGCGCCAGGCGTAGTGGCAGATGGCGGCCACGCTGGCGCGGGGCTGTTCGGCCTGCACCACTTCGACCAGGGCCTGAAGCTTCGCCCGATTGGCGCGGGAAACGGCTATGGTGACGGGCAGGGTCATCTGGTCCACGTACCAGTTCAACTGGGCTTCCTGACGGGCGTAGCCGTGGTCCTGCTCTTCCGGCAGCAGCGGGACTAGGGACGGCTGCGACTCCGCGGCCGGAGCGTAGCGGCCGGTCTTGCGGATGGCGGGCAGCACCTCCGCCGTCACCCACTTCTTGAACCGCTTGGCCGCCTCCTTCCGGCTCCGGAAGATCAGGCTGTAGAGCCCGCTCTCGTTGATGAGGGTGAAGGACTGAGCTCCATGCCCTGCTCGACCCTCGGCATTACCGAGGGTCATCTTTTCGTCGTCATCCAGCCGAGCCGCGGCATCGCTGGGGTTGGCGATCTCCAGCACCCGGCACACGTCGGCCAGCACGAACCACGGCTCCTCGTCGCGCACATGGATGCGGACGGGATAGTCCTCAAAGATGGGCTCGATCGAGACCATGGCGCTCATGCCGCGATCCTCGCTATAGCGTTAAGTCCGTAATAGCGGCGCACCGCCTCCACTTCGTGGCGGTCGGCCTGTTCGCTCAGGACCTGGGTCACCGAGCGCGCGAGCCGCTGCAGCCGCCGCACGATGCGCTTGGCCTCCGCGCCCTTCACCCAGGCGTTCTGGTCGTCCAGATCGTCGATCAGCAGCGTGGCTTGGAACATCGCGCCCAGCACGCTGTGCGCCTGCACGACGCCAGCCGCCACCTCCAGGGCGTCCAGCCGGTCGTGGGCGTGGCCCTCGGCCTCCATGTCCACCATTTCCAGGGTGGCGATCTCCCGCAGCAAGCGGTCCGCCTCGTGGGCGAGCGCGGCGGCGGGACACGGTGTATAGGTGTGCGTAGCCAAGACGGATCTCCTGCGGGTCTGTTGCGGTTAGAGCCGCGGCTCGGTTGCACCCTTGCCGCGGCTCGTCTTTTATGTGACACGGATTATCGTATGTCAAATCCTGTGACACGGAAAAGAGGTCGCCCAGCAACTGGCGTGGACCCTACAATCACCGTTCGGCTGTCAGTCGATCTAATTGCCCGCGTCCAAGCGTGGGGAAAAGCCCGCAAGCTGAACCGGTCTGACGCGCTGAGGGCTATTATTGCTTCTGTGGTGGAGGAAGAAACTTCAGAAAGGTGACTAACGCATCAGCGTATTGCGTTGGATACTTGTCATGAATGGTGTTGATGAAGAGATCAATCGACGCAGGCTCGCTTCCAATTTCTCTCATCGAAGAGACCATTTCGAACATCGAAAAGAGACGCACACGAAAGTCGCTTCCATCGCTGTCACGCCGCAAAAGTTTAAATCGACCCTCCACGCTGTTCATCACGTGCTGGCTGTAGAAATCAGAGGGAGACGAGCGCCGGCCGAACAGCATGTCGCTCACGCTGGCAGCAGGGCCACCGAGAGTCGAGTCCCTTCATCCGACCGTTCGCTGAGGACCTGACCATGTCTTCATGCCCGACGGCCTCTACGGAAACCCCCAGCCGGACTTAGACGCCCTGGACCAAGGCGCCGACGTTCCGATCTCGCAGACCGACGCCTACGGGCAGTCGTTCCGCGACAACGCCGGCGACATGACCCGGCGGGTGCTGAACTTCGTGGGCGACCACACCGTGCGCGCGGGCGCGCCGGACCTCAGCCCCGACGAGGCCAACGCCAAGTACGGCATCGAGGGGCAGCTGCGCTTCAACACGCCGGTGACCGACAACGACGCCGCCTTCCGCCACGGCGAGGCGGTGCGCCAGGGCTATGACGCCATCCTGAACGAGCGCTCCGGCGCCAACCCCCTGGTCAGCATGGGCGCCACCTTCGCCGGCTCCCTGGTCGATCCCACGGGCCTCGCCTTGATGGCGGCCACCGATGGGATCGCCGGCGTGGCCAAGGCCGGCCTGGGGATCGGCGCGGCCGCGGACGCCGGCAGCGTGGCGGCGCGATCGGGACTGGTCGCCAACACGCTATCGGGCGCCGGCCGGCTCGCCGGCACGGCGGCCGAGGGCGCGGCGCTGAACCTG
>NZ_CAHJWH010000092.1 GCF_903642205.1 Caulobacter sp. S45 | reverse complement strand
CCTGCCGGCGGCGAGGGCCGGCCCGTGGCTGTTTGCCGGCGCGCCGCTCGCCGGGGGCGGCCAGCTCGTCCTGGCGGCCCCGATGCGCCTGCTCCTGCAGCCGGACGCCGCGGGAAAGGTCCAGATGCTGGTGACGTGGCAGGGCCTGGTGGTGGCGTCCAACCAGGCCGCACCCCTGCAGGCGGAAGCCGCGCTGGGCCTTGACGCGGTCCATCTGCGAGCTGCGACCTCTGGCGACAGGGGCGTGAGGGGGCTGCTGGGTCCAGGCCGGCCGGCTCAGGTGGCGGCGACCCGCACCCCGGACGGCGGCTTGATCGCCGTGGTGGCCGTCCCGGCGCCCTCACTCATCACCGCCCAGAGCGCTCTGGCCACCAACGTCTTCGCCCTGTTCACGCCCCTGGCCATCGGGCTGCTGCTGACGCTCGTGCTGATGATCCAGACCCGCAAGGCCGACACCGCCCAGACCGCGCGCCGCGAGAGCGAACGCAAGTTCCGCCTGGCGGTGGAGGCGGCGCGCTGTGGCATCTGGGAGTGGGACCTGGCGGCCGACCAGGTCTCCATGTCCGACGTCACCGGCGTCATGCTGGGCTGGGGCGGCGGCGGCTTGGCGGTGGGGGAGGACGTGATCGCCCGCATTGCGCCCGAGCACCGTGACCGGGTGCGCCAGGCCCTGCGGGGGGCGGCCGAGTTCGGCGCACTGGACGTCAGCTTCTGCGTGCCCCTGGCGGCCGGAGGCGTGTCCTGGATCGACGCCCGGGGCCAAGCCTTCGGTACGCTCGTCCCCCTGACCGCCGGAGCATCCAAGACCGCCTACAGTCGGGTCATTGGCGTGGCGCTGGACGTCACCGACGAGCGCACCGCCGAGCACCGGGCTCAGGCGGCCGAGCGGCGGCTGCACGACGCCATCGACAGCGTCTCCGAAGCCTTTGTTCTGTGGGACCGCTACGGCCGGCTGATCATGTGCAACCAGACGTTCCGGGAGGTCTTCTCGCTCGAGCCTCGGGTCCTCAAGCCCGGGGCCACGCGAAGTTCGGTGCTGAAGCTCGCCGAATTGGCCGTGCGCGCCCACACCCCGGTCGCCAACCCGGCCCGGCCGGGTCTGCGCGAGATCGAGACGGTGGACGGCCGCTGGCTGCAGGTCTCGGAGCGCCGCACCGCCGAGGGCGGCCTGGTGATGACCGCCGCCGACATCACCGGCATCAAGCGCCAGGAGGAGGCGCGGCGGCTGAACGAGGAGGCGCTGCAGCACGCCGTCGCCCGCCTGGAGGAGAGCCGCCGGGAGCTGTCCGAGCTGGCCCGCAAGTACCAGGCTGAGAAGTTCCGGGCGGAGGGGGCCAACAGCGCCAAGAGCGAGTTCCTGGCCAATATGAGCCACGAGCTGCGAACGCCGCTCAACGCCATCAACGGGTTCTCGGAGATGATGGTGGGCGAGATGTTCGGCCCGCTCGGGGACCCGCGCTACAGGGAGTATTCGTCAGACATCCTGGCCTCCGGCCAGCACCTGCTGGCCCTGATCAACGACATCCTGGACATGTCCAAGATCGAGGCGGGCAAGATGAACCTGCACCTCGAGGCGGTGGACGTGGCCGAGATCGCCGCCGAGGCGGTCCGGCTGATGCGCAACCGGGCCGAAAGCGCGGGCCTGCTGATCGGGGTGATCGCGCCGGACAGCCTACCCACCATCGAGGCGGATTACCGTGGCTTGAAGCAGATCCTGCTTAATCTGCTGTCCAACGCCATAAAGTTCACCCCGCAGGGAGGACGGATCACCGTGCGCGTGGCCGAGATGCAGCGCGCAGGCGGTCCGCGTGTGCGCGTTGGCGTCACCGATACGGGCATCGGGATCGCGCCGGAGGACCTCGGCCGCTTGGCGCGTCCCTTTGAACAGATTGAGACCCAGCACTCCAAGACCCAGCAGGGTACCGGTTTGGGTCTCGCGCTGACCAAGGCGCTGGTGGAGCTGCACGAGGGCGTCCTGGACATCTCCAGCGAACTGGGCGTGGGCACGACGGTGAGCTTCACGTTGCCATCAAAGCCGCTGGCCCCGTCCAAAGTCCGCGTGGAGATGGAGGCGGCGATGAGGCTGGGCTGAGCCGACAGGGCCGCAGGCGGTCAGTGGAAGTCCCGCGAAGGCGGCACGACCCGCACCTGGCGTGGATGGACGGGGGTGGGGGTCTGCCCAAGGCGCGCGTTCCTGATCACCTCGTCGTTGCGGGCGAGCGGGGGCTTCAGGTCCAGTTCCGGCTCGGCCAGGATGCGCAGATCCGCGCTGCGGTCCACCAGGCGGTGGACCAGCACATGCACCACCTGCTCGGCCTGCTCGGCCTGCTCGGCCTGCTCGGCCTGCTCGGCCTGCTCGGTGCGCTGGATGCGCCCATGCGCCTCCAGCAGCCTCGCCGCCATGATCTCCCGGCGGTGACGCTCGAACACCTCCGGCAGCACCACAAGGTTGGCGACGCCGGTCTCGTCCTCGATGGTGATGAAGCACACCACGCCTGTGCCCGGCCGCTGGCGCACCAGCACCACTCCGGCGGTGGAGACGGGGCTGGCGTCCTTCAGCCCCCCCACCTGGGCGCAGGCGACCACGCCCCGAGCGGCGAAGCGGTCGCGAAGGAACCCCATGGGATGGCCTTTCAGCGACAGCCGGGTGGTCTGGTAGTCGGCCACCACGTGCTCGCTCAGCGCCATGTGCGGCAGGGGAATCGGCTCTTCGGGATCGGGCAGGTCCGACAGCAGGGGCGGCTGCGCGCGTCCTGAAAGTCCCCGCACCCGCCACAGCGCCGCGCGCCGGTCCAGGCCAAGCGAGCGCATGGCGTCCGCCTGGGCCAGTGTCTGCAGCTGGGAAGGCGTCAGGCCTGAGCGCCGCGCCAGATCGTCGAAGTCGGCGAAGGGTGCAGGCTGAACCCCCGGCGTTCTCAGACTTCCATTTTCCCCGTCATCCTCGGTGTCCCAAGGATCGAGCCGTCCGCCTGGCGGGCGCTGTCGCGCCGCAGGCGCTGGGCTCGAGGTCAGCCTTGGTCCTCGGGTCAGGCCCAAGGATGACGGAGGCGCGAGGGAGCTCGTCGGCGCGAAGACCCGGCCGCCCCGAGCCTCCACCAGCCGTGTCGCCGCCGCCTCCGCAAACCCGTCGACCTGGCGTAGCCCCAGCCGTAACGCCCATTCGCCGTCCTCCGCCGGCTCCAGCGTGCAGTCCCAGTCGCTGGCGCCGACGTCCGCCGGCCGTACCTCCACCCCGTGCTCTCGGGCGTCGCGTACGATCTGGGCCGGTGCGTAGAAGCCCATGGGCTGGGCGTTGAGCAAGGCGGCCGCGAACACCGCCGGATGATGGTGCTTCAGCCAGGCCGAGACGTAGACCAGCTTGGCGAAGCTGATGGCGTGGCTCTCCGGGAAACCGTAGGAGCCGAAGCCCTCGATCTGCTTGAAGCAGCGTTCGGCGAACGCCTGGCTATAGCCGCGCGCCGTCATGCCGCCCACCATCTTGTCGCGATAGGGCGTCACCCCGCCGGTGCGGCGGAAGGTGGCCATGGCGCGGCGCAGGCCATCGGCCTCCGCATCGGTGAAGCGGGCGGCGACCATGGCCATCTGCATGGCCTGCTCCTGGAACAGGGGCACGCCCAGGGTGCGCCTGAGCACCTTCTTCAGTTCGTCGGGATCGCTACCGGCGATCGTGGGACCCTCGTAGACCACCTCCTCCAGCTTCTGCTTGCGGCGCAGGTACGGGTGGACCATGTCGCCCTGGATCGGACCCGGGCGCACGATGGCGACTTCGATGGCCAGGTCGTAGAAGGTCTGGGGCCTCAGGCGCGGCAGCATGTTCATCTGCGCCCGACTCTCCACCTGGAAGACGCCCACCGTGTCGCCGCGGCCGAGCATCTCGTAGACGGCGCGATCGTCGTCGCGGTTCTTCTTGATATCGGCCATGTCGGCGATAGGGACGATGCCGTAGCCGTTCAGCATCTCGAACGCGCGCCGGATGCAGCTCAGCATGCCGAGCGCCAGCACGTCGACCTTCATCATCTGCAGTGCGTCGATGTCGTCCTTGTCCCACTCCAGGAAGGTGCGGTCGGGCATGGCTCCGTTGAGGATGGGAACGGTCTCGTCCAGCCGTTCCTGGGTCAGCACGAAGCCGCCCACGTGCTGGGACAGGTGGCGCGGCAGCTCGATCAGCTGGCCGGCCAGCCCCAGGGCCTCCTCGATCTGTGGGTTTTCGGGGTCGAGCCCTGTCTGGCGGACGTGCTCGGGATCGGGTTCGCTCCCCCAGCTTCCCCAGACCATGCCGGCCAGGGCCGCGGTCACGTCCTCGGTCAGCCCCAGGACCTTGCCGACCTCGCGGATGGCGCTGCGGGGCCGGTAGTGGATCACGGTGGCGCAGATCGCCGCCCGCTCGCGGCCATAACGGTTGTAGAGGTGCTGGATTACCTCCTCCCGCCGCTCGTGCTCGAAGTCCACGTCGATGTCGGGCGGCTCGTCGCGCTCGTCGGAGATGAAGCGGGCGAACAGCAGGTCGTGCTGGGCCGGATCGACGGCTGTGACCCCCAGGCAGAAGCAGACCACGCTGTTGGCCGCCGAGCCGCGTCCCTGGCACAGGATGCCCTTGTCGCGGGCGAAGCGCACGATGTCGTGCACGGTCAGGAAGTAGTGGGCGTAGCCGCGGCGTTCGATGAAGGCGAACTCTTCGCGCAGCTGTCTGACCACCTTGTCCGGCGCGCCCTCAGGATAGCGCCACTGCAGGCCCTGCCAGCTCAGGGCCTCAAGGTGCGCCTGGGGCGTACGGCCGGGCGGCACGGGTTCACGCGGGTATTCGTAGCGGAGTTCGCCCAGGTCGAAGCCGCACAGCTGCAGCAGCAGCTGGGTCTGGGCGAGGGCGTCGGGATGGTCGCGGAACAGACGCGACATCTTGACGGCGGGCTTCAGGTGGCGCTCGCCGTTGGGCTGCAGGCGGCAGCCGGCGTCCTGCAACGTCACATGCTCTCGGATGCAGGTCATCACGTCCTGCAGCCGCCGCTTGTCGGGATGATGATAGAGCACGTCGTTGACTGCGAGCAGCGGCGTTCCGACAGCCTGGGCCAGCGCCGCCAGGAGGTCGAGCCGACGGGCGTCGGCGGCTTCATAGCCCATGGCGCCCGCCAGCCACACCAGGCCGGGATGCGCCTCGGCCAGGGCGTCCAGCACGGGACGGACCCGGACCGGGTCCGGCCGCCGGGGGGGAACGAGGGCCAGACCCAGGCCCTCGCCGCACCTGAGCAGGTCCTCAAGCTCCAGCCGGCACTCGCCCTTGCGGGTTTTCCGGTTGCCCTCGGTGAGCAGGCGGCAGAGCCGCCCATAGCCCTCGCGGTGCAGCGGATATGCCAGCACGTCCGGCGTCCCGTCGGCGAAGACCAGCCGGGCGCCGACAACGTAGCGGAACCGGGTCAGGACCTCGCAAAGCGTGGCGTCGCCTTCCGCTTCGGCGATCTTGCGTATGGCCCGAAGGCGGGTCCAGGGCCGCACGACGCCGGCCAGCGTGTTGCGGTCCGCCACAGCCATGCCGGCATGGCCGAGTTCCAGCGCCGTCTCCACCAGGTCCTCCGGCGTGGAGGCGCCGTGCAGGAAGGAGAAGCAGGTGGCGACAGCGAATTCGGCATAGGGCGGGCTCATCCGAACAGGCCGTGCAGGAACCAGGCGGGGATGGCCGGGGGCGGGTTGCAGGCTTCGAGACAGTCTCCTGCAGAGCCTTCCTCAGCATGGCGAAAGTCTGTGCGGTCTGTTTTCTCCTCATCCTGAGGAGCCCCGAAGGGACGTTTCGCAGGACGCACTTCAATCGGCCGCGCTACGTCGCCTCGTCCTTCGACAGGCTCGAGATGAGGTGATCGGGAAGGCGGAGGCCCTGACGCCAGCTTTAGCTTGAACGCGGGTTCGGGCTTTGGCGGCGGGCGGACCGGCTTGATCATCTCGCGCCGGGACTTCTCGCGATCGACCGCCTCGCGCGTCGGGTCGGGCGGCCCTGCTGGGTCCGGCGCGTCGTAGCGGCCCTGGCGGAACACCCAGTAGCGGCGGCCCGCCTCATCCTCCAGGCGGTAGTAGTCGCGGACGCAGAGGTCGGTGGGATGGCGGGCCCACTCCGGCTCCAGCCGCTCGGGTCCTTCGGCGCGCACCACTGTGCGGGTCACGCGTCGCCAGGTGAAGCGGGCAGGCGGCCCTTCGGGCAGGCCCGCGGCCGTCACGGCGATGGGCTGGGGCGGCCGGAACAGGCGCAACGGGCGGAGTGGCGTGTCGAGGAAACGGGGCGGTTCCTCCATCTCTGGGGTCGTCGTCCGGGTGGCCGGCGCATCCAAGGCGGCGACCGCGTCGGCGACCTCGGGCGTGTGCCGGTCGGCGGCGGTCAGGCGCAGGACGGGTGCGCCCGTCCTCGCGGCGAGGCGGTCGGCCAGGGCCTCCACCGATCCGGGTGCGCCGCTCTCCTGCAGCAGGTCGGCGCCGCCGGCCTGGAGCGACTGGGTGCGTTCTGCGGTGAGGCGCAGCTGGTCGAAGCCGAAGTCGGCCTGCAGTCCGTCGTTCAGTCCCGCCAGACGCTCGGCGAACAGGGACGCGATGCGCGCCGACTGGCGCAGCGGCCGGCTGGCGGCCACGCCGAGCCGTTTCACCGTTCCGTCCAGCCGAAACAGGTCCAGCGCGAAACTGCGGCCGCCCAAGGCCCGGCCTTCAAGCTGGACGGCGAGGTCGACGGCCAGATCGCCCACCACCTGCATCACCTGCTCCGCCTCGGTGACGGGCTCGAACAGCCGCCGCTCGGCGCGGAACACCGGCGTCTCCAAGCGGAGCTCCAACGGGCTGGCGCGCTCGCCCAACGCCTCGTCAAGCCGGTGCAGGGCCTCGGGCCCGAGCCGGCGGGTAAGGGCGGCGCGCGGGAGCGCCAGGAGCTGACCGATGTGCTTGAAGCCGAGCTGGCGCAGGACGGCGCAGCCCTGCGGTTCCAGGCGGAGCGCCTCCACCGGCATGGGGGCCAGCAGCGCCGCGCCGCCTCCCGGCGCCACCACGCCCCCGCCGCCGAAGCGGGCGGCCGCATAAGCCAGCGCGGGCGTGTCCGCCAGGGCGGAGCGCAGCTCCAGGCCTGCGCGCTGCACCACCGCGCCAGCCGCCATCAGCAGTCGCGCTTCGCCTCCGAACAGGGCGGCGCAGCCGGTGACGTCCAGGTCCAACCCGTCGGGCGCCTGTAGGGCGAGCGCGGGCGTGAAGCGGCGGCAGGCCTCGGCCAGGCGCATAAGCAGGGCCAGGTCGGCGGCCGGATCGGCCAGGGCGACCGCCAGGGCGGGGAAACGGGCGCGGGCATCGGCCAGGGTCATGCCCACGCTCAGGCCCTGGGCGCAGGCCGCCTCATCGACCGCGGTGAGCCGCAAGGCGTTCTTGCGGGTCTCCACGACGACCTGGAGGCTTGCCGGAGGCCCCCGCCACAGCCGGTCGGTAGACAGGCGTGGAAACCACAGGTGCACGAAGCGGCGCGGCGGGCGTCTGAGGGAGGCGGAAGGCGGCATCGTCGCTGCTCCAGTCCACATTGAACCGGCCCGTGGGACCAAGCCGGTTTCGGATCAGTTCCAGCTCCAGCGCGGGGGCTCCGAGATAGTCCCGCGGTGCCTGGCTCGGGCGCGAGCGGACGCGCCAGCGGGTCATGGCGGCGCTGGTGGCCTCCAGGTCCGGAGTGGCCAGCAGGGCCAGGGTCGAGGTCTGGCGGCCGTAAAGGTTCAGTCTCTGGGTGGCGGCCAGATCGAGCTTGCGGGCGGCCCTAGGCGCCTCGGCCAGCACTGCGGCGACCGCGCCGGATCGCACCGCCTCGTCCACGATGCGCAGCGCCTCGCCGCCTTCACGCGCGTTCACCAGCACCAGGCGCCCGGGATCAAGGCCAAGCGCCCAGAGACCCGGGCCGTACAGGCCGCCGCCCTCGTTGAGCGCGCCCGGTTCCTGGACCACCAGGGCCTGGGCCTGCGGGTCGCATCGGAAGAGGCGGGCGAGGATCAGCACCATGAACAGCAGGGCGGTCGCAGGCTCGCCCGCCGGGCCGCAGACCTCGTGGGCGCCAAAGGTCGGCCCGCCCGGACTGAAGCGGCTGTCCAGCGCCTCCAGCCCGAAGCTGAAGGCAGGGGTCCAGCCCGCCTCGGCGGTCCGTCGCCGCTGGGCGTGGACCGACGGGCGCAGCCCGCCTTCAGGGGCTTGACGCTCGAGCGACTCGATGCGGCTGCGGAGCGCGTCTAGGGTGGGCGAGGCGGTCATGAGGTCCTGAACGCGAAACCGTTCGCGTTTCGTTCCAACATGGATTCCGGGTCCGAGGCGTGGAGTCAAGGAGAGTCTTGATTCGCCCTGCATGGCTCAGGACAGGATGGTGTCGAGTTGCTCCAGAGCTATCCGCGCCTCCTTGATCATCTCGTGATCCGCCAGGTTCGCCGGGACGAGGCGATCGCGGTAGTGGCGACCGATCCATTCGACCAGGCGGCCATGCAGCCGATCGTCCAGGCGATGTGCGGGATTGGCGGCGGCCAGATCTTCGGGGGTCATCACCACCCGCAGACGAAGGCAGGCGGGCCCGCCTCCATTCCGCATGCTCTCACGCACGTCCACATACTCCACCCGCCGGATCGGTCCATTAGATGCGACCAAGCCTTCAGCCACGGCGCGGGCGCGGGGATGCTCGGCGACATCGATGGGCGCCACGAGGGTCAGGCGCGCCTCGCCAGGCGCCTGCACCAGCATGGAATTAAACAGGTAGCTGGAGATGGCATCGGCCAGCGGCAGCTCCGCCTCGCCGATCTCCACGAACTGCGGCTCAAACAGGCCAGCGGCGGCGGCGCGCACCTCCGCCTGCATGGCGGCCGGGTCCTCGAAGGCCGCCTGGTGGTAGAACAGGCAGTCCAGCGCGCCGACGCAGACTACGTCGTTGTGGAAGGCGCCCGCCTGGATGGCGCGGGGATTCTGGCGCAGGTGGACCGGGCGGTGGGCTCCGTGGCGGCGGGCAACGGCCTCGAACGCTTCGCAGGTCTGGCGAGCGGGAAAGCGGCCGGTCCAAGCCTCGTAAGCACCTCGTCCGTATACGAACAGACTTACTCCGGGCGCACCATGTTCGGCGCACAGGCGCACATGGTTGGCGGCGCCCTCGTCTGCGAGGTGGGGCTGAGGCGGTAACGCGTCATGGACAGTGAAGCGGCGGGGATCGGAAAAGATGCGCTTCAGCGCCGCCGTCGTATGGGAATGTTCCAGGCTGCGATGCAGGTTGGTGAGCAGGTTTGCGGGGGTGAAGTGCAGTCGCCCATCTCCGCTGTCGGCCGAGGGCGTGACCGTGGCGGCGTTGGCGGCCCACATGCTCGACGCCGACCAGGCGGAGCCGGCCAGGATCGGCGCGGCTTTCCAGGCGGCGGCGTTCACCTCGGCGTCCGAGCCGGTGAAGCCGAGGCGGCGCAGGAAGCCGAGGTCGGGGCGAGGCTGGGGCGGCAGGACGAACTGGGGCAGGCCCATGTCCGCCAGCCGCTTCATCTTGGCCAAGCCCTGGAGGGCGGCGGCGCGGGGGTTGGAGACAGCGCCGAAGTTCGACTGGCTGGCGAGGTTGCCCGGAGACAGGCCGGCATAGTTGTGGGTGGGGCCGACCAGTCCGTCCAGGTTGGCTTCGACGGCGTCCGTCACGGCCGAAGGCCTTTGATCTCCGAGGTCGTGTCCACCGCTCGCTCGGCCTCGAAGCTGGCGACGGGGTAGGCGCAGTAGTCGGCGGCGTAGTAGGCGCTGGGTCGGTGGTCGCCGGAGGCGCCCAGACCGCCGAACGGCATGTTCCCCGCCGCGCCGGTGGTGGGGCGGTTGCGGTTAACCACGCCGGCGCGGGAGCGGTCCAGGAAGCGGCGCCACAGGGCGTCGTCGTCGCTGACCAGGCCGGCGGAGAGGCCGTAGCGGGTGGCGTTGGCGGCTGAGATGGCGTGGTCGAAGTCGTCGACGCGGGTCACCTGCAGGACGGGAGCGAAGATCTCCTCGTCGGGCGAGGCGATCCCGGTGACGTCGAGCAGGGCTGGAGTGACGAAGGCCTCGCCCAGGCCCTCCGGTTGGCGGAAGGGCAGGAGGGGACGGGCGCCATTGTGGACCAGGCGTTCCACCTCGTCCCGGGCGCCGGCCGCGGCGCGGGCGGAGATCAGCGGGCCCATGAAGGGTTCCTCATCCGCGTCCCAAGCCCCGATCGCCAACCGCTCCGCCAGGGCGGCGATGGCCTCCACCACCCGGTCGCCTGCGGGACCTTGGGGCAGGATCAGCCGGCGGGCGCAGGAGCAGCGCTGGCCTGTGGTGACGTAGGCGGACTGCACCGCGATGGCGGCGGCGGCCTCCGGGTCCGCGTCGTCCCACACGATGAGCGGGTTGTTACCCCCGAGCTCCAGCGCCAGGATGACCTCGACACGGTCTACGAACTGCCGCCGGAAATGGGCCCCAGCGCGGGCGGAGCCGGTGAACAGCAGCCCGTCGATGGGCTGCTTCAGCAGGTCCGCGCCGGTCTCGCGGCCGCCCTGGACCAGGTTGAACACCCCGGGCGACAGGCCCGCGGCTTCGAACGCCTCCGCCATGCGCCGGCCTGCAAGCGGGGTCTCCTCCGAAGGCTTGAACACCACCGTGTCGCCGGCCAGGAGCGCCGGGACGATGTGGCCGTTGGGCAGGTGGCCGGGGAAGTTGAACGGGCCGAGCACCGCCATGACCCCGTGCGGCCGGTGGCGGAGCACCGCGCGGCCGAAGCCGGTGGCCGCCTCGCGGGAGCCCGCACGCTCCGCCTGGGCGGCGATGGACACCTCCACCTTGGCGATCATGGAGCCGAGCTCGGCCCGGGTCTCCCAGAGCGGCTTGCCGGTCTCGCGCGAGAGATCGGCGGCGAACGCCGGCGCGCGGGCTTCCAGCACGGCCTTGTAGCGGCGGACCGCGGCGATGCGCTCGTCGAGCGGCGCGTCGGCCCAGGGGCGGAAGGCCTTGAGGGCGGCGGCCACCGCCTCAAACACGTCGGTCCCTGCCGCCGTCGCGCCGCGCCAGACCGGGTGTCCCGTCGCCGGATCGGTGGAGACCAGCTCAGGGCCGCGGCCTTCACGCCAGCGGTCGCCGATGTAGAGTTCGCCGCTCATGGGGCCACCCGGATCAGGTCGCCCTCGGCGACGTGCAGGGCCTCCGCGGCTTCGCGACCGATCTCGGCGTCGTCCGGCGTCAGCAGGGCGGCCGTGCGGGTGGCGCGGAAGCTGTCGATAGCGTCGCGGGAGACCAGCATGGGCGGGCCGTCCACGCCGTCCACGATCCTGGCGCGGCGGCGATGGCTGTGGCGCACCGTGGCGATGTCGTCGCGGCGGGCGGAGACGGTGGGGCCGGCGTCGAAGATGTCCACCAGGCTGGCGTAGCGGAAGCCTTCGCGCTCCAGCATCACCCGGGCGGGCTCGCCCTCGCGGTGCACCCGGCCGACGCTGTCGCGAGCCGTGTCGGGCAGCAGCTCGACATAGATCGGATGGCGCGGCGCCAGGTCCAGGATGAACTGGCCGTCGGTGGAGGCGCTGGCCATGTCGGCCTGGTCGAAGGGCAGGCGGAAGAACTTGCAGCCCACCATTTCCCAGAACGGGCAGGTCCCGTCCGCGTCGAACCAGCCGCGCAGCTCCGCCAGCACGTGTTCGGAGAAGTGCTGGGGTTCGGCCGCCATCAGCATGTAGCGCGACTGGGCGAGCAGGCGGCCTGCGCCCCCGGAGCGGCGCTCGGGGCGCAGGAACAGCGAGCCCACCTCGCTCCAGCCGGAGCACTCGTTCACCAGCACCAGCGCTGTGTGGTCGAACCGGGTGCGGATGGCGGAGGAGAACTGGGTCAGGGTCACCACCCGGAAGGAGAAGAAGGGTCGCTTCAGCCCCACCGCCGCCTTGATCCCGGCCACGCCGTCCACCCGGCCGGTGGCGGAGTCCTCGATCATCAGGGTGTACCAGGCCTCCAGTGGCGCGATGGCGCCTGAGAAACTGTCGGCGGAGATGGCCAGCCGCTCGCGCAGCGTCGGCTCGTCCTCGGGCAGGCTGGTGAAGCCCCGTCCGGACAGCACCGCGAGTTCCGCCAAGGCGTCGTAGTCGTCAGGCCCCGCGGGGCGCACCACCAGCATGGCCAAGCTCTAGCGGAGCCGCGGGCGGGGCGGAACCCCGGGCGCAGGCTTGCACAGCGGGTGTGCGTCCTTCGAGACGCGGGCCTTGGGCCGCTCCTCAGGATGACGAATGGGGTGGGTCGCGATCCTTCGTCATGCTGAGTAGGGCTCTCGAAGTGAGACCGTTCGAAGCACGCAGGCCCAAGGCTTCAGCCGACTGACACCGCATGGCGCCGCCGCTCCACCGAGGAAGGGATGCGCATGGCCTCGCGGTACTTGGCGACGGTGCGCCGAGCGATCTCCACGCCGGTCTCCTTCAGGATCTCCACGATGCGGTCGTCGGAGAGCACGCCCTCGCGTTCCTGCTCGGCGTCGATCAGGCCGCGGATGCGATGGCGCACGGCCTCGGCCGAGTGCGCTTCGCCGCCGTCGGAGGAGGCGATGGACGAGGTGAAGAAGAACTTCAGCTCGAACACGCCCCGGGGCGTAGCCAGGTACTTGTTGGAGGTGACGCGGCTGACGGTGGATTCGTGCATGCCGATGGCGTCGGCCACCGTCTTCAGGTTCAGCGGGCGCAGGTGCTCCACGCCCAGCGCCAGGAAGGCGTCCTGCTGGCGCACGATCTCGCTGGAGACCTTCAGGATGGTGCGGACCCGCTGGTCCAGGCTCTTCACCAGCCAGTTGGCCTGGGCGTGGCAGTCGGCGACGAAGGTCTTTTCTGCATCCGTGCGGGCGCCGGCCGACACCCTGGCGTAGTAACGGCGGTCGAGCAGGACCCGGGGCAGGGTGTCGGAGTTCAGCTCCACCCGCC
>NZ_CAHJWH010000091.1 GCF_903642205.1 Caulobacter sp. S45 | reverse complement strand
TCATGGCCATCGTGCCGCTGCGCACCTGGATCACCGCCAACTTCAAGGAGACGCAGCTCGCCCACATGCGCGCCGGCCAGACGGCCACCGTGCACGTGGACGCCTGCCCGGACGCCCAGATCACCGGCCATGTGGACAGCATCCAGCGTGGCTCCGGCCAGGCCTTCGGCCTGCTGCCGCCGGAGAACGCCACCGGCAACTTCGTCAAGGTGGTGCAGCGGGTGCCGGTAAAGATCGTGCTCGACGGCGCGCCGAAGGACTGCCCCCTGGGGCCGGGGCTCTCGGTCGAGCCCAAGGTCCGGATTCACTAGGGGTGGCTGAAGCCGGCGCAGGCGGGGGGGGCGGCTGGACGCCCGCGCGCTCCGTAGCCGGGGGGCGCAATCCCTGGCTGATCCTGGGGGTGATCTCGATCGCCACCTTCATGACGACGCTGGACAGCTCCATCGCGAACGTCGCCCTGAACCATATCGCGGGCTCCACCGGCTCCAGCTACGACGAGGCCACCTGGGTCCTGACCACTTTCCTGGTCGCCCAGGCGGCGATCACGCCCATCAGCGGCTGGCTGGCCGACGTGTTCGGCCGCAAGCGCTACTACATGTTCTCGGTCTTCCTGTTCACCTTCGCCTCCTTCCTCTGCGGGATTTCCCAGGACCTGACGACGCTCGTGCTGGCGCGCATACTCCAGGGCATCGGCGGCGGCGGCCTCGCGCCGGTGGAGCAGTCCATGCTGGTGGACACCTTCAGCCCCAAGCAGCGGACCCTGGCCTTCGCCGGCTACGGCATCGTGGTGATCGCAGGGCCGACCATAGGACCGGTGCTGGGCGGCTGGCTGACCGACAACTTCAGCTGGCACTGGTGCTTTCTGATCAACCTTCCCGTGGGCGTGCTGTCGCTGGTGCTGGTGCACCTGTTCGTGGACGAGCCGGCCGCCGTGATCGCCCAACGCAAGGAGATGACCAAGGACGGGATCAAGTTCGACTTCCCGGGCTTCGCCCTGTCCGCCCTGTTCCTGGGCGCGCTGGAGATCACGCTGGACCGCGGCCAGCGGCTGGACTGGTTCTCCAGCCCGGTGATCCAGGTGGCGGCCGTGGTCTGCGTCGTCTCGCTCGTCGCCTTCATCCCCTGGGAGCTGAGCCGCAAGGACCCGGTGGTGAAGATCAGGATGTTCGGCCAGCGCAACTTCGCCGTCGCCTCGGCCTTGCTGATGGTGGTGGGGCTGCTGATCTTCGGGACCGCCCAGTTCATCCCCCAGCTGCTGCAGCAGGTGATCGGCTACACGGCGACGGACGCTGGACTGGCGATGACTGCGGGCGGGGCGGTGACCATCCTGTTCATGCCGGTCGCAGGCGTGCTGAGTTCCAAGGTCGACCCCCGCCTGATGGTGGGCTTCGCCCTGGTCATGCAGACCTTCGCCTTCTGGAACTACACCCATCTGAACACCCAGCTGTCCTTCGGCTCGGTGGCGGCGGCGCGGGCCTTCCAGGCCTTCAGCTTGCCGTTCCTGTTCGTTCCCATTACCTCGATCGCCTATGTCGGGCTGAAGGGAAGCGAGAGCAATCAGGCCTCGGCCCTGATGAACGTGATGCGGAACCTCGGCGGCTCCATCGGCATCTCCATGGTCCAGACGCTCACCGAACAGCGCCAGCAGTTCCATCAGGCCCGCTATGTGGAGACGTTGAATCCCTTGAACCCGAATTACACTCAGGGGCTGGGCCAGATGTCGCAGCAGCTGCAGGGCGCGGGCCAGCCGTCCGCCTTCGTCAATCAGCAGGCGCTCGGGCAGCTCTATAACCAGCTCAACCAGCAGGCGGGCATGCTGTCCTACATCGACGCCTTCCGGCTGCTGATGTTCATCACGCTCTGCTGCCTGCCGCTGCTGCTGCTGATGCAGAAGCCCAGCGGCGGTGAAGCTCAGGGAGCGGCGGGATGAGGCGGCGCGAACTTCACCCTGCCTTCGCCGCGCTCTTGGCCGGTGCTGCGGTCTGCGCCTGCACGGTAGGGCCAGATTACCGGCGCCCCGACATGGCCGCGCCCCCTGCCTACCAAGAGATCGGAACCAGGAAGGACGCGCCCCTGAGCCAGCCGGCCGTCGCCCCGGTGGACGAGGTCCAGGTCGCCAGCTGGTGGAAGCAGTTCAACGACCCGCTGCTCGACCAGCTGGTGGAGCGGGCCATGGCCGGCAACCTGGACCTGAAGACCGAGGTCGCCCGCATCCGCCAGTCGCGCGAGCAGGAGGTGGTGGCCGGCGCCGCGGGTCTGCCGCATGTGAGCACGGCCGCTAACGCGGCGAGGATCAACACCAACGCCAGCAACTCGGCCCTGGGTTCGTTGACGGGTCGGTCGAGCGGAGGCGCAGGCGGCGCGGCCGCTGAAGCCGCCGGTGCGGCCGCGGGCGAGGCGCCGTCCCATATCGACAACTTCGCCGTCGCTTTCGACGCCACCTGGGAGATCGACGTGTTCGGCGGCGTGCGCCGCAGCGTCGAGGCCGCCCGCGCCGGGACCCAGGCGATGATCTGGGCGAAGCGCGACGGCCAGGTCTCGCTCACCGCCGAGGTCGCCAGCGACTATCTGCAGCTGCGCAGCCTGCAGGCTCAGGTCGCCATCGCACAGGGGGAAATCGCCAGCCAGCAGGCTACATTCGCCATCATCCACCAGCAGGCCCAGACCGGCTTCGTCACCCGGCTGAACGTGAACCAGCAGCAGGCCCAGGTGCAGGCGACCATCGCCGCCATCCCCCAGCTGGAGGCCCAGGCGAGAGGCCAGATCCACGCGCTCGGCGTGCTGGTCGGCGAGGATCCGGAGGCGCTGGCGCCCGAACTCGACCACCTGAAGAGCAATGACCTGCCCGGCGTGCCCCAGACGCTCCCGGTGGGCCTGCCGTCCGACCTGCTCCGCCGCCGTCCCGACGTACGCGAGGCCGAACGCCAACTGGCCCAGGCCACCGCGACCGTGGGGGTGCAGGTCGCCAACCTCTATCCGAAGTTCAACATCCTGGCGTTGGGCGCGCTCACCTCGCCGACCTTCCACGACGTGTTCAACGCCAACAGCGGCACCTCGGCGGGCGTCGGCCTGATCCAGTGGCCGGTGTTCCAGGGCGGCCAGATCAGGGGAAACATCCGCGCCGCCCGCGCCCAGCAGGACCAGGCCTACTACACCTACCAGAAGACGGTGCTGACCGCGCTGCAGGACGTGGAGGACTCGCTGGCCCGCTACCAGGCCGACCAGCGCCGCATCGTCGCCCAGAAGGCCTCGGTCGACGCCTCGGCCAACTCGCTGACGATCGCCCGCCAGCAGTATGAGGTCGGGCTGGTCACCTTCATCAACGTGCTGCAGGCCGAGCAGACCGACCTGAACGCCCGCAACGGCCTGGTGCAGGACGAAGGCCAGCTCGCCGTCGATCTCACCTCCCTCTACAAGGCGCTCGGCGGCGGCTGGACGGCGGACGAGGGCAAGCTGTTGCAGAAGGCGGGCCTGTCCTCACCCTGAGCGGGAGCATCTTGGATGTCATCAGGAAGTTGGGCGGCAATCGACGGGCTGCTCGCCGAGCGGCTTCTGAGCCCGGACCCCGTGCTTGAGGCTGTGCTCAGGCGCAACGTCGAGGCCTGTCTGCCGCCCATCGACGTCTCCCCTCTGCAGGGCCGCTTCCTGCATCTGTTGACGCGGATCACCCATGCGCGGCGGGTGCTGGAGGTAGGCACGCTGGGCGGCTACAGCACCATCTGCATGGCTCGCGCGCTTCCACCCGAGGGACGGCTGGTGACGCTGGAGCTCGATCCGCACCATGCGGAGGTGGCCCGCGCCAACCTCGCCTGGGCTGGGGTCGCCGACCGGGTGGAGGTGCGCGTCGGCCGCGCCCTCGACCTGTTGCCCGGGGTGGAAGAGCCGATCGACCTTGCCTTCATCGACGCGGACAAGGCCAGCTCCCCGGCCTATCTGAATTGGGCGATCCGGCTCTCTCGTCCCGCCGCGGTGATCGTGCTGGACAATGTCGTGCGGGGCGGCGCGATCATCGATCCGGCTCGTCAGGATGAGAACGTCCGAGGCGTGCTGGAAGCCTTGCGCCTCATGGGCGCTGATCCGCGCCTGGACGCCACGGCGCTGCAGATGGTGGGCATGAAGGGCCATGACGGCTTCGCCATGGCCCTGGTGATCTGAGCCTCAGCGCACCTCCAGCACGATTTTGCCGCGCGGGTGGCCCTCCTGCAGGTAGGCGTGAGCCGCGGCGGCCTCCTCCAGCGGAAACGTCCGATCGACCATGACCTGCAGCCGGCCGTCGTCGGCCATGGCGGCGACGGTGCGGAGCTGCTCGGCGTCCGGATGGGCGAAGTAGAGCAGGCCCGTCTTGCCGTGCCGGGCGGCCTGCTCCTCGACCGGCTCCTTGGAGACGGTGGTCACCAGTCGGCCATGCGGTTTGAGCACGCCCCAGGAGCGGGTGCGGGTGTCCCCGCCGATCAGGTCATAGACGAGGTCGATGTCGCGCACCTCGTCCTCGAACGCCTGCGCCTTGTAGTCGATCACCTGGTCGGCCCCCAGACTCCTGATCCAGTCCAGGTTGGCGGCGGAGCCGGTGGCGATCACCTCCGCCCCGTGCAGCTTGGCGAACTGGACGGCGAGGTAGCCCACCCCGCCCGAGGCTCCGTGGATCAGCACCCGCTCGCCGGCCTTGAGCCCGCCATGGTCGAACAGGCCCTGCCAGGCGGTCATGGCCGCGAGCGGCAGGGAGCCGGCGTCGATGACCGTCAGCGTCTCCGGCTTGGGCGCAAACTCGCCGACCCTGAGGATGGCCTGCTCGGCATAGGCGCCGCGGTCCCAGCCGAGATGGGCGAACACCGGCTCGCCCGGCACGACGTGGCTGACGTTGGGCCCGATCGCCTCCACCACGCCGCAAAGATCGCGGCCCAGTGTCACCGGCAGGGCGGATGCGGGCAGGCGGGCATAGCCGCCCTGGCGCATCTTGTAGTCCACAGGGTTGAGGCTGGCGGCGGCGACCCTGACCCGCACTTCACCCGGACCCGGCTCGGCGATGTCGATCTCGTCCAGCTGGAGGACCTCGGGGCCGCCGAACCGGTGGATACGCATCGCCTTCATGGCTGGCCTCCTCTTAGTGCACCGAAACCGGACCGTTGGGCGGGCGGTTCCTCAGTGCGGTCGCAAGTGTGTCGCGGGACTGGTGGGTCACGCTTTCGATCGACCTCCGCGAGGATGGCGTGCTCTTAGAGCGCGTGCTGGGCGGCGACGTCGTTGATCCGGGCCTTGGCGGCGGAGAGCTGCACCTGGGCGCGGTGCACGTGGAGCCCGGAGGCGAGGCGCCGATGTGCCAACAGCGCAGCGGCCGGCGACTGCATCGCCAGCCTTATGTCTTGCGCGACCGCCAGCGATTCTTAGAGTTCAAGCGCCCGGCGGAACACCTGCACCGCATGGATTTCCTGGACGCCCACCCGAGCTCCTGCGCCTCGATCTGCGACAACCGGAGCAGAGCGCGGAACCGACCTCGCGCCTATTGTAGATCAATAACAATCAAGCTTCAGCCATCCAGCCATCTGTCAGAAGACAACTTGGCTGCGCAGCGATATCGCATTGAAGTGGGAACCGATGTTGCTCCCAAGGGGCGCACCTGTCGCAGTCGTGGTCTGCGACTTGTCAAAGTCGATGTAGTTGTAGTCGAGCATGAAGCGGAGGACGGAGTTCGGATACCAGTTCACGCCTAGCGTATACCCGGCCTGGCGGCCGCCGTTGATGGCGTCAGTCTGGGAGGCTAGGGACAGGTTCGGCGTATAGTTTGCAATCTCGTCGATGTAGCTCACCCGCGCGGCGAGTTCGAAAGCCCCGAAGTTGCCCTCCTTCACCGAGAACGGATGGGCCGGGACAATCCGGGTGTAGCTTCCAGCCAGCGGATTATACTTGTGGTTCTCGCCGGTGAGGATCCAGGCAACCTGGGCGTAGCCACCGTCGAAGCTGGCGTCGTCGAGACCCTTCCGGTCTACTGTGTAGTGGAAATATTCACCCTGGTAGAAGAAGTTCCGCAGGGTTCCAGCGGTCTCGACATCGAACACGCTGCCGCCCGTGACCGGGTTGGCGGTCGTGCCGATGGCGCCGGAGTTGACCAGGGTCGTCGGATCGATGCGCAGTTCCGGCTGGTCGCTCAGGGACAGGGTGTCCGGCGTTCCGACCGAGGTGGCCGACGATGTCGTGTCGCCCGAGTTCGGCGCGCGGATCAGCTCGTCATAGGCCACGCCCAGGTGGAGCGAGTAGTCGGGCCCCTTCAGCACCTGGAAGGCCGCGCGCTCGAAGGCTCCGAGCCGCTCGCCCGTCTGAGTGTGGGAGTCGCTGCTGGACGAAGGACCGGTGACGTAGGCGCCCAACCAGTATCGGTCGCTGTAGAAGCGGAAGCCCGCATTGGATCGGAAGTCGCCGGCATTGTAGTTGATGGCGATGTTCGTCGGCGTCGAGCGCTCCAGGAAGAGCAGGTCGTTGGAGCTGGTAGCCTGGTCTAGCGTGAAGGGCGTGCTGGAATAGCCGATGTCGGCGGCGAAGCCCTTGATGCCGTTATAGGTGAGCTGCAGCGCCTCGATTCCACGCTGGGTGGTGTCCTGCGAATTGCCGGCGTCGTAGATGAATGTGTAGCTGAAATCGCCGGCCGCGCCGCTGACCCCGATCCGCGCCCGGCGGGCGTTGACGCCGCTCGACAGGTCCTGAGGGCCAGTATAACGCGAGTCGGGATGGAAACCGAAGTAGCCGCCGGCGTCGAACTGCACGACCCCGACTAGGCCTATTGAGTAGCGGCCGTCTGCGCTCTGGAGCGAGAAGTGGTTGTTGTCGTTGATGGCGACCCTGGGTTGCGGCTTGGCCTCGCTGGCCACCGTCGCCGAACCGCCCTGGCCACCGAGGGAGACGTCAGGAGAGCCGCCTCCGGCCTGAGCCGTCTGACCGTAGGGCTGCGGCGACTGTCCATAGGACGGGGGCGGCGGAACCGCGGCGGTCTGGACTGGCGGACTGTTCACCTGGGCCTGCAACGTCTGTACTTGGCTCTGCAGGGCTTCGTCCCTGGCGGAGAGTTGCTTGACTAGCGCCGTTAGGTCCTGGACCTGAGTCTTGAGCGTACTGGTCCTATGCGCGACCCGAGCGGCCTTCGGCTTGGCCAGTGCGGGGCTAGCCGCCATGGTGACGACGCCTGCTGACGTAGCGAGCAGCAAGGTTCGGAGCATGGGCGCCTTCGGTCGTTTGTGAGTCATCGGTCACCAGTTAGCCGCTAAGGGGCCACGATTACCTGCCGCCGCCGCCGGATTGTTCCTAAGAAATACTGAAGGCCCGTTAAGCTGGGTAGTCGCCGTTCTAGCCTGGCGTTGGGGCTTCTGAGACGCAGACGGGCCGTTGCGTAGCGAGGTGCAGCAGCTCCGCTCCAGTAGGCTCACGCCGGCGCGAGCCCGGCAGCATGTCGATCCACCAGATCGCGGCGGGCCTGACGATCGGGGCGGCCATCCGGCTGCTCTACGGCGTCGGCCTAAATCTTCGCGCCATCGTGAAGCGCATAGCCGAAGGCCGCGGGACTCGGCAGAGCGGCGGCGCTCGGCAGCGCCTGCCAAGGCTCCATGGCGTGTAGCGGGGTCGCCAGACTGGTGACGACGGCGGCGGATGCGATCTTCGCCAGCCATCCTCCAAGAAGGCGACGGCCATAGAGGCCGCCGAACCTCTATGCTAGGCTTGAGCGCTATACTGCGCGGACGTGAACAAGCGTGGGTCTGCCGCGCGAGGCCGGCCTCGGACAGCCTTGTTCCATCGCGTTCCTGTCTTGGCCCGGCGCGCAAGTAAAGGCTAGTCATTGCTTACCTGGCTTTTAGAGTCGGCATGATCCCTCTTAAAACGTATCATCGGGCGAGAAATTTAGACTTCCTCGCGACAGGAGACTTATCTGATCTGATTCAGACCACCCGAGGTGAAATCTCGCTGGAAGAGATAAGCGTCATGTGCAAGATTCAGACTGCCTGGAGCGTTCGCCAGGCTTCCGAGTATGGCCTTGACCGACGTTGGTTTCGCTTCCCGTCCAAAGAAGGTTGTCGTCGTGGGCGCCGGGCCAGGGGGCTTGGCGGTGGCTCTGCTCCTGGCGGCGCAGGGCCTCGAGGTGCGGCTATTCGAACGCGACGAGGTGGTGGGCGGCCGGACCCGCACCTTCAGCACGCCCGACGGCTACCGTTTCGACGCGGGCCCTACCTTCTTCCTGTACCCTAAGGCGCTGGGGCAGATCTTCGCCGCCTGCGGAGAGCGGCTGGAAGATCATGTCGAGCTGAGGCGGCTGGACCCACAGTACAGGATCGTCTTTGAAGGCGAGGGCGAGATCAGGGCCACGCCAAATCTGGAGGGGCTCACGGCCGAGATCGCCCGGATCGCCCCAGACGACGCCCGCAACGTCAAGCGCTTCTTCGAGCACGGGCGCGCCAAGCTGAAGCTGCTCGAGCCGGCGCTCGAGCGGGCCTTCGACAGCTGGCGTTCGCTGATCTCCTGGGAGATGGTCGGAGCCCTGCCCAAGCTCCAGCCCATGACCACTGTGGATGGCGAGCTGCGCCGCTTCTTCAAGGACCCGCGCGTCCGCCTCGCCTTCTCCTTCCAGACCAAGTACATCGGCATGTCGCCGTTCAAGTGCCCCAGCCTGTTCTCGATCCTGGCCTTCATGGAGTACGAGCACGGCGTCTACCATCCGGTGGGGGGATGCGGCGCGGTGACGGAGGCCATGGCCGCGCTCGCCCGGCGCATGGGCGTGGACCTCCGCTTGAACACGCCCGTGGAACGGGTGGTCTATGAAGGTGGGGAGGCGCGAGGCGTCGTGGTCGGGGGGCGGGAGGTCTGCGCCGATGCGGTGGTCGTCAACGCCGACTTCGCCCATGCCATGCCGAGCCTTGTGCCTGAGGCGGCCCGGCCGCGCTGGCGCGACCGCAAGATCGAACGGGCGCGGCTCTCCTGCTCGACGTTCATGCTGTATCTGGGGATCGAGGGGGCGCTGCCGCCGGAGGTGGCGCACCACAATATCCTTCTGTCCAGGGACTACGCCCGCAACATCCGCGAGGTGTCCACGGGCGTCCTGTCCGAGGAGCCGTCCATCTATCTTCAGCACGCCGGTCACACCGACGACGGCATGGCGCCCCCCGGTGGGTTCAGCCTGTACGTGCTGGCGCCCGTACCGAACCTGCGCGCGGGCATAGACTGGGACAAGGAGCGCGGCCGGTTTCGCGACCTTGTGCTCGATCGCTTGAAGCTGATCGGGATGCCCGACATCCGCGACCGCATCCGCTACGAGCGGATCGTCGATCCCCGGGACTGGCGGGACCAGTTCGCCGTCCATCAGGGGGCTACATTCAACCTTTCTCATGACCTGCGGCAGATGCTGTTCTTCCGTCCGCATAATCGCTTCGGCCACGGCCTTTACCTGGTGGGTGGAGGCACCCATCCTGGTTCGGGGCTTCCGGTGATCTTCGAAGGCGCACGCATCACCACGCGCCTCCTCCTGGAGGACTTGGCGAAGGGGGCCGAGGCTCCGCGCCGTCCCGAGCGTAGGAAGGCGCGCGAGGACCGGAGACAGACGCCGGTCATGTCCGGCGAGATCGCCGCTCGAAGGGGCGCCCTGTGAACATGCACGTTCCATCCCGCCGTCGCCGCATCGCCGTGGTGGGCGGCGGCCTGGGCGGCTTGGCCGCCGCCTGTGTCGCGAGCGCGCGAGGCCACCAGGTCACTCTCTACGAGAAGAACGGCTGGCTGGGGGGCAAGGCGGCGCTCCTCGAAGAGGACGGCTTCCGCTTTGACATGGGGCCAACCATCCTGACGGTGCCGGCGGTGCTCGAGCGCATCTTCGCCGAGGGCGGCCGACGCACGTCCGACTACCTGGACCTCCGCCGTCTCGAACCGCAGTGGCGCTGTTTCTTCGACGGCGGCGACCGCATCGACCTTCTGGCCGACGCCACGGCCATGGCGTCGGAGATGGAGCGCTTCGCCCCCGGCAAGGATGCGGGACGGGGCTACGGGTCCTTCCTGGAGGCGTCGCGGGAGCTCAGCGAGGTCAGCGACCGCTTCTTCCTTTGGAAGTCGGTACAGGACCTGTTCGACGTTGTTGACCTACGCTCCCAGATGAACGGGGCGGCGCTGCGCGACCTCGTCCGGCTGCGCCTGCACTCCACCGTGGCCGGAGCCATCCGGAGCAAGATGCCTGACGCTCGGCTGGCGCAGATGCTCGACCACTTCGTCCAGTACGTGGGGTCCTCGCCCTACGGCGCGCCGGCCGTGCTGTGCGCCATCGCCCACCTGCAGACGGCGCAGGGAGTGTGGTACCCCATGGGCGGCACCCGCGCCGTGGCTGCGGCGCTGATGCGCTTCGCGGAGGAACAGGGCGCCAGCCTGCGGCCCAGCGAGGACGTGGAGGGTTTGGCGATGGAGGCCGGGCGCGTGGCTGGGGTCCGCACCGCTCGCGGCGTCGAGGCTTACGATGCGGTCATATCCAACATGGACGCAGTGCGGACCTACCGCGAGCTGGTGGGCGGCGAGGCCGGGCGGACCGGCGTGCGGCGCAAGGCCGAGCCGGCCTGTTCAGGCGTGGTGCTCTACCTCGGCCTCAAGGAGCGCTACGACCATCTCCTCCACCACAACTTCGTGTTCTCCCGCGACCCGAAGGAGGAGTTCGACGCCATCTACAAGCGGGGCGAGCCGGCCCCCGACCCGACCGCCTATCTCTGCGCACCCTCCGCCACCGAGCCGGGCGTGGCGCCTGAAGGCGGCGAGGCGCTCTACGTCCTGGTCCACACACCCTACCTCCGCCCCCACCACGACTGGCGCTCCGGCGAACTATACCCCCGGTACCGGAAGGTGATCCTGGACAAGCTGAAGTCGGCCGCGGGCCTTCACGACATCGAAGAGCGGATCATCTTCGAGCGCCACCTCACCCCTCAAGACATCCACGACCGCTACCGCGTGCTGAACGGCGCCATCTACGGCCTCGCCAGCCACGGGCGCATGATGGGCGCGTTCAAGCCTGGCAACCGCTCGCGCACAGTGCGCGACCTGTACCTCGCCGGCGGCGCCGCTCACCCTGGGCCTGGCATGCCCATGGTGATGATGTCCGGCTGGATCGCAGCGGACGCCATGGACCAGGACGTCCGAGGCGCGGCCCGGGTGGCGGAGGAGGCCTGAGGGTCCCCGAGGTCGCGGCCCCGCGCGAAGGCGGCGGGCGAATGGGACCCGCCCGCGACGCCTTGCCCGAGGTCTCGCCCCTTCTGCTGCATGTCTTCGGACGCCTGTTCGCCCGCGATCTCGCCCGGAGCTTCCACGCCGTGCGTCGTTCGGGCGACCCGCCTTCCGGCTCGGGCCCGCTGGTGGTGTACGCCAACCATCCATCCTGGTGGGACGGCGAGCTTTTCGTCTGGCTGGCGGCCTGCGTCTTCTGCGGCCAGAGCGCCTACACGCCGATGGAGGCGGCCATGCTGGAGCGCTACCGCTTCTTCGGTCGGATCGGCGGGATCGGCATCGCCCCCGGCTACGCCGGCGCGGCGACCTTCCTGGCGATGGGCCGGGCCGTGCTCGGCCGTGAGGACGGGCTCTGGTTGGTCAACGCCGAAGGCCGCTTTCGCGACGTGCGCGAGCGCCCCATCCGCGTCGCGCCCGGCCTGGCGCACCTGGCCCGGTGGGCGCCCGCCGCACGCTTTGTCCCGCTCGCCATCGAATACGCCTTCTGGAACGAGCGCCGGCCGAACCTCCTCCTGCGCTTCGGCGATGCGATCCCGGCCAACGCGGTGCGGACGGAGGGCTCCGCGGCGTTGAACGCGGCGCTGGAAGGCGCCATGGACGCCCTGGCGGTTGACGCCGCCCTGCGCGATCCCGGGCGGTTCACCACCCTGATCGCCGGCCGGACGCAGATCAGCCCCGTCTATGACGGCTGGCGACGCCTCCGAGCGCGTGTGCAGGGACGTCGCTTTGACCCCGCCCACGGTGCAGGCCGGGACGCGTCCGCTTGATGCTGATCCTGGCCGGCGTCCTCCTGGCCATGGCGGGCCTGCCCACCGCCATGACTGTGTTGAACCTCCTGGCGCTGCGCAAGCCCGCGCCCGCGCCAGCCGGAACGCGCGTGGCCGTCCTAATCCCCGCGCGGGACGAGGCGGCCGGCATAGCTGCCTGCGTGGAGGCTGCGCTCGCCTCTACCGCGGTCGGGCTGGAGGTGGTGGTGCTCGACGACCACTCCGCCGACGCCACCGCCGCCATCGTCGCCCATCTGGCGCGCGCAGACCCCCGGCTGCGGCTCGTCGCGGCCCCACCTCTGCCTGCGGGCTGGTCGGGCAAGCAGCATGCCTGCCACGTGCTGAGCCGGCTCACCGATGCGCCGCTCCTCCTGTTCCTGGACGCCGACGTGCGCCTTCAGCCTGACGCGGCCGCCCGGCTTGTCGGCGCGCTGGCGCGCTCGGACTTGGTTAGCGGCGTTCCGCGCCAAGAGATGGTGAGCCTCCCGGAACTCCTGGTCATTCCCATGATCAACGCGCTCCTCTTAGGGTACCTGCCGATCCCGCTCGCCCGGCGCTTCCCTAAGCCGGCCCTGGCCGCCGGCTGCGGGCAGATGATCGCGGTGCGAGCCGACGCCTACGCCCGCTCCGGCGGCCACGCCGCCATCCGCACCAGTCTGCATGACGGACTGACCCTGCCGCGGCTGTTCCGGGCCGCCGGTCTGCGCACCGACCTCGTGGCCGGCGCCGGCCTCGCCACCTGCCGCATGTACACCGGCTGGCGCGCGGTGGTGCGCGGCGCCACCAAGAACGCCGCGGAAGGCCTGGCCAAGCCAGGCGCGCTGCCGGTCTGGACCGTGCTGCTCCTCGGCGGCCACGTGGCGCCCTGGCTCCTCCTAGCGGCGGCGCTGGCGGGGGGGCGGCGTGGCC
>NZ_CAHJWH010000090.1 GCF_903642205.1 Caulobacter sp. S45 | reverse complement strand
CCTGGGCGCGGCGGACCTCGGCCACGGACAGCAGCGCCGTCTCCGCCGCCTCGCGCACGGCGGCATACCGGTCCACCTCCGAGGCGGGCGTCTCCAGCATGAAGCCCGCCCGACCGGGGCCGATCGCCAGGCCCTGGACCAGCCCTGCGGACACCAGTCCCTTGCCGCTCACCGGATCGCGTACGGCCTCCAGCGCCGAGAGCACAGCGGCCCGATCGGGCGCCTGCGGCGCGCCTGACGGCGGGGAGGCGGCGGAAGTCGACGTGGAGGCGTCTGGGGGCATGGCTTGCACTGGGATCGAGGCCGCTTCATATCCCGGCGGTCGGCTTCCATTGCAAGGCCGCATGGCTTGGCGCGCGTATGCGGCGGAGCCGAGGAGACACCTTCTGCCCTGGAACGATACCAGCAAGCCCGCCCAGAAGCCTGGTCCCTGGGATGCGCCGACGCAGGGCGATCGCGGGAAGGCGCCTGACGAGCCGTCGAGGGAACGGCGTCAGCCGACCTCCAGCGAACCCCGGCCGCCCCGCAGCAGCGACTCGGCCCCACCGTGGGGACGTGAAGAGGGGTCGGAGAAGCTCAAGCCCGCGCGCCGGCCTTCGCCCCTGCGCAAACCTGCCGGCTCCAAGGCGCCCTCTACATCGGCGCCGCGAGGTCCTCACCTGGACGAGCTGACCCGGCAGGCCCGCGCCAGCCTCGCACGCTTGCTGCTGCAGCCTTCAGGCCAGGGTTTGCGCGCAGGCGTGGTGGTCGGCCTGCTGGGCGTGCTTGCAATCGCCTGGGGTCTCAGCGGGCTCTATGAGGTGGGCGCCGATCAGTCCGGGATGGTCACACGCTTTGGGGCCTTCGTGGACGAGACCGGCCCGGGCCTGCACTACCACCTGCCCGCTCCGATTGAAGCTGTCCGAACATTGCCGGTCGGGGGCGTCAACCGGCTCGATCTCTCCGCGGAGGGGGACGGAACAGATGGCGTGGGACTCATGCTCACCCAGGATGGGCAGCCGGCGGAGGTGAGCTTCAGCCTGCAGTGGCGCATCGTCGATCCCTACAAGTACCTCTTCCTGTCCGGCGATCCCCGGGCTGCACTTCGTCAGGAGGCGGCGGAGGCGATGCGGCAGGCTGTGGCCCAGAGCTCCTTCACGGACTTGACCGCCTACAGCCGTGGCGGCGCTCCGGCGAGGGCGACGGCGCTGCTCCAGGCGGCGTTGCGGCGGGATGATCTGGGCCTGTCCGCGACTGGCCTGCAGATCCGCGATGTGGAACCGCCTGCGGGCGCCCAGGCCGGCTTCCACGACATGGCGGCGGCGCGCGAAGACGCCCAGATGACGGCGCGTGATGTGGGCGGCTATCGCGACCGGGTGCTGGCGGCGGCGCGAGGCGACGCCGCCAAGACCGTGCAGGCCTCGCAGAGTTATCGCGACCAGGAGGTCAGCGAGGCCCGCGGCGAGGCCGAGCGGTTCGCCCTCGTCGACGCCCAGTACCGCAAGGCGCCGGACGTCACCCGCGAGCGCCTGTACACGGAGACGATGGAGCGGGTGCTGCACAATACCAGCAAGGTGATCGTCCAGACGCCCAAGGGCTTCAGCGGCCAGATCGTGCTGCCGCCAGAGCTGTTCCGCTCCAAGCCGCCTGAGCCACCCGCCCCGGCGCAGCCTCAGGGACAGGCCGGCCAGCCAGCGGCGCCCGCAGCCGCCGACCCCTCGACCGCGCCGACGGCCTGATGAAGCCGCTCCGCATCGCCGTCCCGCTCGTGCTCGCAGCGATCGCCTTGGTCGCCGCGATCAACGCCGTCTACGTCGTCGAGCAGGGTCGACAGGCCGTGCTGCTGCGCCTGGGCCAGCCGATCGCCGCCGTCAACGCCGGGGCGGCCTCGACAGAGGCGGGGCTGCACCTCAAGTGGCCGTTCGTGGATCAGGTGGCGGTGCTCGACCGGGGCAGCCTGTCGCTGCTCACGGCTCCGGTCGAGCTTGCAGGCGCGTCTCCGGCGGCGGTGCAGGCGGAGATGCGCTATCGCATCCGCGACCCGCTCGGCTTCTATCGCGCCCTCGGCGACGAACGGCTCGGCGCGCGACGGCTGTCGGAGCGGCTTGAAGACGGTCTGGAGCGTAGGCTCGCAGGTGCGGCGCTTCCGCAGGACCAGCGCCCCGTGCTGGCGCGGGCGATCCTGGCGGACGTGGAAGGCCAGGCGGCGACCGCACATCTGGGCGTCGACATCCTCGATGTCCGGTTCGCCGATGCTCCGCCTTCGGCCGCCACGGTGGAGGCCCTCTCCCATCGCATGCGGGACGCCGAGGCCCGGCAGGTCGGCGAGATCAAGGCGCAGGGCGAACAGCACAAGCGCGAGCTGTCAGCCCAGGCCGACCGGGACGCCGCCGACATCCGCGGCGAAGGCGAGCGCCAGGCGCTGGTGCTCCGCGGGGATGGCGACGCCCAGCGGGCTGCGATCCTGGGCGACGCCTACGGCAAGGATCCCGCCTTCGCGGCTTTCTTCCGCCGGCTGGAAGCCTACGACCAGGCGCTGAACCCCGACAACACGACGCTGGTGCTCTCATCGGACACCGGCTTCCTGAGTCTGCTGGGGCATGGTCCGGGCGGCGACGCCAAGCCATCCCGCTAGCCAGGTCCGGCCGCCGCCGCCGCGACCTCCGCTACAGCCGCCAGCAGCCGCTCGAAATCCCGCCGGTCGAGGGCGCCGATGCAGCCGATGCGGAAGCTTGGGGCTTTGGTGAGCTTGCCCGGATAGATCAGGAAGCCGCGCTCGGCCAAGCCGTCGTAGAACCGGTCGAAGACGAAGCCGACGTTGTCGGGGACTCGAAAGGTGGCGATGATCGGCGCCTGGAGGTTGGCGGCCAGGTAGAGCCGATAGCCTAGCTGCGCCATGCCTTGCACCAGGACATCGAGGTTGTCGCTGTAGCGGGCCAGACGCGCGGGGGGACCCCCTTCCCGCTCCAGCTGCCTGAGCGCCTCCACCAGTGCGGCGACCACCTGAACCGGCGGCGTGAACCGCCACTGGCCGTTCGCCTCGAAGCCCCGCCACTGGGCGTGGAGATCAAGGCTCAGGGACGCGCACACTCCCTCCGCTGCAGCCAGGACGGAGGTCTCGACCAGGGCGAACCCCAGGCCGGGCGTGCCTTCCAGGCACTTGTTGCTCGAGGCGATCACCGCCGTGACCGGCGTCGTAGCGAGGTCTATGGGCAAAGCGCCGAAGCTCGCCATGGCGTCCAGCAGCAGTCTGGCGCCATGGCGGGCGACGATCCGAGCCACTTCGGCCATGGGGTTCAGCAGACCCGTGGTGGTCTCGCAGTGGACCAGGGCCACATGGGTCACGCCCGGATCGGCCTGCAGGGCCTGCTCTACGGCTGCAGGATCGACCGGCGCATCCTCCGGCCAACGCAGGGTCTGCACGTCCAGGCCGAGGCGGGCGCCGATGGAGATCATGCGCTCGCCATAGGCTCCGTTGGCGAGCACCAGCAGCCGATCCGTGCGTCTGACCAGGGTGGCTATGGTGGCCTCAACCGCGAATGTCCCGCTGCCCTGCAACGGCACGGCCACATGGGTCCCTGCGCCCCCGACCACGCCGAGCAGCCGCTCCCGAAGCTCCGCGGTCAGGGCGATGAAGGCTGGATCGCGCGAGCCCCAGTCCTGCAGCATCGCTCTGCGGGTGGCGTCGCGGGTGGTGAGCGGACCGGGCGTGAGCAGGATCGGGCGCAGGTTCACCGCGCCTCCTGGGACTTCACGGCGCCGAGAAGGACGCTTGGCCGGGCTTGGCGGAGCTCGCTCCACTGCCACAGCATGAGGCCGGGGGCGCCGAGGGCGAGCTCACGCACCCGCCGGATGAGCGACAAGGCGAGCGCCTGCGCAGGAGCGATCCCGAACAGGCCGCAGATCAGCACGTAACCGCCCTCCTGCACGCCCAGAGCGCCGGGGATGGCGAAACCCAGCGCGCGCACCACCTGGCCCAGGCTCTCCACCACCAGCGCTTCCCGCCAGCTCGGATGCAGGCCGAGCGCCCAGAGCCCCGCCCCTGTCTCCAACACGCCGAGCAGCCAGGAGGTAAGATGGGCCGCGCCGGAGGCGGCGAGCCGCCCGGGATCGGCGTAGATACGTTCCAGGGCCTGGCCGAGGCCCTGCAGCCCAGCCAGGGCCGGCCAGCGGGCGCGCTCCCCCAACCGCACCAGCAGGCGGGACAGATGGGCGGCCAGCCCGAGCCGCTGGGCCGCCAGGAAGCCGCTCGCTACGAGGACAGCCGCCACGGCCCCACCGATCGCCAGCCCTTCCGCAGCCTGGGAGCGCGGCCCGCCGAACAGCGCTGCCACGCCCAGCAGGGTGAATGCGGCCTGGCTCGCCATCTCCAGGGTCAGGTCCACCGTGCAGCTGGCCGCTGACGCCGCGAGGGGGACGCCCGTCTGGACCAGCAGGCGCGCCCGCACGACGTCGCCCCCGACCTGCGCCACGGGCAGCAGGGCGTTGACCGCCTCGCGTACGAAGCGCAGCCGGAACAGCCGCGGCAGGCTTGGGCGGGCGTCCAGGATCAGCGGCCGCCAGCCGAGCGCGGAGGCCGCGGTCTGGGGCAGGTGCAGGGCGATGACGAGCACGACGCCCCACCCCGCGCCGGTGATGGCGGCGACGATCTGGCCGGCATGGTTGGCGGCGATCAGGCTCAGCGCGACCGCGAGCCCGATCGCCACCGCCATGAGGGCGGGGGCCCTCACGACACCGTCACGGCTATACGAGGGGCAGATGGCGTCGTCTCAGCCAGGAAGGCCTTGAACCTCCGGGCCACCTCGGCGGGCTTCACGGTGGGTCGGCCCAGCCTGTCCATGGACCCCGGAGCGATGCGTATGTGGATGAGGCAAGGCCCGGACGCGCCGGTGCAGGCCGCCAGCGCCTCCTCGAACCCGGCCGCGGAGTCGCAGGACGCCACATAGGCGTAGCCGCAGGCCAGGGCGACGCCGGCGAAGTCCACCGTGGCCGAAACGGTCGCCTGGCCCCCGGTGGAGTCGTGCACGCCGTTGTCCAGCAGGATGTGCAGCAGGTTGGAGGGCGCGTAGGCGCCGATGGTGGCCAGGGCGCCGAGCTTCATCAGCGCCGCGCCGTCGCCGTCCAGCACCACGACCTTGCGCGCCGTGTTCAGGGCGACCCCGAGCGCCATGCCGCTCGCGCCCCCCATGGAGCCGACCTGGTAGATGTGCTGGGGCCGGTCGGCCAGGGTGAACAGCTCGCGCCCGCACTTGCCGGTGGTGGCGACCACCGCAGTCTCCTCGTCCGTGCGGTCCAGGAACCGCTGCAGCACGGCGGACCGGGTGGGTCGCGCGCCGCCCTCGCGGACGTCCTCGCGGCGGCCGGGCGCGCGAGGCTGCGGCGACGGCTGGTCCAGGTCCGCGTCGGCCACCTCGCCCTTTCGCAACACCCAGGCGAAGGGGTGCGAGGTCGCTTCCATGCGCGCGACCGCGTGGACGAAGGCGGGGCCGAGCTGATCGGGCTGGGCGGGGAAGTCGGCCTGCTCCAGCCCCATCAGGCCGATCAGGTCGTGGGTGATGCGGCCCATCACCTCGTGCTGGGGCTCGTCCGGCTCGCCCGGCCGGCCGCGCCAGGTGGTGATGAACAGGGTGGGGATGGCGAAGGGCGCGTTTAGCGACGTCAGCGGGTTCACCGCATTGCCGAGGCCTGAGTTCTGGCACATCACCACCGTGCGCCGTCCCGCCAGCCACGCCCCGGCCGCGATGGCCACCGCCTCGCCCTCGCTCGCCGCGCCCACATAGCGCAGCGCCCGGTCCGACAGCACCCCGTTGATCAGGGGCGTCAGGTAGCTGCAGGGGACGCCCGTATAGAAGTCGAATCCTGCCCGTGTGGCGTGGGCGATGAAATCGTCGGCCGTGATCATCGCGGCCTTTTAGGCCGGTTTTCAGCCAGGGGAAATCGGCGCCCCGCCTAAACGCTTCGGAACAGTTCACGAGCAGCGCAGCTTACCCTTACCCGTCCCGGGGCCAGGGCTCCCAAGATGTTTATGCGTATAGATCAGCTACAGGCTGAATTGCCGAAACCGAAAAAGGCCGACCCCAACGCCGCCGCCGCCCTGCAGGAACTTCTGGGCGGCAAGTTCGGCGAGATGTCTACCCTCAACAATTACATGTTCCAGAGCTTCAATTTCCGCAACAAGGAGAAGCTGCGCCCCTTCTACAGCCTGGTCGCCTGCATCACCGCGGAGGAACTGGGCCACGTCGAGGTCGTCACCAACGGCGTGAACCTGCTCGCCAGCGGCCCCGACCCGCAGCGCGACACGGATGTCTCCAAGCACCCTTTCGCGGACATGAAGGACATGCGCTCGGCCGCCAACTTCCTGCACGCGGGCGGCGCGGCCACCGTCACCGACAGCAACTTCCGGCCCTGGACGGGCGAGAACGTCTTCTCCACCGGCAACCTGATCCTGGACACGTTGCACAACTTCTTCCTGGAGTGCGGTGCGCGCATGCACAAGCTGCGCGTGTACGAGACCCTGTCCGATCCTACCGGGCGCGAGGTGTGCGGCTACCTGCTGGTGCGCGGCTCCGTCCACGCCCATGCCTACGCGCTGGCGCTGGAGAAGCTGACCGGGGTGGCGATGAAGGACATGCTGCCCTGCCCCAACATCGACCTCAGCAAGATACCCGAGTGCCAGAAGTACCTCGACGAGGGCAGCCACCGCCGCCTCTACCGCTTCGGCTCCAAGGACTATTCGGAGATGGCGGCCATCTGGGGCGGCGGCGAGATGGCCCTGCCGAACGATCCCCCGGGCGAGCTGGAGATCGTGGAAGGCCTGCCGGACGGCGGCAAGATCCCCGACCTGGAAGGCTCTTCCGCCGCCTTTACCCCGGACTACGCCCCGGAGGAGATCTTCGAGATCGCGTCGAAGCTGACCAAGAAGATGTGATGCGAGGGGGCCGGACTTCGGTCCGGCCCTGAGGCCTATCACCTTGGCTCGCGCGAGCGCGATCTAGGGCGGCGGATTCAGGAGGGCCTGGAAGCGGACGTCGTGGATGTCTGAGTGGGGGCTGACCTGCATTTTCAAATCCGCTCATCCCTGCGGATGCCGGGACCCAGACTGCAGGGCTTGCGGGTGGGACAGGCGGCGCTGCGAACCTGTCCGCCGTAGCACCTTGTGATCTGGGTCCGGCTTTCGTCGGGATGCGCGAAGTGAGTTTAAGCTCCTCAAAACTGCTCAGGTGAAGTTCCGCGCCGCGGCCACGTCGGTCAGGGTGTCCACGTCCATCCAGTGGCCGGTGAAGTACTTCACGCGCACCGGATGCTTGGCCGCAAGGCGGGTGAACAGGAGCGGCATGTCGGCGGTCTCCAGCAGGCCTTCGGCCTGCAGGGCGTCGAGTTCGGCGCGGAGCAGCTCGGTCCCCCGGGGGCTGAAGCGGGCCAGGCCCATCCACTCGCCGGCGGCTTCTGCGCCCGACAGGTCGCTGCCCATCCTCACGAGCTGGGCCGGAGCGCTGTCGAGATAGTCGCCGGAGTACCAGCGGTCGGCGGCCACCAGGTCGCGCACCCGGGGCTTCTCGGCGCCTGAGGGCGGACGGGCGTCGACGGCCAGGACGATGTCGGCCCGAGAGCCCATCAGGCTGTCCAGGATGAAGTTGCGGAACAGAACGTCGCCATAGGCCACCACCGCCTCGCCCTCCAGCTGGTTCCGCGCCTGGGCCAGGGAGAAGACCTCGCCGGTCTCCGCGTAGCGGTCGTTGTCCACCAGGCGTGCGCCTTTGGCCGACACCGCCTCCTTGCGGTAGCCGCGCACGACCGAGACCTCGCGCACGCCGCTCTCGTTCAGCACGCCGACAAGGCGCTGGAGCAGGGTCTCGCCGCGCACGTCGATCATGCACTTGGGCCGGTCGGCGGTGAGCTCGCCCAGGTCGCCGGAGGAGGCGGCCAGCACCACCGCCCGCGCGCGCGGCTTGTCGGGCAGATAGCGACGCTCGGCGGCTTCCAGCTCGGCGTTGCCGACCAGGCGGAAGATGTCCTTGACGCTGGCCACCCTCCCCTCGACTTCGACCAAGGACTGGTCGTCGTGGATGCGGCGCGCGGTCTCACGCATGGCTGTGATGGAGGCGCGCATCAGGTGGTTGGCCCAGATGATGGTCGACACGCCTGCCTGGCGGAAGTGCTCGGTCGGAGTGGCGTAGTACATGGTCGGCACGATCACCACCGGCGCCCGGCCGCCCCAGCGCCTCGTGAACTCCAGGATTTCGGCGGCGTTCGACTGCTTCGAATGGATCAGGATCGCATCGGCGCCGGCGCAATGGTAGGCCTCCGCGCGGGTCAGCGCCTCCTCCATGCCGCGGCCGGAGATCAGGGCCTCCACGCGGGCGACCAGCACGAAGTCGTCGTCGAGCTGGCTGTCCTTGCCGGCCTTGATGCGCCCGCAGAACTCGTCGATGTCGGCGAGCGGCTGGGCCTCGCCGATGAAGCTGTTGGTCTTGGGGAACAGCTTGTCTTCGATGCAGACCCCGGCGACCTGGCGCTCGCAGAGCTTCCTCACCAGGCGACGCACGCTGTTGAAGTTGCCGTAGCCGGTGTCGCCGTCCACCAGGATGGGGATGTCCACCGCATCGGTCATATACTCTAGCACGTCGAGCACCTGGGTCCAAGACGCCTCGTTGGAGTCGCGCAGGCCAAGGCTGGCGGAGATGGTGAGCCCCGAGGCCCACAGACCGCCGAATCCGGCCTCCTGCGCGATCTTGGCGGACAGTCCGTTGTGCGCCTCCATCAGCAGGCAGAGCGCCGGCGAGAGCATCTGCTCCCGCAGCGCCGCGGACCGGGTCTGGTTGTCGGCCGTCGTTCCTGGCGGCCCCGCAAGGTCGGATGCGGCGGACTCCCGCGGGGGGGCGGTGCGAAGGGGCGTGTTCAAGGAGGGAACTTTCGACTTGGCCGCAGCTGACGACTGCGCGAAGATTCGCTAGTAGGGCTCTGACCGAGACCAGCTAGTCACCCATCATTCTATTGTCACCGGTATGTAATGGAAACACCCCCCCCGAACGACGTGGCCGTGATCCTGGCGGCCGGGGTGGGCGGGCGCCTGGGCGCGGGCCATGAGGCGCCCAAGGCCCTGCTGGACTTCGCCGGCCGCACCCTCCTGGACCGTCACGTCCGTAACCTGGAGGCCATCGGCGTGCGGGATATCGCCATCACCGTGGGCCACGAGGCGCAGATGATCCGCGACGCCGTGGCGGGGCTGACCACGGACGCCCGCATCACCTTTGTTGAAAATCCCCGATATCGGCGAGGAAGCCTGGTGTCTCTCTGGGCGCAGCGCGTGCGGCTGCAGGCGGGCGCAGGCGTGATCCTGATGGACGCCGACGTTTTGTGCGACGCACGCATGCTCGCGCGCCTGGGCGACGGGCAGGCGGAGAACACCCTGCTGGTGGACCGGCAGCTGGAGCCCGGCGACGAGCCGATGAAGCTTTGCTTCCGACGGGGCGTGGACGGGCAGGATCGGATCGTGGACTTTCGCAAGCGCCCCGAGCACGCCCACGACTGGCACGGCGAGTCGGTCGGCTTCTTCCGCTTTTCAGGGGCCATGGCGGTGGAGCTCGCCGCGCGCTGCGGCGGCTACGTCTCCACCGACCAGCTCGACGTGGAGTACGAGGAGGCGATCCGGGACCTGCTCCTGGCCCATCCGGACAGGTTCGGCGCCGTGGACGTGAGCGACCTGCCCTGGACTGAGATCGACTTCGAAGAGGACGTGGTGCGAGCCCGCACCCATGTCCTGCCGCAACTGATCGAAACCTGACGATGACCGACACTCTGGCCGCGCAGCCCTCCCCCGCCCTCGCCTCGCCCTCGGGTCCGATCGCCCCCGAGGACCTGGACCACTACGCCCGCACCGGCTGGCTGGCCGCGCGGGGGCTGTTCTCGGCGGCGGAGACGGCGGACATCGCGCGCTGGACCGAGGAGGTCTGCGCCTGGCCTGAGGTTCCGGGCCGCCACATGGTCTATTACGAGAAGAGCCTGCTCGACCCGGCCGCCAAGGTGGTGCAGCGGATCGAGAATTTCTGTCCCTATCACCCGCAGTTCGACGCTTTGGTGCGCGGCGGCCGGCTGCTGGCGGCTGTAGAGCAGCTGCTGAAGCGTCCTGCAGTGCTGTTCAAGGAGAAGGTCAACTTCAAGAAGGCGGGTGGCGCGGGCTTCGAGCCCCACCAGGACCAGCAGGCCGGCTGGTCGACCTACGCGCCGAGCTTCGTCACCGCCCTGGTCTCGATCGACCGGGCGACGGTGGAGAACGGCTGCCTCGAGATGAGCGACGCCCCTCGCTATGCAGGTCTGATCGGCCAGGAATGGACCCCGCTGACGCCTGCGGAGATGGCCAGCTTCAGGCTGATTCCGGTGGAGACGGAGCCCGGCGACGTGCTGTTTTTCGACAGCTATGCGCCCCACGGCTCACAGCCCAACCTGACCGGCGCCCAGCGGCGCATCCTGTATCTCACCTACAACTCCGCCGGGTACGGTGATCACCGCGCGCAGTATTATGCCGACAAGCGCAGGAGTTTCCCGCCTGAGGTCGAGCGCGAGTCCGGCAAAGACTACAAGTTCCGGGTCTGATGGAAGCCGATCAATCGAAAGCCTCGCGAACAGCTCGAAGACCAACATATCTCGAGTATCGGGCGTCCGCCCCGTTCAAGGACGCAGGCCGCTTTCCAAGACACGCCCGTTACGGCTTGGCCACGCAGTCGTAGACCGAGCGGTCACCGTCGGTGTGGCTCCATCGCGCCGAGCGCCCGTAGCGGGCGCAATGAATTACCGCGAGCGGGAGGGCGTCGATCCGGCCGCCCTCGATGCTGACCCGGCCGGCATCGCCCTGGACCTGTCCCTTGGAAACGCGATCGACCAGGGGCGGCTGGTTCGCGCATCCCGCCAGTGCGAGGCCGGTGATCCCAAGCAGTGCAAGGCCACGAACCATCCCGCTCTCTCCGATCCAAGGATGAAGCCTCGCAGGGCTTCGCGGTTCCGCCCTTGTCGCCTGCGGTGGCAGCGCCTGCGGGGCTGGAATTCGAGCCTTCAAGGCCATCTGTGACGAGACCGCAGATCAGCGGCGGTGAAACATCCTAGTCTCGGCCGGCGGCGGGCGGCGGCGAGGACGCCCTAGACTGCCGCGCCGCCTTCATGCCCCACTGCGCGCCGATCACCGCGCCCTTGACGACGGGCAGGAGCAGCAGCGTCAGGACCAGGATCAGCGGCAGCGTCGTGCCAAGCACCAGCCAGATGGGCGACTTCCAGATGAACGGGAAGATCAGCAGCGGCCCGATGCAGAGATGCCCGACCAGAAGGATGGTGAAGTAGGGACCCGCGTCGTCGGCCCGGTACTGGGCGTTGTCGTGCCCGCAGGTCGGACAGGGTGACAGCACCTTCACATAGCCGAGGAAGAGCGGACCCGAGGCGCAGTTCGGGCAACGCCGACGCACGCCGCGGCGCAGGCCCTGGAAGACCGGGTTGGGGACTGGGGCCGTCGTCTCCGTCATCGCCGACAGATGCGCGGGATGCCCCGCAGGTGCAAGCGGACGGCCTTTCGGAAAGCGGCAGCAGGGACTAAGGGGATGGATGATCGAGATCCTAGAACTGCAGGGCGGAGCTTCGCCGCGAGGGCGGTTCGACCAGGCCGCCAAGGTGCTGGAGGCCGGCGGTTTGATCGTCTTGCCGGACCGCCGGTTCGCCCTGTCTGCGGCCGAGACACGGATGCTGGACCCATCCATATCGGACGACCGCGCCAAGAACATCAGTCTGGATCCCGCCACCGGCCGAGTATCGGGAACCAGGCTGGACGACGCCGGGCGTCATGTCCTGGCGGGTCTGATCGGGCGCTTCGCCCAGACGGCCGACGCCCTGCTGGCCGAGCTTACGCCCCGCTATGCGCCGGCCCTGCAACGACGCCGAACGAGCTTCCGCCCCGGAGCCATCGCCGACCGCGCCCTGAGCCTGCGCAAGGACGACCGTCGGCTGCATGTGGACGCCTTCCCCGCCAATCCAGTCCAGGGGCGCCGCATCCTACGCGTCTTCGCCAACGTCAATCCGGAGGGCGAGCCGCGGGTCTGGAACGTGGGCGAGGATCCTTTCGACGCGGTGGCGAGACGGTTCCTGGGTCGACTGGTTGTCAAAGAGCACGCGGCGACCGTCAAGGAGGCGCTCGGCCTGACCAAAGGGCGTCAGTCGGCCTATGATCAGGCGATGCTTAGGCTTCACGACGCCGCCAAGCTGGACCACGGATATCAGGCTGACGCGCCACGCCGACGACTGGAGCTGCCTGCAGACAGCCTTTGGGTGGTCTATACGGACTCAGTCATGCACGCAGCGTTGAGCGGCCAGCATGCCTTGGAGCAGACCTATCTCATGCCGGTCGAAGCTATGGCGGAGGAAGCCCTGTCGCCGCTCCGCATCCTGGAACGGATGACGGGAAGAGCCCTGGCCTGAGCGAAGAAAAGCCCCGGCGGTGAGCGCCGGGGCCATGTCTTGCCGCTGCAGATGGCTCAGGCCCCAGGGGCCGGAGCAGACGCCGGGGCGGGAGACGCCGACGGTGTGCCCGTCATAGCCTTCTTCATGTGATGGTGGTGGTGGCCCATCTTATGATGATGTCCCTTCGCCACATGGCCTCCGCCCATCATCTTGCCGGACTGGATGCAGCGATCCTGGCCCTTGCTGGTGCAGACCGGGTAGCTCGCCGGCGGTGCGCCGTCGGGAGCGTTGGCCGTCGTGGAGGCGCTGGCGTCAGGCGCGCCGGATGCGGGCGACGGCGGAGCTCCGCCCTGGTCACCGGCCGCTGGAGGCGGTGCAGCCCCACCCTGCATCGCGCCGCCGCTCTGGTCGCCGCCGGCGGGCGGAGACGCCCCGTTCATCGGTCCCTGTGGCGCCTGCCGGACTGGTCGGTTCCCTGCGGCGGCGAGGCGGCGGGGTCCGGCGACATCGAT
>NZ_CAHJWH010000089.1 GCF_903642205.1 Caulobacter sp. S45 | reverse complement strand
GAAGGCCAACCCGGCTCCGCGCCGGTCACGGCCGAGGCCGCCCGCGACCGGCTCACGGCCATGCTCGCCCGCGCCGGCCTGGACGAAGCCCGGCCGGCCCAGGCGGAGTTCGCCGCCGAGACCGCCTTCGCCTTTTCGCCCCGGGAAGCCGAGGGCCAGCCGCGCCTGATGCTGGCGGAGGCGGGCACGGGCACGGGCAAGACGCTGGGCTATCTGGCGCCCGCCTCGCTTTGGGCCGAAGCGAACGGACCCGCGGTATGGGTCTCCACCTATACGCGAGCTTTGCAGCGCCAGATCGAGCGGGAGAGCCACGCCGTCTATCCCGACCCCGCCACCCGCGCTCGCAAGGCGGTCGTGCGAAAAGGTCGGGAGAACTATCTGTGCCTGCTCAACTATCAAGAGCTGTCCCAAGCCGCCCTGTCCGGTGGCGGGGACGTGATCGGGGCCGGCCTCACCGCTCGCTGGGCGCGGATGACGCGCGATGGCGACATGACCGGCGGCGACTTCCCCGCGTGGCTGCCCAGCCTGTTCGCCATCGGGGCGACCGCCCGCGCCGGCCCCGCCAACTTGGTCGATCGCCGCGGCGAATGTGTCCACGCCGGATGCGCCCACTACCGCACCTGCTTCGTGGAGAAGGCGATCCGCGCCTCGCGGAAGGCCGACCTGGTGATCGCCAACCATGCCCTGGTGATGAGCCATGCCGCCTTCGACGGAGCCCGCTCGGTCCGGCCCAAGGACGGCGCGCCTCGCCGGGACAATGAGACGGCCAGCCTCAAGCGGATCGTCTTCGACGAAGGTCACCACCTGTTCGACGCCGCCGACAGCGCCTTTTCGTCCTGCCTGTCTGGCCAGGAGGCCGCCGAACTCCGCCGCTGGGTTCGCGGGCCGGAAGGCCGTCGGCGCGGGCGCGGGCTGGAACAGCGGCTGGCCGAACTGGTGGCCGAGCGGGAGCCGGCGCGTCTGGCCCTGATCGAGGCGATCCGCGCCGCCTCCGCCCTGCCGGGCGAAGGCTGGTCCGGCCGTATCGCACCTCCGCGCGACTATGACGGCGAGCTGATCGCCTCGCAGCCGCACGGCCCCGTAGAGACCTTCCTCGCCGCCTTGCTGACCCAGCTGCGCGCCCGGGCCGAAGCCTCAGACCAGGGCATGGAGTGCTCGGCCTACCCGCCCGTGGACGCCGTGCGCGAGGCCGCGCCCGCCTGCGCCCGAGCGCTGGCGGCGCTGGAGGCGCCGCTGCTGGCGCTGACCCGCGCGCTGGAGGACTGGCTAGACGAGGAGACCGACGAGCTGCCGACCGCCGAGCGCGTCCGCCTGGAAGGGGCGCTCCGGGGCCTGGAGCGGCGTGCGCGCATGCAGCTGCCCGCCTGGCGCGCCATGCTGTCGCGGCTGGACGACGAGGCGGGCGACAAGGACTTCGTCGACTGGTTCGAGGCGGTCGTCTCGCCGAACTCCCAAGCTGGGGACCGGCTGGCGGACGCCGCCTTCCGCCGCCACTGGGTCGATCCCACCGAGCCGCTGGAGGCCACGGTGCTGCGCCGCGCCCACGGCGTGCTGGTGACCAGCGCCACCTTGGCCGATCCCGCCCACGAGAGCCCCTTCGCCCTGGCTGAGCTCCGCACCGGCGCGGCGCGGATGGCCGAGAGCCCCCGCCTGCTCCGCCTGCCCTCCCCCTTCGACTACGCAGCCAACAGCCGGGTTCTGGTGGTCACCGACGTGAAGCGGGACGACGTGCGCCAGGTCTCCGCGGCGCTCCGCGAGCTGTTCCTCGCGGCGGGCGGCGGGGCGGTCGGCCTGTTCACCGCCATCCGGCGCCTCCGCGCCGTGCACGAGCGGCTGGCCGGGCCGCTCGCCGACAAGGGGCTGGCGCTCTACGCCCAGCACGTGGACCCGCTGGAGGCCGGCGCCCTGGTGGACGTCTTCCGCGCCGAGGAAGACTCGTGCCTGCTCGGGACCGACGCCATCCGGGACGGGGTGGACGTGCCCGGCCGCTCCCTGCGCCTCCTGGTGTTCGACCGGGTGCCCTGGCCGCGACCGGACCTGCTGCACAAGGCGCGGCGCGAGCGCTTCGGCAAGTCGGCCTACGACGACTCCATCGCCCGTGGCCGCATCGCTCAGGCCTTTGGCCGCCTGATCCGCCGCGCCGACGACCGGGGCGTCTTCGTCATGCTGGACGCCGCGGCGCCGACCCGGCTGTTCTCCAGCCTGCCGCCCGGCGTGGAGCTGCAGCGGGTGGGGCTGGTGGAGGCGCTCGAAGCGGTGGAGGCATTCCTGGCTCCTGTAAGCGCGCGCCCCTCGGCAACACCCGGTTAACCACGCTAGACCATGGTGCGGAGGTGCGACTCGCATGCCCGGCCCGTCTCGGCGATCCATGACCTTCACCACCCAGCACGCCTTCGCCCGGACGGACCGCTCGCGCTTCGGCCAGTGGTGGTGGACCACCGACCACTGGCTGCTGGGCTCCACCCTGATGCTCGTGGGCCTGGGCGTGATGATGTCGTTCGCCTCCTCGCCCGCGGCGGCGGCGCGGATCGGCTATCACGACCCCTTCCACTTCGCCGTGCGCCAGTGCGCCTTTGCGGCATTGGGCGCGGCCATCCTGCTCAGCGTGTCCACCCTGTCCGCCCGCGGCGTGAAGCGGGTGGCCTTCGTGGGCTACGGCCTGTCCATTCTGGTGATGATGATCCTGCCCCTGCTCGGCCACGCGGCCAAGGGCGCCCAGCGCTGGCTGGAGTTCGGCGGCTTCTCGCTGCAGCCGTCGGAGTTCCTGAAGCCCTGCTTGATGATCCTGGTGGCCTGGATGTTCGCCGAGGGACGCAAGGGCCAGGGCGTGCCGGGCGTCTTCATCGCCTTCGGCCTCTACCTGCTGTCGGTCGCCCTGCTGCTGGTGCAGCCGGACATCGGCCAGACCGTGCTGATCACCGTGGCCTTCGGCGCGGCCTTCTTCATGGCCGGCGTGCCGATCCGCTGGATCATGGGCATGGGCGCGGTGGCGTCCGGCGGCTTCATCGTCATCTACCTGACCTTCCAGCACGTGGCCGCCCGCTTCCACAAGTTCCTGGGGCACGGCGACGGAGCCATCGACACCCACCAGGTGGACAAGGCGGCCGAGGCCATCCGCGCCGGCGGCTTCTTCGGGCGCGGCCCCGGCGAGGGCGTCATGAAGCGCCACGTGCCGGACCTCCACACCGACTTCATCTACTCGGTGGCGGCGGAGGAGTACGGCCTGATCTTCTCGCTGTTCCTGATCAGCCTGTTCGGCTTCGTGGTGGTGCGCGGCATGTACAAGGCCATGAAGCTGGCCGACCCCTTCGAGCAGGTGGCCGCGGCGGGCCTCTTCGTGCTGCTGGGCGAGCAGACCTTCATCAACGTGGCCGTCAACCTGAACATGATCCCCACCAAGGGCATGACCCTGCCCTTCATCAGCTACGGCGGCTCCTCCATGCTGGCCATGGGGCTGACGCTGGGGCTGGCCCTGGCGCTGACGCGGCGGCGGCCGGGGGCTTATGCGAGCACCGAGGGGCCGGCGGCGGCGGGCTCGGCGCTGGGGTAGGACGCGCTAAGCGCGTTGACGTACCTTCCGCACGATCAGCGCGGCTTTCAAGCCTGAGAGTACCTTGCGCTCTACTTCTTCTTTTGAGAAGGAGAAGGCAGTGGTGAAGGAGGAAGACGGGGCGGACGCCGGTCCTGAATGAACCCTTCTTCAATCCTTTGGATTGGTCGTTGCGCAGGCGGCGCAGGCGGTGGTTTGATAGGCTCCTTAGCCATGCCAGATCCTCCCCACGAGAAAACCTTGAACGAAGCCGATCGAATCGATCTGGCCGAAACCGTGGCCTACAACGTCCCAGCGCATATCGCACTACGCATCGTTGAACTCGGTCAAGAACGGCTGAAAAGCATACAACTAGCCGGTGTGTATCTCGACTCTCGCACTGCGCAAGTGGCAGGGCTCCAGCTAGCGGCATCCGCCTTCGTCGCGGCCATGATTACCGCTTCGGCTCGGATTGACCTCACCGCGTGGTTTGCCGCAGCGAGCTGTTTCTTCTTTCTTGCCGGTGCTGTCGTGGCCCTCTTGGTCATCCGGTCTAGCAAGACGCAAGCCGCGGGAATTGAGCCCGCTTGGTGGGCTGGATTGTTAGCCCTTGATACCATTGAGAGCAAGCTCGTCGCATCATGGGCCGCTAAGGAAATACAACGATCTATAGAGACTGCCATGTCAGTAGATGGTCTGCGGGCGCAAGGCTTGAACGTAAGCTTGTGTCTCGGCGGTATCGCAAGCCTACTAGCGTTTCTCGCTTCCGCAACTAAGCTCCTTCCTCACTGCTAATGGCATCGTGAGCGTGGACACACCCTCCTCCCGTCTCGCCGTGGTCGCCGCCGGCGGCACTGGCGGCCACCTGTTCCCCGCCGAGGCGCTCGCGCGTGAGCTGCAGGCGCGCGGCTGGCGCATCGTGCTGGCCACCGACAGTCGCGGCGCCCGCTATGCCGAGCACTTCCCCGCCGAGGAGCGGCTGGCGCTGGAGGCCGCCACCTTCAGCCCGCGCGATCCGGTCGGCGTCGTGCGGGGCCTATTCCGGATCGAGGCCGGCGTGCGCCAAGCCCGCGCCGCGTTCCAGCGGCTTCGCCCCGCCGTGGTGGTGGGTTTCGGCGGCTATCCGTCGCTGCCGGCCCTGCTGGCGGCCAAGGGGTTGCACCTGCCGCGGCTGATCCACGAGCAGAACGCGGTGCTCGGCCGGGTGAACCGCTTCCTCAGCCCGCGCGTGAACGCCGTCGCCTGCGCCTTCCCGACGCTGGAGAAGGCGCCCGCACGGCTGAAGCCCGTCGTCGTCGGCAACCCGGTGCGGCCCGAGATCAAGGCGCTGTACGGCCAACCCTATGCCGAGCCCGGCCACACCCTGCGCCTGCTGGTCACCGGCGGCAGCCAGGGCGCCAGGATCCTGTCCGAGGTGGTCCCCGCCGCCCTCGCCGCCCTGCCGGAACCGCTCCGCCTGCGCCTGGTCGTGGAGCAGCAGACCCGCGCCGACGCGGTGGAGCCGGTGCGCGCCACCTATGTCGCGGCCCGGGTCGAGGCGGAGGTCGCGCCCTTCTTCGGCGACATGGCGGGCCGGCTGCGCACCGCGGACCTGGTGATCGGACGGGCGGGCGCCTCCACCGTGTGCGAGCTGGCGACCGCGGGGCGCCCCTCGATCCTGGTCCCCTTCGCCGCCGCCATGGACGACCACCAGACCCTGAACGCCCGCCTGCTCTCGGACGTGGGCGCCGCCACGGTGATCGCCGAACCGCAGTTTACCGCCATCAGGCTGGCCGAGGTGCTGCAGGGCCTGGTCGCCAAGCCCGAACGGCTGTCCGCCATGGCCGCCGCCGCCCACCTCGCCGCCCGCCCGGACGCAGCGGCGAGGCTGGCCGACCTGGTGGAGGCGACCGCGACCTGAGTTCTCCTCCCCTGCGCAGCGGGGGAGGTGGCGCGGCGCGAAGCGCCGTGACGGAGGGGGCTCCCCGATCACGACACTGGGCTGGAGCCCCCCTCACCAGACTTCGTCCGGTCCCCTCCCCCCGCTGCGCAGGGGGAGAGAAAGGCCGTTACGCCACGCTTGCCGGTCTTTGCGACGGATGCGAAAGCCGCGCCCATGTCCCCCACCCGCCTGCGTCCCACGCCCTTCCCCATCGGCCCGGTCCACTTCGTCGGCATCGGCGGCATCGGCATGAGCGCCATCGCCGAGATCATGCTGCGGGGCGGCTATGCGGTGCAGGGCTCCGACCAGAAGGCGAGCGCCAACACCGAGCGGCTGGAGAAGCTCGGCGCCACCATCCACATCGGCCACCGCGCGGAGAACATCGACGGCGCCTCCGCGCTCGTCTACTCCACCGCCGTCAAGCCGGACAATCCGGAGTACGCCGAGGCCTACGCCCGCCGCATCCCGCTGGTTCGGCGCGCCGAGATGCTGGCCGAGCTGATGCGGCTGCACTTCTCCATCGGGGTGGCGGGCACCCACGGCAAGACCACCACAACCTCGCTGATCGCCACCCTGCTGGACGCCGGCGGGCTTGATCCCACCGTGATCAACGGCGGCATCATCAACGCCTACGGTTCCAACTCCAAGATGGGCGAGGGCGACTGGATGGTGGTGGAGGCCGACGAGAGCGACGGCACCTTCCTGCGGCTGAAATCCACCGTCGCCGTGGTCACCAACATCGACCCCGAGCACCTGGACCACTACGGCGACTTCGACCACGTGAAGCGCGCCTTCTGCGACTTCGTGGAGAACATCCCCTTCTACGGCTTCGCCGCCGTCTGCCTGGACCATCCGGAGGTGCAGGCCCTGGCCGCCCGGGTGCAGAACCGGCGGCTGGTGACCTATGGCGTGACGCCGCAGGCCGAGGTGCGGGCGGTGAACATCGAGATGGGCGCGGACGGCGCCTGCTTCGACTGCCTGATCACGCCGCCACGCGACGATGCGCCAGAGACCTACGAGAAGCTGCGCCTGCCCATCACCGGTCGCCACAACGTGCTGAACTCGCTGGCGGCGATCGCGGTGGCGCGCGAGCTCGGCGTGTCCGAGGCGGCCATCCGCTCGGGACTTGCGGACTTCGGCGGCGTGAAGCGGCGCTTCACCACGACGGGCGTGGCGAACGGCGTGCGGGTGGTGGACGACTACGGCCACCATCCAGTGGAGATCGCCGCGGTGCTCAAGGCCGCCCGCGAGGTGCAGGGCGACAGCGCCGGCAAGGTGATCGCGGTGGTCCAGCCGCACCGCTACTCCCGCCTGCACGACCTGTTCGCCGAGTTCTGCGGCTGCTTCAACGACGCCGACAGCGTGATCGTCGCGGATGTCTATCCGGCAGGCGAGCAGCCGATCGCCGGCGCCGACAAGGCCTCGCTCGTGGAGGGCCTGCGCCGCTTCGGCCACCGCAGCGTGACGCCGCTGGAGGGGCCGGCGGGGCTGGCGGGGGTGGTGAAGGCGCAGGCCGAGCCGGGGGACTTGGTGGTGTGCCTTGGCGCGGGAGACATCACCGGCTGGGCCTATGCGCTGCCGGGACAGCTGGAGGCGCTGGGGTGAGGGCGCCAGCATCCTCCCCCGCTCCGCAGGGGAGGATAAGATGACCTGGCGCAACAGCCTCCCGCGCGTCCGCGGCCGCATCCTCTTCGACGAACCACTGGCCACCTACACCTGGCTGCGCGTCGGTGGCCCGGCCGACGTCCTTTATCTGCCCGCCGACGAACACGACCTGCAGGCCTTTCTGGTCGCCCTCGACCCCCACGTGCCGGTCGTCCCGCTCGGCGTCGGCTCCAACACCCTGGTGCGCGACGAAGGTGTCGAAGGCGTGGTGATACGGCTGGCGGGCCGCACCTTCGCGACCGTCCAGCCCCTCGACGGCGCACGACTCTCCGCCGGTGCGGGCGCACTGGACGCCCAGCTCGCCAAGGCGGCGGCCAGGGCCGGGATCGCCGGGCTGGAGTTCTACACCGGCGTTCCCGGCGCCATCGGCGGCGCCTGCGTGATGAACGCCGGCTGCTACGGGGCTGAGACGAAGGACGTGCTGGTGGAGGCCCAAGCCCTCACCCGTGGCGGCGAGAAGATCGTGATCTCCAATGCGCAGATGGGCTTCAGCTACCGCCACGCCGGCGCCGCAGCCGACGAGCCCTTGATCTTCACCGCCGCCGTCTTCCAGGGCCGCCCCGACGATCCAGCCGCCATCACCGAGCGCATGCACTCCATCACCGCCCGGCGCGAGGCCGCCCAGCCAATCCGCGAGAAAACCGGCGGCTCCACCTTCAAGAACCCCCCGGGCCGAAGCGCCTGGCAGGTGGTGGACGAGCTCGGCTGGCGCGGACGGCCGTTCGGGGGCGCGATGTTCTCGCCCAAGCACGCCAACTTCCTCATCAACACCGGCGAGGCGAGCGCTGCGGACCTGGAAGGCCTGGGCGAGGCCGTGCGAGCGGATGCGCGCGCCCGGCTAGCGATCGAGCTCGAATGGGAAGTGAAGCGGATCGGGCGAGAGGCGCCCGCCTCCGCCCAAATGGCGAAGATTTAATTAGGCGACCCGCGGCCGTTGCGCAGAGTGGCTGCACATCCTCCGACTCGCCGAGACCGCCCCGCATGAAGACCTTCCTGCTCGCCACCGCCTGCCTCTCGCTGCTCGCGGTCCCGGCCCTGGCGCAGTCCTCCGCCGAAGCCAAGACCAAGGCGACAGACGCCAGCCGGCGAGAGTCGGACAAGCCGTCGGCCACCAGCACCTCCTCGCCGGACGAGGGCGTGCTGTTCCACTCCGAGCATGCCGACAGCAACGGTACGGTCAGCGTGGAGGGCCAGGCGATCGCCTACCACGCGGTGGCCGGCACCCTGATCGTCCACCCGAAGGGCTGGGACGACGCCGCCGCCCGCGAGAAGACGGGCGCCGACGCCGCCAAGGCCCTGGACGACAAGGCCAACCCTGACGCCGAGGCTTCGATCTTCTACGTGGCCTACTTCAAAAAGGGCGTTCCCAGCGCCGACCGGCCGATCACCTTCCTCTACAACGGCGGCCCGGGCTCCTCGACCGTGTGGCTGCACATGGGGGCCTTCGGCCCGCGCCGGGTGGTGACGGCCGACGACAGCCACACGCCCGCCGCCCCCTACCGGCTGGTGCAGAACGCCTACTCCCTGCTGGACGCCAGCGACCTGGTCTTCATCGATGCGCCGGGCACCGGCTTCTCCCGCATCGCCGGCAAGGACAAGGAAAAGGCCTTCTACGGCGTGGACGCCGACGCCTACGCCTTCAGCCAGTTCATCAAGGGGTTCCTGTCCAAGTACGGCCGCTGGAACTCGCCCAAGTACCTGTTCGGCGAGAGCTACGGCACGCCGCGCTCGGCCGTGGTGGTGAACGAGCTGGAGACCGGCGACGCCATTGACTTCAACGGCGTGGTCCTGCTGTCGCAGATCCTGAACTTCGACCTTTCAGCCGACTCGCCCGAGGCGAATCCTGGCACCGACGAGGCCTATGTCGTCACCCTGCCGACCTACGCCGCCACCGCCTGGTATCATAACCGCCTGGCCGGCGGCCGCCCGGCGCAGCTGGAGCCCTACCTGGCGGAGGTGGAGCAGTTCGCCAACGGCGAGTACGCCTCGGCGCTGCAGGCCGGCTCCGAACTCGACCCCACACGCAGGCAAGCCGTCGCGGAGAAGCTGGCCCGCTACACCGGCTTACCCGTAGGCTACGTGCTGAAGGCCAACCTGCGCATCGACGGCGGCGAGTTCGAGAAGACCCTGCAGGACGCCGACGGCCTGACCACCGGCCGCCTCGACACCCGCTTCTCCGGCCCCAGCATGGACCCCTTGAGCAAGGAGGCCGACTACGACCCCCAGTCCGCCGCCATCAGCTCGGCCTATGTCTCGAGCTTCAACGATTACGTCCGAAAGGACCTCGGCTACGGCGACGGGCGCACCTACAAGCCCGAGATCGACGTGTTCAAGGACTGGAAGAACGACCACCAGCCACCCGGCGCGCCGTTCGCCCTGCCCAGCATCTTGAACGTCATGCCCGACCTGGCTTCGGCCATGAAGTACAACCCGGGCCTGAAGGTGATGGTCAACGGCGGCTATTACGACCTCGCCACCCCCTTCTACGAGGGCTGGTACGAGGACCACCACCTGCAGATCCCCGCCGCGCTGAACAGCAACATCGAATACCACTACTACCAGTCCGGCCACATGGTGTACGCCCACGAGGCCTCGCTGAAGGAGCTGCACGACAACGTGGCGGCTTTTATTCGCAAGACGGATAACGTGGGGCGCTGATCCTCTCATCCTCCCCTGCGCAGCGGGGAAGGTGGCGCGGCGCAACCTGCGCCGTGACGGAGGGGAATCCCCGGGCGCGAGGGTGGGCTGGAGCGCCCCCTCCACCACGCTGCGCGTGGTCCCCCTCCCCCGCTTCGCAGGGGAGGATAAGGACAGCTGCGGCGATAAGTTCGGCCTCGCCGCTCCCGCCCGCCGGTGAACTTCGCCATACCTCCGGCCATGTCGAACCCCCTCCCCCTCTCCGGCCGCCGCATCGCCGTCCTGCTGGGCGGCCTCAGTCCCGAGCGCGAGGTCAGCCTCGTCTCCGGCGAGGCCTGCGCCCACGCGCTCGAGCGCCTGGGCGCCGAGGCGATCCGCATCGACGCCGGCCGCGACCTCGCCGCCCAGCTCGCCCTCGCCAAGCCGAACGTCGTCTTCAACGCCCTGCACGGCGCCTGGGGCGAGGACGGCTGCGTGCAAGGCGTGCTGGAGACCCTGGCGCTATCCTACACCCACTCCGGCGTGCTGGCTTCGGCGCTCGCCATGGACAAGGCCAAGGCCAAGGCGGTGCTCGCGGCGGCGGGCGTGACGGTGCCCGGCGGCGGCCTCTACGACCGCCACGAGGTGGCGAGCCGCCACGTCCTGCCCCCGCCCTACGTGGTCAAGCCGAACGCCCAAGGCTCCTCGGTCGGCGTCTTCCTCGTCATGCAAGGCGCCAACACGCCGCCCTGGGAGGTTGGCGCGCCCGACTGGACCTTCGGCGAGGCGGTGATGGTGGAGCCCTTCATCGCCGGACGGGAGCTCTGCGTGGCGGTCCTCGGCGAATCGTCCGGACCCCGCGCGCTGGCGGTCACAGACATCGTGGCGACCACCGGCTGGTACGACTACGAGGCCAAGTACGGCGAAGGCGGCTCCCGCCATGTGGTCCCGGCCGAGCTGCCGCCGGAAATCACCCGGCGCGCCATGGACTTGTCGGCGCGGGCTCACGCGGCGCTTGGTTGCCGGGGCCTCACCCGATCGGACCTGCGTTATGACGACATTAACGGTGATCTGGTCTTACTGGAGGTCAACACCCAGCCCGGCATGACGCCCACCTCGCTCGCGCCGGAGCAGGCCGCCTACACAGGATGGGACTTCGACCGCCTCGTGCTCTGGATCGTGCAGGACGCTTCATGCCCGCGGTGATGCGGGACAAGCCCAGGCCCAAAGGGGCCACCAAGGGCAAGCGGGGACCCGCACCCAAGGCCGCCCCGCCGCCCGCCTACCAACCCAAGATCGGCCGCTCGGACGTCGGCCTCCAGCCCGCCGTGGCCATGGCGGCCGCAGCCGCCGTGCTCTGCGGCGGGATGGGCCTGATGCTGGCCACAGGCGGCCGCGCCCACGCCCTGACCACCAGCATGAGTTCCGGCGTCACCGACGGCCTGGCCGACGCGGGTTTCCGCGTCTCCAGCGTCGTCGTGGAAGGCGCCTCCCGCTTCTCGGTGCCCTACATCGTCAAGGCCGCCGGTATCCGCCATGACACCCCGCTGATGGGCCTGAACCTGGACCAGGTCCGCCAACGGGTGGAGCAGGTCGGCTGGGTCAAGTCTGTGCGCATCCTGCGCCTGTTGCCCGACACCGTCGTGCTCGCCGTGGCCGAGCGTCCCCGCCTGGCGGTCTGGCAGGCGCACGGCCGGTCCCGCGTCATCGACCCAGAAGGCCAGGTGATCCCCGAGGCCGATCCCGGCCTGTTCGTCGACCTGCCGCTGGTGGTGGGCGACGGCGCGCCGCAAGCCGCCGGCTCCATCCTGCCCGAGCTGCAGGCCCGTCCCCGCCTGATGGGGAAGATGGAGGCGGTCGTCCGGGTGGACGACCGCCGCTGGGACCTGCGCCTCAAGGACGGCAGCCTGATCCAGCTCCCGGCCATCGGCGAGGACGCCGCCTTGATCCAGCTCGACCAGCTGGACCAAAAGGACCGCCTGCTCGACCTCGGCTTCGAGCGCATCGATCTGCGCGATCCCGAGATGGTGGTGGTCCGCCCCCGCGCGCCCGCCGCCACCGCCTCGCCGCAAACACCCACGCCGAAGCCGCCGACGCCTGCGGCCGCTGTCACCAAGACCTAGGGGAGCTGGAAGATGTCGACGCTTCGGGACCGCCAAAACGCCCGCGATGGCCTGAAGGTGCTGGCCGGCGGCCGCCAGCCGCTGGTGGCGGCGGTGGACATCGGCGCCTCCAAGATCGGCTGCTTCATCATGAAGCCGGACGGCGCCAACCGCGACACCCGCTGCATCAACGTCACAGGCGTCGCCCACGTGCGCTCCGCGGGCGTGCGCGGCGGCGCGATCATCAACATGGACGAGGCGGCCCACGCCATCGCCCAGGCGGTGGAGCGGGCCGAGAGCATGGCCGGCGTCAACGTCGGCGGCGTGGTGATCACCACCGCCGGCGGCCAGCTCGCCAGCCACCGCACCTCCACCACCATCCAGCTCTCCGGCCGGCCGATCAGCGACCACGACCTGTCACGCGCCCTGCAGCTCGCCGTCGCCCAGGCGCGCTTCCTTGGCCGCCGGCCGATCCACCTGCTGCCCATCGCCTGGTCCGTCGACGGTGCGCGCGGCGTCCGCGACCCGCGCAACATGTTCGGCCGCCAGCTCTCGCTCGACCTGCTGGTGGTGACCATGAACGAGAGCGCCTTCCAGACGCTCGGCCATTGCCTGGAGCTGGTGCATCTGCAGTTCGACGGCGTGGTCGCCGCCCCGTTCGCCTCGGCGCTCGCCGCGCTGGAGGACGACGAGATGGATCTCGGCGCCGTCTGCATCGACATGGGCGGCGGCTCGACCTCGGTCGCCGTGTTCGGTGACGGAAGCCTGCTCCATGTCGACAGCCTGGCGGTCGGCGGCAGCCACGTCACCGCCGATATCGCCCGCGGCCTCTCCACCACCACCGCAGGCGCCGAGCGCATCAAGACCCTGCACGGCAGCGCCATCGCCAGCGCCAACGAGGACCGCGAGACCATCGAGGCCCCGCCCCGCGGCGACGACCCCGGCGCCGGCCCCGTCGTCGCGCCCCGCAGCCTGCTCAAGGGCATCATCGCGCCTCGCGTCGAAGAGACCCTGGAGCTGGTGCGCGAACGGTTGAAGGCGTCGGGCGCGCCGGTCGACCCGGCCGCCTCCATCGTGCTCACCGGCGGCGCCAGCCAGCTCGCGGGCGTGCGCGAAGTCGCAGTGCGCGTGTTCGACCGTCCCGTCCGCCTCGCCCGCCCTCGCCGCGCACCGCACCTGGCCGAGGCCGCCGCCG
>NZ_CAHJWH010000088.1 GCF_903642205.1 Caulobacter sp. S45 | reverse complement strand
GCCGGGCGACACGTCCTCGCCTAGAGAGCCCTGGGACAAGGCGCTCCCAACCTTTCCAGTGAGCCTGTCCTCGAAACGCGACAGTCAGCCGCTGACCTGGGCGAGCGCATTAAGCTCCAAGGCCCTGCAGTAGATGGCCGGATCGACGTTGGCCCCGGACGCGATCACGAGCGTCACGCCCTTGTCCCGCGCCAGGCGCCGGTTCAGGAGCGCAGCCAGGGCGATCGCACCACCGGGCTCCAGCACCAGCTTAAGGTGGCGGAATGCGAAAGCCATGGCGGCGAGCGCCTCCTCATCGGTCGCCGCCAACGCGCCGGCCAGCCGCGGTCCATTGATCGCGAAGGTGATCGCGCCAGGTTCTGGCGCCATCAGGGCGTCGCAGAGGCTGGGGGCCACGGCTGCGACCCGGACCGGGCGCCCGGCCGCCAGACTGGTGGCGTGGTCCTCGTAGCCTTGCGGTTCGACGACATAGAGCCTGGTGGCCGGCGACAGGCGCTCGAAGCTCAGCGCGACGCCGGCCATGAGGCCGCCGCCGGAGCCCGGGCACAGCAGCCTGTCGGCCTGGACGCCCAGCGCCTGCAGCTGCTGCGCCGCCTCCAGCCCCACCGTGCCCTGGCCGGCGATGATGAAGGAATCGTCGAAGGCGGGGACCAGCACCGCGCCCCGCTCCTTCGCGATGCTCTCGGCGATGGTTTCCCGGCTCTCCGTGTAGCGGTCATAGGTGACGACCTCCGCGCCATGACCCAGCGTCGCCTCCACCTTGATGCGCGGCGCGTCGGCCGGCATGACGATCAGCGCAGGGCAGCCCACCAGCCTCGCCGCCGCCGCCACCCCCTGGGCGTGGTTGCCGGAAGAGTAGGCCACCACCCCGCGGCGCCGCTCCCAGGCGCTGAGCCGCGACAGCCGGTTGTAGGCGCCGCGGAACTTGAACGACCCGGTGCGCTGCAGCGCTTCGGCCTTGACGAAGACACGGCCCTCGGCGGCCTCGTCCAGGGCGTCGGAGCGCAGCAGCGGCGTTTCCACCGCATGGCCCTGCAGGCGGCCGGCGGCGTCCAGGATGTCTTCGAAACGCGGGGTCATGGAGCGCGCATCTGCCAGCCAGCGGGACGCAAGTCGAGGCGCGCGGCTGGACGGGCGGCCGCCGCGGACGCTAAGCGGACGCGGTGACCGACCACGCGTCCCCCAGACCTGCCGCAGGACCGCCGCTCGCGGCTGAGCCGACGACCCTGCGCACCCTGCCTTGGCGCGACTACGCCCTGCTCGACAGCGGGGGAGGGCGCAAGTTGGAGCGCTATGGCCCCTTCACCGTCGTCCGGCCGGAGCCGCAATGCGGCTGGGGACCCAGGCTGCCGCCGCAAGCCTGGGACGCGGCGGATGCGGTGTTTGATCCCGCCGACGAGGAGGATGACGGCCGCTGGCGCCTGAAAGGTCCCGTTCCAGACACCTGGCCGCTGGCCTGGGGCGAGGCCCGCTTCAAGGCGCGCCTGACCAGCTTCCGCCACCTCGCCTTCTTTCCCGAGCAGGCGGCGAACTGGGCGTGGCTGGAGCAGCGCGTCCGGGCTCATGGGACGCCGCCGCGGGTGCTGAACCTGTTCGGCTACACCGGTGTCGCGAGCCTGGTCTGCGCGGCGGCCGGGGCGGAGGTGACCCACGTCGACGCGTCCAAGAAGGCCGTCGGCTGGGCGCGGGAGAACGCCGGCCTCGCAGGCCTGGCGGACCGCCCCTTACGTTGGATATGCGAGGATGCGCGGCGTTACCTCGCCCGCGAGGTCAAGCGCGGCTCGCGCTACCAGGGGATCATCCTGGACCCTCCGAAGTACGGCCGCGGGCCTGCAGGCGAGGTCTGGCGACTGTTCGAGGATTTGCCGGAGCTTGTCCGGCTTTGCGCCGAATCGCTGGCCGGTGACGCCGATTTCCTGCTGCTGAACGCCTATGCCGCTCGGATTTCCGGCCTGTCCCTCGCCCATATGGTCTCCGGCGCCCTGGCCGGGCGAGGCGGGGTGGTGGACTGGGGTGAACTGGCCTTGCGAGAGGACGAAGCGGCTCGACCGGCCCGCGAGATCGGCCTGTCCTTCTTCGCTCGCTGGCGGCAGGGCTGATGGCGGCGCCAGATCCCCGCCGGGTCACCTCGCTCGCCAACCCGCTGGTCAAGCTCGCCCGGGGGCTGCACCTGCGCAAGGCGCGTGAGGCGAGTGGCCTGTTCCTGGCTGAAGGCCTGAAGATCGTCACCGAAGCCGTTGATCTCGGCCAGGCTCCCCGCTTCCTCCTGCATGGGCCGGGCGCCGACCATCCGGTGCTGCAGCGGGTGGTGCGCGCCACTCTGCAGGCAGGCGGCGAGGTCGTCGAAGTGACCCGCGAGGTGCTGGAGAAGGTCGCCCGCCGCGACAATCCGCAAGCCGTGCTCGGCGTCTTCCGCCAGCGCTTCGGCGATCTAGCCGCGCTGGAGCCCTTGGGCGCGCCGTGCTGGGTGGCGCTGCAGGCGATACGAGATCCGGGCAACCTGGGCACGATCGTGCGAACCGCAGACGCCGCGGGATGTGGCGGGGTGATCCTGGTGGGCGAGTGCTGCGACCCGTTCTCGGTTGAGGCGGTGCGCGCCACCATGGGGTCGATCTTCGCCGTCCCGATCTTCAAGCTCGATGTTGACGCCTTCCTCGCCTGGCGTGAGCGGTGGCCGGGCTCGGTCATCGGCACGCTGCTGAGCGCCCAGGTGGATTACCGCGCCGCCGACTTCAGGACGCCGAGCCTGATCCTGATGGGCAACGAACAGGCCGGTCTGCCGCCCGAACTCGCGGCCGCCTGCGATGTGGCGGTGAAGATCCCGATGCGTGGGCGTGCGGACAGCCTGAACCTTTCGGTGGCCACCGGGATCATGATTTACGCGGCGACGCGGTGAGCAGCGTCGATCGGCACTTCCAGACATGACGGCTTCCGGACGATCACACCAGAGCGCCTCAGAGGTCCTCCGTCTTAGGCAGCTTCTCCGCCATGCCAAGAGCCGCTTCACGACGGTCCATCTCGGCCCAGACCGACGAGACCTCGACCCCCAGACCGTTCCAGAGCGCCACGAGATTGTAGATCAGGTCCACGCTTTCATTGATCAGGGCCTCGCGCTTGCCCGTAACCGCCTCGATGGCGACCTCGGCGGCCTCTTCCACGACCTTCTGGGCCAGTTTCGGCGGGCCAGCGGCGAGCAGCCGAGCGGTGCGGGGGCTGTCGCGACCACCGTCCCGCACCTGCTGGATCGCCGCCCACAGACGCTCCAGTCGCTCTGAAGAGCTAGGGCTGCTTTCAGCCGCTACCGCTGGGCGCTTCACGGCGGCTGGTTTCACAGCACCTGCGGTGGACCGCGCTTTGGCGACACGCGCCTTCAGTGCACCGATCTTGTCCGCTCCCGGCTTGGGGATGCGCGGCTTGGAAGGCGCGCGCTTGGGAGTTGACTTGGCTTTAGGTTTGGCCACGATGCGCCTCCTGTTACTCCGTACCCGGAAGACTTCGGCTACGCGGCGACGCCGTGTCGTTCCCTCACGTGTGCAGAGTCGGTCCTGGGATCAAGACACCTCGATCTCTGGTTCCTGCCGCGCCGCATCGGCCGTGCCGCCCAGGAACTTCTTCACCGCCCGCGCCGCCTGGCGGATGCGGTGTTCGTTCTCGACGAGGCCGATCCGCACATAGCCCTCGCCGTATTCGCCGAAGCCCAGGCCCGGGGCGACGGCCACGCCCGCCTCCTCGATCAGCCGCTTGGCGAACTCCATGGAGCCGAGGTTGTGGAACTTGGGCGGCAGGGGCGCCCAGGCGAACATGGAGGCGGGCGGAGCGGGGATGTCCCAGCCGGCCTGGGCCATGCTCTTGATCAGACAGTCGCGGCGCGACTTGTAGATGGCGCGAATGTCGGCCACGCAGTCCTGCGGCCCGTTCAGCGCGGCGATCGCCGCGACCTGGATCGGCGTGAAGGCGCCGTAGTCCAGGTAAGACTTCACCCGCGCCAGCGCCGAGCACATGCGCGCATTGCCCACCACCATGCCCATGCGCCAGCCGGCCATGGCGAAGGTCTTGGACAGGCTGTTGATCTCCACCGCCAGGTCCCGCGCACCGTCGACCTGCAGGATCGACGGCGGCGGGTTATCCTCGAAGTAGATCTCCGAATAGGCCACGTCTGAGAGCACCAGCAGCTCGTGCTTCTTTGCCAGCCACACCACCTCCTTGTAGAAGTCCAGCTCCACCGACTGGGCGGTGGGATTAGACGGATAGGAGACGATCATCACCGACGGCGCGGGCGCGGAATGCTTCACCGCCCGGTCGATGCCCGACAGGTACTGCTCGGGCGACAGCGCCGGCACGTGGCGGATCACGCCCCCGGCCATGATGAAGCCGTAGGCGTGGATGGGGTAGGCGGGGTTGGGACAGATCACCGTGTCGCCGGGCGCGGTCAGGGCCTGGGCCAGGTTGGCGAAGCCCTCCTTGGAGCCCATGGTGGCGATGACCTCGGTGTCGGGGTCGAGCCTCACGCCGAACCGCCGCGCGTAGTAGCCGGCCATGGCGCGGCGCAGGCCCGGTATGCCCTTCGATGCCGAGTAGCGGCCGCTCTTGGGGTCGCGGGCGGTCTCCACCAGCTTCTCCACGATGTGGGCGGGCGTGGGCATGTCCGGGTTGCCCATGCCGAAGTCGATGATGTCCACGCCCTGGGCGCGCAGCCGCGCCTTCAGCTTGTTCACCTCCTCGAACACGTAGGGGGGGAGGCGGCGGATCTTGTGGAAGTCGGGCTGCATGAAGGGACTCGGGCGTGCGGGCTAAGCTTTAACATTCCCGTTCATCCCGGCGAATGCCGGGACCCAGATCACAAGGCATCGGCGCTGGAAGGATGGCCGCGCCCTAAGGCGTCGACGGCCAGTTCTAGCATCTGGGTCCCGGCATTCGCCGGGATGAGCGGAAGGGGAGGGCGGGACGATCTACAGCCTCGCGGCGATCCTCTCCGCCATCGCCTGCGTACCGAGGGCGCCACCCAAGTCCCCCGTCAGCTCGCCCGCCGCGATCGCCGCGCCCACCGCCGCCTCGACCGCCTCCGCCTCCGCCTTGAGCTTCAGCCCGTAGCGGAGCAGCATGGCGGCCGAGCGGATGGCGCCGATCGGGTTGGCCCTGTCCTGGCCCGCGATATCCGGCGCGCTGCCATGGATCGGCTCGAACAGGCCTGGCCCTGAGGCGCCCAGCGAGGCTGAGCCCAGTAGGCCGATGGAGCCCGCCAGCACGCTGGCCTCGTCGCTCAGGATGTCGCCGAACATGTTTTCGGTCAGCACCACGTCGAAGCTCGAGGGTGAAGTGATCAGCTTCATGGCCATGCTGTCGACCAGCTGGTGCTCCAGCGTCACGTCGGGATAGTCGCGGTGCAGGCGCACCACCGTCTCGCGCCACAGCCGGCTGGTCTCCAGCACGTTGGCCTTGTCCACCGAGGTGAGCTTGCCACGCCGGCCACGGGCCGCGTCGAAGGCGATGCGCGCCACCCGCTCGATCTCCTCCACCGAATAGGCGCAGAGATCGCTGGCGGTCGTTGCGGTTCGGGTGCGCTCGCCGAAATAAACACCGCCGGTGAGCTCGCGGACGATCAGGATGTCCACGCCGCGCACCGCTTCCGCCTTCAGCGGCGAGCGGTCGATCAGGGGGTCGTCGATCTTGGCTGGGCGCAGGTTGGCGAACAGGCCCATGGACTTGCGGATGGCCAGCAGGCCCTGTTCCGGCCGCTTGGCGCCCCCGTCCCACTTCGGGCCGCCGACCGCGCCCAAGAGCACGGCATCGCTGGCGACGCAGGCCTGCAGGGTGGCCTCGGGCAGGGGCTCGCCAGTCGCGTCTATGGCCGCACCCCCGATCGGGTGCTCTGCGAATGCGAGGTCATGGCCGAAGCGCCTGGCGACCGCCTGCAGCACTAGGCGGGCGGCGTGGGTGACCTCAGGGCCGACACCGTCGCCGGGCAGCAGGACGAGGCTATGGCGGCTCACGCGGCGTGCTCGCGCTCATAGGCCTCGATGGCGGGGATGCGGCCGGCGAGCCAGCCCAGGGCGTCGACGCCATCGAGCAGGCACTCGCGCGAGAACGGCTCGACGGTGAACCTGACCACGTGGTTGCCCATGCGCAGCTCGCTGGCCTGGAGGTCGATGGTGACGGGCTCGCCCGCGTGCTCGACCAGGCGCGCGTGGGTCTCCTCGTCCACCACGACCGGCAGCAGGCCGTTCTTCAGGGCGTTGGAGGTGAAGATGTCGGCGATCTCGGTGGAGACCACCGCGCGGAAGCCGTAGTCGGTCAGCGCCCAGGGCGCATGCTCGCGCGAGGAGCCGCAGCCGAAGTTGCGGCCGGCCACCAGCACCCGGTGCTCGGCCGGGTCGATCTGGTTCAGGATGCAGTCGGGCTTCGCCGCACCGTCCTTGTCGTAGCGCCAGTCGTGGAAGGCTTCGCGCCCGAGCCCTTGCTTGGTGGTGGTGGTCAGGAAGCGGGCGGGGATGATCTGGTCGGTGTCGATATTGGCCGCCGGCAGCACCACGGTGCGCGAGGTCAGCGTCTTGAAGGGGGTCATGGTCAGATCCTTTTTCCCTGTCATCCCGGACGGCGCAGCCGATCCGGGACCCAGGGCCGCGCGTGCATCGCTCGCCCTGGGTTCCAGCTCTTCGCTTCGCGACGGCCGGGATGACCGTTGGTGATTGCGTCTAGGCCGCGCTGTCCAGGTACGGCCGCGGGTCGGCGACGCAGCCCGCCACCGCCGAGGCCGCCGCGCTCGCGGGACTGGCGAGGATGGTGCGCGCGCCCGGCCCCTGCCGGCCCTCGAAGTTGCGGTTGGAGGTGGAGACGGCGAGCTGGCCCGGGGCCACCTGGTCGCCGTTCATGGCGATGCACATGGAGCAGCCCGCCAGCCGCCATTCCGCGCCCGCGGCCAGGAACACCCGGTCCAGCCCTTCGGCCTCGGCCTCGCGACGCACGGCGTCCGAGCCTGGGGCGACCAGCATCCGCACCCCTTGCGCCACATGGCGGCCGCGCAGCACCTCGGCGGCGGCGCGCAGGTCCGCCAGGCGGCCATTGGTGCAGGAGCCGACGAACACCACGTCCACCGCCTGGCCCGCCAGCGGCTTGCCGGCCTCGATCCGCATGTAGTCCAGCGACTTGCGGGCGGCGGTGGTCGCCGGTTGCGGTACCGCGTCCTCGATGGCGACGGCTGCGTCGGGCGTGGTGCCCCAGGTGGCCATGGGCCTGAGGGTGAAGGCGTTCAGCTGCATCTCGCGGTCGAACACCGCATCATCGTCGGACGCCAGCGACAGCCAGCGCTTCGCCGCCCGGTCGAAGGCCTCGCCGTCAGGCGCCGCCTCGCGGCCGTAGAGCCAGGCGAGCGTCGTGGCGTCCGGCGCGATCAGGCCGGCGCGGGCGCCCGCCTCGATGGACATGTTGCAGACGGTCATCCGCCCTTCCATGCCGAGCCCCCGCACTGCGTCGCCGGCATACTCCAGCACCCCGCCGGTGCCGCCGCCGAAGCCCAGCTCGGCGATGATGGCGAGCGCCAGGTCCTTGCCCGAGACGCCCCGCGACAGCCGCCCGTCGACCGTCACCCGCATGGGCCTTGCACGGCGCTGCAGCAGGGTCTGGGTGGCCAGCACGTGGCCGACCTCGCTGGTGCCGATGCCGAAGGCCAGCGCCCCGAAGGCGCCGTGGGTGGCGGTGTGGCTGTCCCCGCAGACCACAGTCATGCCGGGCTGGGTCAGGCCCAGCTCCGGCCCGATGACGTGCACGACGCCGCGGTGCGGGCTCTCCCAGTCGTGAAGGGTGATCCCATGCGCGGAGCAGTTGCGCTCCAGCTGGTCTACCTGGCGACGCGCCTGGATCGTGGCATAGGGGCGCACGCCCTCGGCATCCGGGGGCAGGGTGGGGGTGGAGTGGTCCATGGTGGCGACGGTGCGATCCGGCCGGCGCACCTTCAGTCCACGCGCCTCCAGCTCGGTGAAGGCCTGGGGGCTGGTGACTTCGTGGATGAGGTGCAGGTCGATGTAGAGCACGGCCGGTCGCTCGGGCGTCTCCGCCTCGACCACGTGGGCGTCGAACACCTTCTCGTACAGGGACCTGGGGGTCATCGCTTGTTCCCGTTCTAATTCCGCCCATCCCGGCATTCGCCGGGATGGGCGGTTGAGGTTAGTCCGCTAGCACCGTTTCCCTCGTCGCCACGGGCGCCGTTCCGCCCTCGGCCCGCACGTACTCAAGCCAGCCCCAGGCGTCGTGGGTCTGGCCGTCGAACAGGCCATGGAACAGCTCCTGCATGCGCTGGGTGATCGGCCCCCGTCCTCCGCAGCGCACGACGATCCTGTCCACCGAGCGGATGGGGGTGATCTCGGCGGCGGTGCCGGTCATGAACAGCTCGTCGGCGAGATACAGCGCCTCGCGCGGCAGGGCCTGCTCGACCACGGTCAGGCCCTCCTGCTCGGCCAGGCGCAGGATGGTGTCGCGGGTGATGCCCTGCAGGATTGACGAGGCGGCAGGCGGCGTCATCAGCCTGCCGTCCTTGATGATGAACAGGTTTTCGCCCGCGCCTTCCGACAGCCGGCCGTCGACGCCCAGCCCGATGCCCTCCGCGAAGCCGCGCTCGCGCGCCTCGCGGCCGATCAGGTAGCTCGACAGGTAGTTGCCCCCCGCCTTGGCCGCTGCCGGAATGGTGTTCGGCGCCAGCCGCGCCCAGGAGGAGACGCACACGTCCACGCCCTTCTCAAGGCCCTCTTCGCCCAGGTAGGCGCCCCAGGGAAAGGCGGCGATGGCGGTGTCCACCGGGGCGTTGTGGGTCTTGGGGATCACGCCCATGCCGCATTCGCCCAGGAACGCCACGGGACGGATGTAGGCGCTCTTCAGCCCGTTCCTGGCGGTGATGTCCTTGCAGGCCTGGACGATCTCGGCTTCCGAATAGGGCGGCTGGAAGCCGTAGATGCGCGCGGAGTCGAAGAAGCGGCGGATGTGGTCGGTGAGGCGGAACACCGCCGGCCCTTTGGGCGTGTCATAGACCCGGATGCCCTCGAACACTGAGGTGCCGTAGTGCAGGGCGTGGCTCAGCACGTGCACCTGGCACTCCGCCCAGGGCTTGACCTCGCCGTTCATCCAGATGTGGTCGGCCAGGGATTTCATCGGAGAGTTCATGGTTCGCCTGGAGGGTCGGGCGGCTAGGGCCGCGGCTGAAGGGGTTTTCCGCCGGGAACGGCGCAGGTCAAGAAAAAGCCCGCCGCCGGGGTCCGGAAGCGGGCGGGCTACGAAGGCTTTGACCTGGGTCTTCAGCTCGTAACGGACGTCCTGCTTCCAGGCGCGGCTACTCGGGCCGGCGCGGCGAGGGCGGCGGCGGAGGGGCTGCAAAGTCGGGCGAAGAGGGTCATGGCAGGTCCGAAACGACCGTCCGCGTAAAGCACGATCCGAGCGAGGATGCAATCGCGGAGACGCGTCCAAGGCAACAGACATGCCGATCGGCAGCCCGTCGTGGGGTGTGTAGGGTGGATTCATGCCGCAAGGGCTGAGAGCGCCTTGTCCCGCGGGTCGATTTCAGGCAAGACGATCCGCATGACCGCCTTCGCCTCCGAAGCGAGCACCTGTCTGCGCCTCCCGCGTAACGGTCGGGCATGCGCGGCCCTCAGTCTCCTTCGACTTACCCGCCCCTGAGCGGACGCCGGACGCTCCAGGGCGTTTGAGCGCTCAGGGGACGACGGCCGCTCGCTGAGCGGACACGGCACGAAGCGAAAGCCACCTCGACTCAGGCGACCCCATGACCATCCAGCACCCCAATTTCGGCGCCATGGCGCCCGACCGCGTCATCATCTTCGACACCACGCTTCGCGACGGCGAGCAGTCGCCGGGCTTCTCCATGACGCTCAGCGAGAAGGTCCGCATGGCCGAGGCCCTGGCGGAGCTGGGCGTGGACGTGATCGAGGCCGGCTTCCCCATCGCCTCCAACGACGACTTCGCCGCGGTGAAGACGATCGCCGAGACCGTTCGCGGGCCGGTGATCTGCGGCCTGGCCCGCTCGTCGCCCGGCGACATCGTGCGCGCGGCGGAGGCGCTCCGCCCAGCCGAACGCCGGCGCATCCACACCTTCATCTCCACCAGCCCGCTCCACATGAAGTTCAAGCTGCGCATGGAGCCCGAGGCGGTGCTCGACGCCATCACCGCCTCGGTGACGCTGGCGCGCAACCATGCCGACGACGTGGAGTGGTCGGCCGAGGACGGCACCCGCACCGACATCGACTTTCTGTGTCGCGCGGTGGAGGCCGCCATCCGCGCCGGCGCCACCACGATCAACGTGCCCGACACCGTGGGCTATGCGGTCCCGGAGGACCTGCGCCGCATCTTCTCCACCTTGCGCGAGCGGGTGCCGGGCGCCGACGCGGTGATCTTCTCCGCCCACAACCACAACGACCTGGGGCTGGCGGTGGCCAACACGCTGGCCGCCCTCGATGGCGGCGCGCGCCAGGTGGAGGGCGCCATCAACGGTATCGGCGAGCGGGCGGGCAACTGCTCCATCGAGGAGGTGGTCATGGCCATGCGCACCCGCCCCGACAGCTATGGCTTCTCCAACGGCATCGAAACGCCGAACATCCTGAAGACCTCGCGCCTGCTCTCCACCATCACCGGCTTCGACGTGCAGCCCAACAAGGCGATCGTGGGTCGGAACGCCTTCGCCCACGAGAGCGGCATCCACCAGGACGGGATGCTGAAGAACGCCGCCACCTACGAGATCATGACGCCGGACAGCGTCGGCTGGACCAAGTCGAACCTGGTGCTGGGCAAGCATTCCGGCCGCGCCGCCTTCCGCGACAAGCTGGTGCAGCTCGGCTACGGCGAGATCGGCGACAACCGGCTGAACGAGGCCTTCCGCCGCTTCAAGGACCTGGCCGACCGCAAGAAGACCGTGTTCGAGGACGACATCATCGCGCTCATCGACGAGACGGTGGTGCGCGACCATGAACGGGTGAGTTTCGAGGAGCTGGAGGTCCGCTCCGGCTCCAAGGGGCCGTCGACGGCGGACCTGGTGCTGAGCATCGACGGCGTGCGCCGCTCCGCCCGGGCGCAAGGCGACGGCCCGGTGGACGCAGCCTTCCGCGCCATCCGCGAGCTCTTCCCGCACGAGGCGACGCTGGCCCTGTTCTCCGTCGGCGCGGTGACGCCGGAGACCGACGCCCAGGCCAGGTGCACCGTGCGCCTGCAGGAGAACGGCCGGCTGGTGGACGGGCAGGGGGCGGATACGGACACGGTGGTCTCGGCGGCGCTGGCCTACGTCCACGCGCTGAATAAGCTGCTGGTGAAGCGCGAGCGGCGCGAGCCGGAGGCGCTGAGCGCGTAGGCGACCCAGCGTCAGCCGGGTCGCTGCGCCCCGTGCTTTATGCGTAGGATGCGCACGAGTTTCGGCTCAGCCCTATAGCGGATCACGTAGGGATAGATGACGGTGACCTCGCGCGCGCCGCCGCTCGCCGGTCGGCCACGCTCGGGCATCAGGCCCAGGCTGTCACCGGCCGCTTGGAGGCGCACCGCCACCCGCTGCGCCGCCAGCGGGCTGTTCAGCCCGATGTAGCGTTGTATGCCAAAGAGGTCCCGGATCGCCTGAGGCGACCAGCTCACTTCAACCATGCAGCGGGTGGAGGCGTCTCGTCCGGAGTGCCCCAGGTGTCAAGCCAAGCCCGCACCTTCCCATGGGGAATACCGCCCTTGAGGGCCATTTCCGCCAGAGCTTCAGCGTCCGCGGCCATCTCTGCAGCCTCGTCGATCTCGTCGAAGAAGGATGGATCGGAGTTCGCCATTTCGCCTCTATATCATCAGCGAGACGCTGCAGGGAGAGCCGACGGCTGGCGGGCCATTATGGCCGAGCTATAAGCCGGCGCAACGAGCCACCTGGAGACCCGCCCTTGAAGACCGAAACGCTGAACTACCAGGCCGACGGGCTCGACATGGTCGGCACGCTGGTCACGCCCGACGACGTCTCCACCCCTCGCCCCGGCGTGCTGGTCTTCCCCCACGCCTTCGGCCCCGGCGCCCACTCGCGCGGCAAGGCGGAGCACATCGCGGCGCTCGGCTATGTGGCGCTGGAGTGCGACCTCTGGGGCGGGGCGCAGCCGGGCGAGATGAGCCGGCTCCAAGAGATGATGAAGCCGCTGCGTGAGAGCGCCGACAAGGTGCGCGCCCGCACGCTCGAGCCGATGCGGGTGCTGGCCTCCCGGCCGGAGGTCGACGGCGAACGGATCGCCGCCATCGGCTTCTGCTTCGGCGGCACCATGGCCTACGAGCTCGCGCTTTCGGGCGCAGAGCTGCGCGCCGCGATCGGCTTCCACAGCGGGCTGAGCGTGACCTCGCCGGGCGCGGCGGCGGCGATCAAGGGCAAGGTGCTGACCATGGTGGGCGCCGACGACCCCTCCATCCCCGCCGAGGCGCGCGACGCCTTTGCACACATGCTGGGCGAGGCCAAGGTGGACTACACTATGACGGTTTACGGCGGCGTGGTGCACAGCTTCACCGACCCGGACTGCGGCCGCCTCGGCCGCCCGGAGTTCGCCCGCTACGACGCCAACGCCGACCGGCGCTCGTGGGCGCAGATGTCGGAGATGCTGGCGGAGGTGTTCGGGTAGGCGTCATCCAGCGCCCAGCCGCCGCACGACGAGGCGTTTGCCGGCTGCAACTCCAAGCGTTACATGTAGCGCATGGGGACACCGTCATCATCCAGCGCACACCGGGTCCGGCGGCGGCGGGACAAACTTCGGGCCGAGGGGCTGCGGCCGGTCCAGCTTTGGGCGCCCGACACGCGCGACCAGGATGTCGTCCGGGAATGCGCCCGGCAGGCGGCGACGATCAGGGCCAGCGAGACCGGTCAGGATGCCGCGCTGGACGAGGCCTGGGCGGCCGTCGCGGACGCCGGCGGGTGGACGGCTTGAAGCGGGGTGACCTGGTGACCGTCGCCCTGCAGGGGGATCAGGGCAAGCCGAGGCCGGCGCTCATCGTCCAGAGCGACCACTTCGCCGACCTGCCCGCCGTCACCGTCCTGCCGGTCACGAGCACGCTGCTGGACGCCCCCCTTCTGAGGCCCGCGATCGAGCCGACCGCCGGGACCGGCCTGTCCAAG
>NZ_CAHJWH010000087.1 GCF_903642205.1 Caulobacter sp. S45 | reverse complement strand
ACATGCGTTCGCCCCACGCAGGGGTGGCTCCACCCGTGCAAAGCCGCGCTGAGGACAGCGCGGCAGGACGCGTTTCCGGGCCCATAAACCGCATCGCCTTTTTAACCTTAACCCCTGATATTCGCCCGAATCGACCGCTCCGGGTCGAAGCCGGGCGGACCCATGCGCAAGCTGGCGGCGGCGCTTCTGAGCTGCGCCTACATATTCGCCGCCCTCGCCGTCGCCGCCCTGATGTGGCGGGGCGGGGCGGGCTGGGCGGCGGGGCTGAGCGCCTTCGTGGGCGCCCTGGCGCTCGCCTTCTCGCTCCACACGCTTGTGGGGCGCATCTTCGACACCGCATCGCTGAAGAGCGAGATCGCCACGCTGCGCGACGCCCACCGCATCCTCGCGGACCATATCGAGGCCACCCAGGACGCCCTGGAGAAGCTCGGCTCCACCATCGCCAGCGAGAGCGTGGAGCGCACCGAGGCCATCGTCTCGGAGGTGCGCATGCTGGAGGACTTGGTCGCGCGCATGGGCGAGAGCCTGTCCGCGCGCCTGGCCAGCGCCACCCACGTCATCGACCGCAGAGGCGCCCACCCGCCGCCGGACCCCCAGCGCGCGGCGCTGCTGGAGACGGTGCGCGAGGCGCTGCAGGAGAACCGGGTCGATCTCTACCTCCAGCCGGTGGTCAACCTGCCCCAGCGGCGGACCCTGTTCTACGAGAGCTTCTCACGCCTGCGCGACGCCACCGGGCGGGTGATGATGCCGGCGGAGTACCTGTCGGTGGCCGAGCCGGAGGGACTGGTGCAGGCCATCGACAACCTGCTCTTGTTCCGCTGCGTGCAGATCGTACGGCGGCTGGCGTCCAGCGACCGGCAGGTGGGCATCTTCTGCAACATCTCGCCGGCCTCGCTGTCGGACGACAGCTTCTTCCCGCGCTTCCTGGAGTTCATGAGCCAGAACAAGGACCTCTCCCAGGCCTTGATCTTCGAGCTGGGCCAGAAGGCGTTCCGCGACCGCGGCGCCAAGGAGAGCCGGAACATGGGCAAGCTGGCCGACCTCGGCTTCCGCTTCTCCATGGACAAGGTGGCCGACCTGGACCTGGACTATGCCGACCTCGCCCGGGCTGACGTCAAGTTCGTCAAGATCGGCGCCTCCGTGCTCCTTGACGAACTGGAGGAGCAGGACGGGCGCACGGTGTTCGCCTCCATGAACGACATCCTGGCAGCCGACTACGCGCCGCTGATGCGCCGCTATGGCGTGGAGATCATCGCCGAGAAGGTGGAGACCGAACGGCAGGTGGTGGAGGTGCTGGAGCTCGACGTCGGCTTCGGCCAGGGCCACCTGTTCGGCGAGCCCCGCGCCATCCGCGAGGCGGTGATGGCCGAGACCGCGCCCCCGGAAGAGTTCAACCGCGCCCCCTTGAGAACCCGCGCCGCCTACGGCTGAGGCGCGGTCTGACAAGGCCCTACCGCCGTCAGGAGCTGGACAGTCGGTTGAAGGCCGCCCTATCAGACGCGAAACGTGCCGGACATCGAAGCGCCTGCGTCCAGCCCGCAACCTGCCTCCACACCGATCCCGCTCCGGCCCGAGGAGGCTCAATGCATCTTGTCATCGGCACGCCATGCTACGGCGGCCTCGTCAGCCAGCGCTACATGCAGTCGGTCTGCGCCCTGCTGCTGGACGGGAGCCGCAGCGGCGTGACGGTCACGGTGGAGATGATCGGCTACGACTCGCTCGTCACCCGGGCCCGCAACAGCCTCGTCGCCAAGTTCCTGGACACGCCGAGCGCAACCCATCTGCTGTTCGTGGACGCGGACATCGGCTTCACGGCCGAAGCGGTTGTGCGCATGCTGGCCTTCGATCAAGAGGTGGTCGCCGGCATGTACCCCTTGAAAGTCGTCCATTATGACGCCGCCGTCTTCGAACGGATGCAGGCGGGGGAGAGCCTGGAGTCGGCGCAGACCCGCTATGTCGGCACGCTCGAAGGGCCGGACGAGAGGCAGACGATCGACGGCTTCTCCACCGGGGTGTTCGCCGGCTGCGGCTTCATGCTGATCAGCCGGGGCGCCTTCGACAAGCTCATCGCCGCCTATCCGGACACCCGGTACGTCGCCTCGCACAACCGCATGGCGCCTAGCCTCAGTCCGAACCAGTTCGCCCTGTTCGACTGCCTGATCGATCCGGAGACGCGCGAATATCTCAGCGAGGACTACGCCTTCTGCCAGCGGTGGCGGGCGATCGGCGGCAGGATCTGGCTGGATACGCGCAGCCGGCTCGGGCATATAGGCCCACGCGAGTTCGTCGGGGACGCCGCCCAGCGGTTCGGCCGGACCTGATCGTCGTCACGCCACACCGACGCTCCGTGCGACCCTGGGGTCAGGCCACCATTGACCGCGCGCGTTCCGCCCTCTAGCCGCCGGTGATGACCCCTCCTCGCCTGCTGACCGGCCTCCGCGAGGTCGCGCCCGACTACGTCGCCCTGTTCTGCGACATATGGGGGGTGGTGCACAACGGCCGGACACCCTTCGCGGAGGGCTGCGCGGCGCTCGCCCGGTTCAAGGCCCGGCACGGGCCGGTGGTGCTGATCTCCAACTCTCCCCGCCCCGGACCCGACGTTGTGCTGCAGCTTGACGCCCTGGGCGTCTCGCGCGACGCCTGGACGAGCGTGGTCACTTCCGGAGACGCCACCCGCGAGGAGCTGCGCGCCCGGGCGCCCGGCCCCGCCTGGGCGCTTGGCCCCATGCGCGACGCGCCGCTCTACGACGGAACGGGGATCAAGTTCGCCGAGGTGCCGGAGGAGGCGACCTTCGTCTCCTGCACCGGGCTGTTCGACGACGAGATCGAGACGCCCGACGACTTCCGCGAGCGGCTGCAGACCTGCGTGGACCGAGGCCTGGTCATGGTCTGCGCCAACCCCGACCGCGTCGTTCAGCGCGGCGGCAAGACCATCTTCTGCGCCGGCGCCCTGGCTGACGTGTACGTCGAGTTCGGCGGCGAGGTGGTGATGGCCGGCAAGCCCTACGCCCCCATCTACCAGCGCGCCTATGCCGAGGCCGCCCGCCTGCTCGGCCGCGAAAGCCCGCGCACCGGCCTGCTGGCGATCGGCGATGGCCTGCGCACCGATGTGGAGGGCGCCAACGGCCAGGACCTGGACGTGCTGTTCGCCGCCGCCAGCGGCGTCCATGCTGCCGAGGTGCTGGAGCCAGGCGGCGCCCTGTCGCTGGCGCGGACCCAGGCGCTGCTCGACTCCGTGGGCGCCCACGCCAGCTATGTGATGGCCGAACTCGCCTGGTGAGCCGTCCCGGCGATTGCAGCCCGCCGTGCGGCGGCCCATCTTAGGCGCAGACGGGCCACAGGAAGAGATCAGACCCATGCTTGGCAACAAGACCCGCGCGAGCGCCCCCGACGGCGGCAAGCCCGGCCTGTTCGGCTTCGCTCCCAAGCCGCCGCCGGTCCAGGTGGCCCAGCCGGGCGCAGCGCCCGCGGGTGCGGACGGCCTGGTCAAGGACTCCACCGACGCCACCTTCATGGCCGACGTGATCGAGGCGTCCCGCGCCGGCCCTGTGATCGTGGACTTCTGGGCGCCCTGGTGCGGTCCCTGCAAACAGCTCGGTCCGGCGCTGGAGAAGCACGTCCGCGCCGCCAAGGGCGCGGTGCGCATGGTCAAGGTCAACATCGACGAGAACCCGCGGATCGCGGCCCAGCTGAAGGTCCAGTCGATCCCCACCGTCTACGCCTTCGACAACGGCCAGCCGGTGGACGGCTTCCAGGGCGCGCTGCCCGACAGCCAGGTCAAGGCCTTCGTGGAGCGGCTGAGCGGCCCCGCCGGACCGTCGGACATCGACGCCCTGCTCGACATGGCGCGGGAGAGCCTGGAGGCCGGCGACCTGGCCGGCGCCATGCAGGCCTATGCCGGCGTGCTGCAGGCCGAGCCGGACAACGTGAAAGCCATTGCCGGCCTCGCCCGCTGCTACATGGCGGGCGGCGACCTGGAGCACGCCCGCGAGGCGGCCGCCATGGCCCCCGCCGACGCCAAGGACCCCGACCTCGCCAGCGTCCGTGCGGCCCTGATGCTCGCCGACAACGCAGCTGGCTCCACGGAGGAGTCGCGCGCCTTCGAGCAGCGACTGGCTGCCGACGCCGGCGACCACGAAGCGCGCTTTGAGCTGGCCAAGCTGCTGGCCGGCCAGGGCCGATTCGATCAGGCCGCCGACCACCTGCTGATCATCCTGGAGAAGGACCGCATGTGGAACGAGGAGGCGGCGCGCAAGCAGCTGCTCACCGTGTTCGAGGCGGCGGGGCCGATGTCGGACGTGGCGCGCTTGGGCCGCAAGCGCCTCTCCTCCATCCTGTTCTCGTGAGGGTGGAGGCGATGGCCAGCTATCGCCACGCGTCCGACCTGCCCCAGCTGATCCCGATCTTCCCGCTTGACGGCGCACTGCTGCTGCCGCGCGGCCAGCTGCCGCTTAACATCTTCGAGCCGCGCTATCTGAACATGATCGACGACGCCATGGCAGGCGAGCGGATCATCGGCATGATCCAGACCCGGTCGGGCGGCGCGCGCGACAACCCGGCGCTGGCGGCCGTGGGCTGTGCGGGCCGCATCACCAGCTATGCGGAGACCTCGGACGGCCGTTACCTGCTGACCCTGACCGGTGTCTGCCGCTTCCGCCTGGTGGCCGAGCCCTCCACCCAGACTCCTTACCGCCAAGTCCGCGCCGCCTTCGCCGGCTACGAGCTCGACCTGGACAGCGAGGGCGACGACAGCGAGCTGGAGCCCGGTCGAGCCGAGCTCCTCGCCGGCCTGAAGGCCTATCTGGATGGGCGAGGCCTGGAGATCGATTGGACGCAGGCCAAGGAGGCGCCCATAGAGGCGCTGATCAACAGCCTGTCCATGGCGCTGCCGTTCGAGCCGCCGGAAAAGCAGGCGCTGCTGGAGGCGCTTTCAGTGGAGAGCCGCCGGCAGGCCCTGGTCGCCCTGCTGCAGATGGGCGCCGCGACGCCGGGCGGGGGCGACGAGGACGAAGCTCCCTCGATGCAATGAGAATCATCCCATGAGCCCTTCGCCCCTGAAGACTTCCGAGGTCGATCCCCGCCTGCTGGAGGTCCTGGTCTGCCCGGTGACCCACACGCCGCTGGAGTACGATCGTGAGGCGAAGGAGCTGATCAGCCGCGCCGCGGGCCTGGCCTATCCCATCCGCGACGGCGTGCCGGTGATGCTGCCGGAAGAAGCCCGGGCGCTGGGGGACTAGCAGCTAGGCGCTTTCCCACCCAGCAGGAGAGGGCCGCCGAACGCGGGGAGCAAGCCGCGCGTCGAAGCCAGGCGGAATGACCGTTGGCCGTCTCGCGGCGTTTTCCGCGCTCGCGCCCCTCCATCAAGTTCGGCGGCCCTCCCCACCTGCGATGGAGAGGACGAGCATGGGTCCTGCCTACTGCTTCACGTAGGCCGTCGAGGCCAGGAACTTGTCGGTCAGGCTGGTGAAGCCGCTTGAGATCGCCGCAGAGCTGTTGGCCTGGTAGTAGTAGCCGGTGGTGGCGCAGGCCTGGAGCGCCGTGCTCACCGCGCTCGGCCCGCTAGGACCGCTCGGATAGAGGTTGTGGCGCACGAACAGCTCGTACAGCTGCTCGTTGGGGTCCTGCCCGGTGAGCGGCACGTAGGGGGTCTCCAGCACCGCCAGCACCACGCCGTTGTTCTTGAGCTGGGTGCAGTAGGCGGTGTTGATGGGCGAGGCGTAGCAGCCGGTGAAGGTGTAGTAGCTCCAGGCCGGGTCAGAGGCGAGGTTGGAGCTGTTGTTGCAGCCGACGTTGCCGTTCTCGCCCGAGTAGAAGTCCTTGTAGAAATCGGACTCCACGCCGTCGGTGACCAGGATCACGAACTTCAGCGGCGAGGTCGAGCTGTTGCCGGTGCCGCCTGCGCCGATGTCGCTGACAAAGGTTGGCAGGTACTCGTTCATGTGCGTGTCCACGCCGAGCTGGACGTTGCTGATGGCCGTTTTCGCGCCGGAATAGTTGGTGTTGGTGTAGGCGGCGGTCGGCGCAACCAGGTTGTCGCTCAGAGAATAGACGTTGAAGCCGTAGGTGTTCTTGCTGAGCGCCTGCGCCTGCGGGCCTGAGGTCACCTCGGTCTGGATGTGGTCGATCAGGGCGCTGGCGGCCGAGATCATCACGTCGTAACGGGTGGTCGCGCCGGCGGCGTGGGCGTTGGTCAGGCCGGTCTGCACATCGGAGGGGGTGGTGCTGCCCGGGGTCGGGCCCTCGTCGTGGCAGGCGAAGGCGCAGGGCTTGGACTGGCTGCTGTCCCCGGAATAGTGCACCTGGCTCCAGTTGTTGGTCACCCAGGTGGAGATCAGGTTCACGTCGTTGGTGGTCGCGCCCACGATCATAGAGCCGGACACGTCCAGCAGCATGTTCATCTGTATGTTGGCGGCAAAGCCGATGTTGGTGGTGTTGGAGGCGTAGACCGGCGCGGTCTCCCCTCCGCCGGTGCAAACGCCTGGCAGCACGAGGGGCACCCAGCAGGATCCCTTCACGCTGGTCGTCATGCTGACCGTGTTGGTCACCGTGGGATTGCCGTTCACCTTTGCGCAGTCGGCGGTCTGCACGGGCGTGCACAGCGAGAACGCGGTGAGGCTCGGCGTGCCGCCCTTGAAGTTGGCCTGCAGCATGCTTGCGGCGAGAGACTTCAGCGTGGCCTCGGTAGTGTTGGGATTCTCGGAGTCTGTGGAGCTGACCGCAAGCGCCGCGGTGTCGGTGGCCGACTGAAGCTGGTTGCGGCTGTTGTTCATCGAGGTGACATCGATGGCGCCGAACATGCATAGGATCAGCAAGGGCGCCAAAAGGGCGAACATCAGCGCCACAGCGCCGTGCCGGTTCTGCGGCAGCAGGCGCGCCGCCGAGACGATCCGCCTCGAAAGGCGATCAAAGATGGCGGAAATCTTCAAGCGTCACCCGTGGGCACACGTCCCCCGCAACAGGGCACGATCCCGACCAATGTCGCGCAGAACTCTTAGAGAGCCGTGAAACGACGGCGTTAGCGGCCGTTCATGAGTTCAGCGTGCCAGATCGGGACCTTGGAGCGGCAGGAGCTGATGCATAAACCCTACCAGCCGCCTCATCCTGAGCTTGTCGAAGGACGAGGCGTCCACCGGGCGTGCTGCAGTCTCGTACCGCAACAGGCTTAGAATGAGGCCGGCAAAGAGTGGATTTCAGCACTTATTTGGCGTCAGTCGCGCCCTACCACTCGGTGAAGCCGCCGTCCGCGCTGCGCCACACCGGGTTGGACCAGCTGGCGTAGCTCCTGGCTTCCTCCCGGATCACCTGCTCGTCCAGCACCACGCCCAAGCCCGGACCTTCGGGCACCTGCACATAGCCGTCGTCGAGCGTGATCAGCGACGGGTCGGCCAGGTAGGTCGGCAGGTCGTGGCCGCCGGTGTTGTAGTGGATGCCCAGGCTCATCTCCTGGATGGCGAAGTTCGGCGTCGCGGCCACCACCTGCAGGCACGCCGCGAAGGCGATGGGGCCGAGCGGACAGTGCGGCGCCAGCGCGATGTCGTAGGCCTCCGCCATCGCGGCGATCCGCCGGGTCTCGCTGATGCCGCCGGCGTGGCTCACGTCCGGCTGGCAGATGTCCAGGATGGCTTCCTCGAAGAAGCGCTTGAAGTCCCAGCGGGAGTAGAGCCGCTCGCCCGCCGCGATCGGCACGTGGCTCATGTTGGCGATCTGGCGCAGGCCCTCGATGTTCTCGCACAGCATGGGCTCCTCGATGAACAGGGGTGAGACCTCCATCAGCCGGTCGGCCAGCTGGCGGGCCATGGGCTTGTGCACCCGGCCGTGGAAGTCGAGCGCCGCGTCCACGCCCTGGTCCCGCACCGCCGCCACCCGGGCCACGGTGGCCTTCAGCGAGGCCGGCGTGTCCAGCCACTGCATCTCGGAGGTGGCGTTCATCTTGATGGCCTTGAAGCCCTGCGCCTTGCGCCCCGCCGCGGCCTCGCCGACCTCCTCCGGCTTGTCGCCGCCGATCCAGGCGTAGCACTGGATGCGGTCGCGCACCTTGCCGCCGAGCAGCTGCCACACCGGCACCCCCAGCGCCTTCCCCTTGATGTCCCATAGCGCCTGATCCAGCCCCGACAGCGCGCTCATCAGCACCGGACCCCCGCGATAGAAGCCGCCGCGGTAGCCCACCTGCCAGGCGTCCTCGATGCGGAAGGGGTCGTGGCCGACGAAGCGCTCCCGCAGCTCGCCGAACGCCCCTTCCACCGCCCCCGCATGCCCCTCCAGGCTCGCCTCCCCCCAGCCCACGTGGCCCTCGTCAGTCTCCACCCGCACGAACAGCCAGCGGGGCGGGACCTTTATGGTCTCGATGCGGGCGATCTTCATGGGCGGGCTCCGGGGTGCGAGAGGGTGTTCTAGGCTGGAATGGGAGCAGGGGGAATCGGGAGCCTTGCTAGGCTGCGGCGCGTGTGCTCATCGTCTACACACCACACGGTTGATTCACCTCCGCTCATCCCGGCGAATGCCGGGACCCAGATTATAAGGTGGGACGGTCCCCCGTGTTCTACACCTACATGGTCGCCAGCCGCCGCAACGGCACGATCTACATCGGCTCCACCGACGACCTCGCCCGCCGCATCCACCACCACAAGATCAAGGCGCAGGACGGCTTCACCTCCCGCCACGGCTGCGACCGCCTCGTCTGGTACAAGACCCACGACACCCGCGAGTCCGCCTTCATCCGCGAGCGCCGCATGAAGGATTGGCGCCGCAGCTGGAAGCTCATGCTGATCGAAGCGGCCAACCCAACCTGGACCGATCTCTACGAGACTCTGAACTGCTGACCGCCCTAATCCCCCAAATTTTAATCCGCTCATCCCGGCGAATGCCGGGACCCAGATTACAAGGCGCAGAGGTGCAGAGGTTTGCAGCGCTCCCGTTCCCCCATCCGAGAGCCCTACAATCTGGGTCCCGGCATTCGCCGGGATGATCGGGATTAAGAGGGTCAAGGTTGAGCCGCAGGCTCGCCTACGCAGCAGGTCGCCTTGGCGCGCCCGAGCACGGCGGCACTGCGCGACGTAAACAGTGCAAGCAGAAAGATTGTAATGTGTGTAAAAGGACGTCCCCTTTACAGGCACGGGTTCATCACTGGCTCTCTAGGAACTGAAAGCAGCTCGTCTAACGAGCCATGTATGCCCGCTGCTCCGCCACTTCGCACTCGTTGGTAGAGATTGGCTCCGTCTCCCTTGCACATGTTACCGGACTTATGAAGATTCTGCGTGGCCTGAGCCTCCGACGCAGAGAGTTGCGCTTGCGTCACTGGATGCGAGCTGTTTCTGATAATAAAAGCGTCGATCCGCTTTACAGATTCAACCAACTCTCGTTGTATGTCATCATTGTTTTTGAAACACTGATTTCCGACCTCAATGATAAAACTATATATCTGCCACAAGCAGAGCACCGCTCCCTTGCCCGTGTTATCAACCTGTGCCGAAATTCCCTTATCGTGGAACTCTGTGTATCCTCGTCCATGGGTGATGCTAGCGGACTTGTTTCCCCCAGGCACCGAGTTTGTTTTGCTCTGGGGCTGAAGCCTGGCCTCGTCGGAGTCAATCGGTCTCGCAGCATTTGCGGCCGAAGCAGCGTCCGTCACGAGCTTCACTCGTGCACACGCAATCTTCGGCAAGAGGGTTTCGCTATCCGGATCGTGAGAAAACTGTAGCCTGTCACGGTTTGTATTTCCGTGCCCAACTACAACGTCGTTAAGATCTAATATCTTCCATGAGGCGTCGGCGACTATTTCATTGTCGCAGTTGTCAATCATCGTACCGACATAGCTATGATTATTGGCTGGCACGTTCCACTTTGGGTCGTGCTTGTACATAGACCGGTACGTAAACTGTACAGAGGGTCCAGACGGTTTGATGCTGTCAAAATCTAAAGAGTTAATGCTGCCAGTTTCATCTGGGCCAATTGGTATGTAGCTCTCAGACCATGCTGGCTTGTTAGCGAGAAAAAGCATTGCTACTGCGACTAGCGATCCTAAATGACATGCCATCGGCCATTCTGTTCTGACTTGAGGTGCCATAAGTCGTACTGGCGACTATAACGCTAATACCACCTTCGGGAGAGAGCAACCTGACCGACGCTCGATAGTGAGCTTGGATCGCTAGGCGCTGCAATGAGACCAATACCGCCATCGAAGTTCTTGCTCCGTTCCCCATGCCGCGCTACCCTCCCACACTACATATGAGGATCGCGCCGGCCCCGCGGCGCAGCCCCGGAACGCCCGATGCCCGAACACGACTTCATCCGCGTGCGCGGCGCGCGGGAGCACAACCTCAAGGGCGTCGATGTCGACATCCCCCGGGGCCAGCTCGTGGTGCTCACCGGGCTGTCCGGGTCGGGCAAGTCCAGCCTCGCCTTCGACACCATCTACGCCGAGGGCCAGCGGCGCTATGTGGAGAGCCTGTCCGCCTATGCCCGCCAGTTCCTGGAGCTGATGGGCAAGCCCGACGTGGACCTGATCGAGGGGCTGTCGCCGGCCATCTCCATCGAGCAGAAGACCACCTCCAAGAACCCCCGCTCCACCGTCGGCACGGTCACCGAGATCCACGACTACATGCGCCTGCTCTGGGCGAGGGTGGGCGTGCCCTACTCGCCCGCGACGGGCCTGCCGATCGAGAGCCAGACCGTCACCCAGATGGTCGACAAGATCACAGCGCTCCCGGAAGGCACGCGGCTGAACCTGCTCGCCCCCGTCGTCCAGGGCCGTAAGGGCGAGTACCGCAAGGAGATGGCCGACTGGCAGCGCCAGGGCTTCCAGCGCGTGAAGGTCGACGGCCAGCTCTATCTGATCGAGGAGGCCCCCAAGCTCGACAAGAAGTTCAAGCACGACATCGACGTCGTGGTGGACCGCATTGTGGTCAAGGAAGGCCTGGAGACGCGCCTGTCCGACAGCCTGGAACAGGCCCTGCGCCTGGCCGACGGCATCGCCATAGCGGAATGGGCCGACGTGAAGCCGGGCGAGAAGGCGGCCCGGCGGCTGCTGTTCTCCGAGAAGTTCGCCTGCCCCGTCTCGGGCTTCACCATCAGCGAGATCGAGCCGCGCCTCTTTTCCTTCAACAACCCGTTCGGCGCCTGTCCCAAGTGCGACGGGCTCGGCCAGAAGCTGACCTTCGACGCCGACCTGGTGATCCCGGACAAGGACAAGAGCCTGCACCGGGGGGCGGTGGCGCCCTGGGCCAAGGGGCCTTCGCCGCTCTACACCCAGACGCTGCAGGCGCTGTCGCGCCACTACGGCTTTTCGATGGACCTGCCCTGGTACGAATTGGCCGATGCGGCGCGCAAGGTGGTGCTGCAGGGCACGGGGGCTGAGAAGGTGAAGTTCACCTACGACGACAACGCCCGCAAGTACGAGGTCTCCAAGGCGTTCGAGGGCGTGCTGCCGAACCTGGAGCGGCGCTGGCGCGAGACCGACAGCGCCTGGGTGCGCGAGGAACTCGGCCGCTACCAGTCCGAGACGCCGTGCGAGGCCTGCCATGGCGCGCGCCTGAAGCCGGAAGCCCTGGCGGTGAAGATCGGCGGGCGGAACGTCTCGGAGGTGTCGGGCCTGTCGATCCGCGACGCCCGCGCCTGGTTCACCGAGCTGGAACCGACGCTTAGCCCTAAGCAGCTCGAGATCGCCCGGCGCATCCTGAAGGAGATCAACGACCGGCTGCGTTTCCTGGTGGAGGTGGGGCTGGACTACCTGTCCATGGCGCGCGCGTCCGGCACGCTCTCCGGCGGGGAGAGCCAGCGCATCCGGCTGGCCTCGCAGATCGGCAGCGGGCTGACGGGGGTGCTGTACGTGCTGGACGAGCCCTCCATCGGGCTGCACCAGCGCGACAACACGCGGCTGCTGAAGAGCCTGCAGGAGCTGCGCGACCTCGGCAACTCGGTGCTGGTGGTGGAGCACGACGAGGAGGCCATCCTCACCGCCGACCACGTCATCGACATGGGCCCCGCCGCCGGCATCCACGGCGGCCACGTCATCGCCGAGGGCAGGCCGGACGACATCAAGGCCTCGAAGGACAGCATCACCGGCCAGTACCTCACCGGCGCGCGCGAGATCGCCATCCCGGAGGTGCGCCGCAAGCGCAACCCGAAGAAGGTCATCACCATCCATGGCGCGCGGGGCAACAACCTTAAGGACGTGACGGGGGAAATCCCCGTCGGCCTGTTCACCTGTATCACCGGGGTGTCAGGCGGCGGCAAATCCACCTTCACCATCGAGACGCTTTACAAGGCCGCCGCGCGCCGGCTGAACAACGCCTCGGACGCGCCGGCGCCTCACGACCGGATCGAGGGCCTGACCCAGTTCGACAAGGTCATCGACATCGACCAGAGCCCGATCGGACGCACCCCGCGCTCCAATCCCGCGACCTACACGGGCGCCTTCGGGCCGATCCGGGACTGGTTCTCAGGCCTGCCGGACGCCAAGGCGCGGGGCTACGGCCCTGGCCGGTTCAGCTTCAACGTCAAGGGCGGGCGGTGCGAGGCCTGCCAGGGCGACGGCCTGATCAAGATCGAGATGCACTTCCTGCCCGACGTCTACGTCACCTGCGATGTCTGCAAAGGCCGGCGCTACAATCGCGAGACGCTGGAGATACTTTACCGCGGCAAGTCGATCAGCGACGTGCTGGACATGACGGTGGAAGAGGCGGCGGACTTCTTCAAGGTGGTCTCCTCCATCCGGGACAAGATGGAGACGCTGAAGCGGGTCGGCCTGGGCTACGTCAAGGTCGGCCAGTCGGCCACCACGCTCTCCGGCGGCGAGGCCCAGCGGGTGAAGCTGTCCAAGGAGCTGAGCCGGCGGGCCACCGGGCGCACCCTCTACATCCTGGACGAGCCCACTACGGGCCTGCATTTCGAGGATACCCGCAAGCTCCTGGAGGTGCTGCACGAGCTGGCCGACGCGGGCAACACGGTGGTGGTGATCGAGCACAACCTCGACGTCATCAAGACCGCCGACTGGCTGCTCGACTTCGGCCCAGAGGGCGGCGACGGCGGCGGCCTGATCGTGGCGGAGGGGACGCCCGAGCAGGTGGCCAAGGACCCGGCGAGCTGGACGGGGAAGTACCTGGCCGAAGTGCTGGAGCGGCACGAGC